>JBNJDM010000194.1:0-2535 GCA_051744925.1 Thermodesulfobacteriota bacterium | reverse complement strand
GAAGCTTATAATAAAGCATTTTGATGGTTTAATAAATTCCGGCAGAAGAATCTTAAAACTTAAACCTACACTGGTTATTGATTCATCATATACAGATACTTCAGAGGTAAGAAAAATAATTTCAGGGGTTATAAAAGAAGTTTATAAAATAAATAAGTATTAATGATTCAGGAGGAGTTATGTTTAAAAAAAGAAAGCTTACTTTCAAGCTTATGGTTTCTTTGGGAGTTGCCGCAGCTCTGTCATTTATTGTAACTGTGAGCTTTATTACTCTTAAGTCTACGGAATTATCAAAAAATGATGCTTTAAAAATTGTAGAAGCAAGAGCTTCATCATACTCAAAAGAGATACAATTAAGCATAGAAAATGCTTTTGATACAGCAAGGTCACTTGCTTATGCAACAGAAAACATGAAAGAAAAAAATAAGATTCCTGAAAGGGAAGAGATTCTTGCAATGATGGAAGGAATGCTTGAAAAAAATGATCCTTATCTTGGGATCTGGACTGTATGGGAACCCGATGCTTTTGACGGTAAAGATTCTGAATATAAAGATGCAACGGGGCATATGCCTGATGGTAGATTTGCCCCTTACTGGAATCGATCCGGAGGAATTCATCTTGAAGCATGCGGAGATCTTTCCGGAGAATGGTATACAAAGGCAAGGGATACTCAAAAGGAAGTAATTATGGATCCTGTTGAGTATAATGTAGGCGGCAAAAAAATTACACTTGTAAGTGTGTGTGTTCCAATAATTGTAAATGGAAAATCTATAGGTGTAACAGGAGTAGATTTTTCAATGGAAAAGATTGGAGATCTTTTTGCCGGTATAAAACCTTATGAAACAGGTTATGCTGTTTTTGTAACTGCTTCAGGAATGATAGCCGCGCATCCTGATAAGAATATGATTGGTAAAAATTTAGATGATGTTTATTCAGATGAAATAGTTCGCATGGTAGAAAAAAATAAAATCGGTCATCTTGATAGTAAACTTGAAACAAACAAAAAAGATTCTGTTATGACTGTAACTCCTATGAAAGTAGGAAATACAGGAGAGTATGCCTCGATTCTTATAAATGCTCCTGCTAATAAAATGCTTGCAGGGGTACATAAAATGAGGAATGTGAGTATTTTGATATCTGTTGTTTTTCTCTCTCTGTTAATAGGACTAATTTATTATCTCTCAAAAATTGTTATAATAAAACCTGTAAACAGCGTTATTAAAAGCCTTACCGATATTTCAGAGGGCGAAGGTGATCTGACTCAGAGGCTTGAAGTAAATACTGAAGACGAGCTTGGTAAACTTGCTCAGGTATTTAATACATTTATGGACAAACTTCAGACTATGATAAAAGATATAACACAGGGTGTGGATACTCTATCTTCTTCTTCAACAGAGTTATCTTCAATTTCAGAACAGATGACCGACGGAGCAAAAGAAACTTCAGAAAAATCAAATAATGTATCTGCAGCAGTAGAAGAAATGACTGCAAATATGAATTCAGTCTCTGCAGCCATGGAACAGTCAAGTACCAATGCAGATACAGTTGCAACAGCAGCAGAAGAGATGAATACAACAATAAATGAAATTGCTCATAATGCAGAAGATGCAAGAGGAGTTTCAGAAAATGCTGTAAAAAAAGTTGAAGAATCAAGCGGAAGAATAAATGAGCTTGGAGAAGCTGCAAAAGCAATAGGAAAAGTTGTTGAAACAATAACTGATATATCTGATCAGGTTAATCTGTTAGCCCTGAATGCTACAATAGAGGCGGCAAGAGCCGGAGAAGCAGGAAAAGGTTTTGCAGTTGTTGCAAATGAGATTAAAGAACTTGCCTCCCAGACTTCTGACGCTTCCGGAGATATAAAAAATAAGATAGAAAATATTCAGCAGAGTTCTTCTGAAACAATGGATGGAATATCTGAAATCAGTAATGTTATAAATAATGTAAATGAAATTGTAACTACAATAGCAACTGCAGTTGAAGAGCAATCTACTGCTACTCAGGAGATTACTGAAAATATCAACCAGGCATCAACCGGAATTCAGGAAGTAAACGAAAATGTAAATCAGAACAGTTCTGTGGCACAGGACATAGCAAAGGATATATCCTTGGTTAATACCTCTGCCGAAGATATGACAGCAAGAAGTGAAGAGGTAAAGACCAGTTCAGGTGATCTTTCAAAACTTGCTGAAGATCTTAATAACATGGTTGGACGCTTTAAAGTTTAGAAATCTTTGTCAGCCGCTGCTGTAAGACGGCTGACTGGTTTATGAGTTCATTGAAAAAATCGTGATTAATTTTTGATAATTGTATATAATAACATGTATAATTATCAAAAAACCAATACTTGCTTAACGATTTTCTTTTCAAAGACCTCAAATTCTTTTTAAGCCAATTTTACAGACCTCAAAATATTTAAAGGAGCAATTATGAATAAAAAAAACTCTCTAAGCTTTAAGCTCATGTCAGGAGGTATTGTTATAGTTCTTCTTCCATTAATTATTCTTGGATATATTTCAATGAATAAGTCTTCAA
>JBNJDM010000193.1:0-2590 GCA_051744925.1 Thermodesulfobacteriota bacterium | reverse complement strand
AAAAAACAATCTTCCTGGATTTCCAGGTCTGGTTATAAGTTTTGGATTTAAAATAAATTTAATATTAACGAGGAGTGAATATTATGGAATTTTTGCCTATTAAACCAACAATTCTTAATGCTATTGTCTGGTTTTCAGTAGTACTGCTTTTTATCGGTATTTCAAAGGGAATTGGCGGTGCTGGTGCAAATTATTTTCTTGGCGGAATTATTATTGGTTGCCCTGTGTATTTTGCAAGTATTATTAAACTTGAAGGTTTTGATCTTCATCACTGATTATTATAAAGAATTTAGATTTTTATTAAGCCGTACATGAATTTTTTTGTACGGCTTTTTTATTTTCTTGATTTTTCCTGAGAAATTATTAATTTTTTTAAGTCATTATCCATATGTTTTTAACTCATAAAAAGCTGAATACAGCTTGAATTTTATATTTAATCAGTTATAAGCAGATAAAAAATATATCTGAAAAAATAAATTTCAGCTCACAAAATTTTTATGCTGTTAAACAAGAAAGCATTTATTCTATGAATGAAATTGGTGAAAAAATAGTAGAAGCAGCTAAGCTTACAGGCAATGTAAAAAAAGAGATAAAAAAACAGCTTGTTGGTCAGTCTGATCTTATTGACGGTCTTCTTATATCTCTTATAACTGGTCAGCATGTTCTGCTTGAAGGAGTTCCGGGTCTTGCAAAAACAAGCTCTGTAAAAGCTCTTGCAGATTCTGTTTCCCTTAATTTCAAAAGAGTTCAGTTTACACCTGATCTTCTTCCTGCAGATATTGTGGGAACAGAAATTTATCTTCCAAAAACAGGCGACTTTACAGTTAAAAAAGGGCCTGTTTTCAACAATATTATTCTTGCAGATGAAATAAACCGTGCTCCTTCAAAAGTTCAGTCAGCTCTTCTTGAGGCAATGCAGGAAAATCAGGTTACAATTGGAGATGAAACATACATACTTCCCTCTCCTTTTATGGTTCTGGCAACACAAAATCCAATAGAACAGGAAGGAACATATCCTCTGCCTGAAGCACAGGTAGACAGGTTTATGCTTAAGCTTAAAATCGATTATCCTGATAAAGATGAAGAAAGGCTTATTCTTGATAAAGCTGTATTTGAAAAAAAAGAGACAATAAATCCTGTTCTTAAAGACAGCGATATTAAGGAGCTTTCAAATCTTGTTTACCAGGTTTATATGGATGAAAAGCTTAAAAAATATATTGTAGATATAGTTGACGCATCAAGAAATCCCCGGGAGTTAAACCCTGAAATTTCTGAATACATAAGATTCGGGGCTTCTCCAAGGGCAACTATTTTTCTTGCATCAGCTTCAAAAGCCAAAGCTTTTTTAAACAAAAGAGGCTACGTGGTTCCATCTGATATAAAAGCTGTAGCACACGATGTTTTAAGACACAGGATACTTTTGTCATATGAGGCAGAGGCTGAAGATATTACAACTGAAGAACTTATTTCAGTTATTTTAAGAAATATTGATGTGCCCTGAAAATGATAAATAAAGAAGAATTAAAAAAGATAAAAAAGCTTCATATAAAAACATCTCTTATGGTCGGATCATTGATGTCCGGTCAGTACAGGTCTGTTTTCAGAGGAACCGGTATGGAGTTTGAAGAAGTCAGAGACTACAGGCCGGGTGATGATGTCAGAAAAATAGACTGGAAAGTTTCTGCAAGAATTGGAAAGCCTTATATTAAAGTTTACAGAGAAGAAAGGGAAGTCTCTGTAATGATAATGATAGATATGAGTTCTTCAGGACTTTTTGGAACAAATAAATCTACAAAAATTGAAAAAGCTGCAGAACTTGCTGCTGTTGCTGCATATACAGCTGTAAAAAACAATGATAAAGCCGGGCTTATCCTTTTTACTGACAAGATTGATTGTTATATTCCTCCGGGAAAAGGACCGTCCCATGTATGGCGTCTCATTAAAGAAATATATACATTTGAAAAAACAAAGGGTTTAAAAACAGATATTTCAGCTGCACTTGAATATTTTGGCAAAGTTTCCAGAAAAAGAACAGTTTGTATTCTTATATCAGATTTTATTTCTCCTCCTTTTGAAAAAGAACTGAAAAAATTAAAGCGGATAAATGAAATTATAGCTGTTCAGATAAGAGACAGAAATGATTTTAATCTTCCTGCAAAGGGAGCAGCATACTTTTCTGATCCGGAAACAGGTAAAAACTATATTTTTGATTCAGGATCTGAAAAAATAAAAAAAAGATTTAAGAAAAAAGGTTTTGAATTTGAAGTTTTGCTTAATAATTTTTTTAAAAAAAATAATATAGATTTTTTAAAACTATACACTGATCAGTCTTCAGCAGATTTTTTGATAAATTATTTCAGATACAGACATAAAAGAGTTCAAAAAGCCAATGGATAAAAGTTATATGCAAAAGCTTTCAGAGCAGATGGCTGATATAAAACCAACAGCAGAGTTTTCATCTCAAAGCGGATATTTTTTATATATATTAGCAGCAGCAGTTTTTATTGCAGCAGTTTCAGCATTGATTTTTTATATAAAAAAGCAAAAACAGAAAAATAAAACTTCTGAATTTGAAAATATAGATTTTTTA
>JBNJDM010000192.1:0-2631 GCA_051744925.1 Thermodesulfobacteriota bacterium | reverse complement strand
ATATTAACCATTGTCAAAGTTTGCCATTATATTTCAATCTGATAAAGTCCTGAAAAATTAACTTAAAACTTTGCAGTTTTTGTTTATAACTTCTTCTTCAGGAGCTTTATTATGTTTAAAAAATTATATCTCTTTTTTGCTGTATTTCTTGTTCTTTCAGGCGTTTCAGGAACCGGCTCAGCATATGCCCTTCCGTCTGTGAATCTTGGTTTTACAAGCTTTCTTGACGGAGGCCCTCCTTCAGGTCCAGGACTTTATTTTTCTCAGTATGTTCAATACTGGAATTCTGACAAGCTTACAAATGGAAACGGAGATGACGCCCTTCCTTCTTTTGCTGATGAAGATCTTGATGCATGGATAGGACTTACCCAGTTTATTTATCAGTCTGACAAAGAGATTATAAGCGGAGCAAGGCCGGGAATAGATGTTATTATTCCAACAGTTTCTCTTGATATGTCTTACGGTACTAACAAGCCTGGTTTTCCTCAGGATAACGGTTCCGGAGTCGGTGATATTCTTGTAGGTCCTTTTCTTCAGTGGGATCCTGTAATGGGTAAAAACGGACCGAAATTCATGCAAAGAGTAGAGCTCCAGTTTATTCTTCCCACAGGAAAATATGACAAAAATAAACAGTTAAATCCCGGAAGCGGATATTTTTCATTTAATCCTTACTGGGCAGGAACTTTCTTTTTCAGTAAAAAATTAACAGGCTCTGCAAGAATTCATTATCTCTGGAATGCTGAAAATGATGATGTTGCCGGATATAAAGATAAGCAGGCAGGTCAGGCTGTTCATGCAAATTTTGCACTTGCATATGAAGTTCTTCCAAAAAGATTAAGAGCAGGTATAAACGGATACTGGTTAAAGCAGTTAACAGAGACCGAAGCTGATGGTGAAAATTTAGATAATTCAAAGGAACAGGTTTTTGCAGCAGGACCGGGACTGGTTTATCATTTTTCAAAGGAGAATCATTTGTTTGTTAATTCATACTTTGAAACAAATGCCAAAAACAGACCCGAAGGTTTCAGAGCTAATTTAAGATGGGTTCATCATTTTTAGCTTAACATCTTAACTGTTTTTATAAGGTTTTTGAGCTTTTATTCTGAACTTAACCGTAATATTTTTGCCGCTAATTAAGAGAATAAACGCTGATATAATCGTTTTTTAACTAAAGCCCGGCAGCATTAATACTGTGAGGTTTCCCTGAAAGGGAAATGTATTACAGCCGGTGGTTTTAACCACCGGTATGATTGTTTTTTTATAGTGCCGAAGGTACGGCGTATTAATAATAATTTCATATTTAACTGGCTCCCGGGATTTTCAGGGCTATGTTAAAAACCCCTGTTAGCTCAAATTAGCGGCAAAAAGTGTATAAGGCAGAGTTTCGGCCTGTAAACGTAATTCAAGTTTCTGTGGGTAAAGGTCTGAGCTTTTGTTTCGAAATTTTTTTTGTTTATCTTTTTGACCTTTTTATTCTCTTTCAGGTATTATTCAAAGGCTTTTTAGAAGATTTTGTTAAATCTTTATACAACATCAATCTATATATTTAGATAAAAAATGGTGGCTATGATTATTAAATCAGACTATTATGGTTTTTGAATCTATAAACGGAGAGAGTATGATATACAGAAGAGGTCAGTTAGTAAGGCATCCCGCCAAAAAAGAATGGGGTGACGGAGTAGTACTCAAAAGCACCAGTCAGAATTCAGTAAAGGTGTTTTTTGAAAACGGAGGTCAGAGAAATATATCTTTTGATTTTAAATTGAATAAAATTAAAAAAGAGAAAAAGCACAGCTATCTTTTGCTTAACAGACTACAGTCTGATAAAGAAGTTTCAAAAAAGTTTGCAGGATTTAACAAGGCAGTTGAATTTTTTTACAGTGTTTTTCCCAAAGGATTTTACGAAGACCAGTATCTTGAAAAAGAAAGAACTTATAAGCTTGAAGCTCATAAACTTGCGGTTGAATATCTGAATCAACAAAATTTTTCAGAGTATCTTGAAAAAGGTGCATATCAAGAACTTTCAGATATATTTTTAAAGCTTATAAATAAAACAAATCTTATTTTTCCCCAGGAAAAAATTAAGATCAAAAAAGCATTACAGGACGAAAAATTTGCAGAACTGTATTCAAAAAGTCTTTATGAGCTTTTACACTCAGATGATGAAAACAGAGATTATGAATCAAGATTTACTGCATACACTGATCTCCTGAAACGCTATGAAGCCGATAAATGGACAATTGCAACATATTTTCAGTTTTTACTCTATATAGATAATGCAATGTTTATAAAACCTGCTATCTTAAAAAGTACTTCTGAATTATGCGGTTATGAAATAAATTACTCGCCAGAGCTTAATTATCTCACATATAAGCTTGTAATAGACTTTTCAAATTATCTTAAGCTTCAGCTTACTGAGTACGGACTTGAGCCAAGGGATATGATAGATGTTCAGTCCTTTATTTGGGTTATAACCAGATATAAATAGTTATGACCGAAAAACAGACTTTTTTGTTCATTTAAGGAACAAAATTTAATCTTTAGAATATCTCAGTATTTTAAAGATTAAATTTTAACCCTGGATATAAATGAACAAAAAGTCAGTTTTTCTAAAATCACCCCCAAAATTTT
>JBNJDM010000191.1:0-2662 GCA_051744925.1 Thermodesulfobacteriota bacterium | reverse complement strand
ATCTCTTGAATCCCATAAAGTTTTAACCCGGTCACATACATTTTTTATATGATTCATTATTTCAGGAGTTTCTTTTATTCTTTCAGGGTTGTAATCAGGCTCTTTAACTTTTGAGTAATCAAGACCTGCCATTGAAAGAATAATACCTGCATTTACATACGGCAGTGCCTCTTCAATTGAATAACCGCCCTCAAGAACCGCAATATCAGGATTTAAAAGAGATGTAAGTTTTGCATATCCCTGTGCAGTAAAATTCATGTTTGTAAGAGGGTCGGTGTAGTGATTGTCCTGACCTGCTGAATTTATAATTATCGCAGGCTGAAATTCTTCAAGTATTGGCAGTACAGTATTTTCTATTGTATAAAGATAGCCTTCTTCAGATGTATTGGGCGGAAGCGGAATATTTAAATTGTATCCGCAGGCATTAGGCCCTCCTAGTTCATCTGTGAAGCCTGAACCGGGATAGAGTGTTCGCCCGTCCTGATGAAGAGATATAAATAAAACATCAGGATCATGCCAGAATATATCCTGGGTTCCGTCGCCATGGTGGCAGTCTGTATCTACAACAGCAATTTTTTTATAATTATAATTTTTTCTCAG
Organism: Thermodesulfobacteriota bacterium; assembly: GCA_051744925.1. Lineage (GTDB taxonomy): Bacteria > Desulfobacterota > Desulfobacteria > Desulfobacterales > JACKCP01 > JACKCP01. The sequence goes on along the minus strand of JBNJDM010000191.1, from coordinate 2,062 downwards.
GTATTCTATCATAATTGCTTCAATATTAATGTTGCAAAATCCCCGTCCTCCGTGAACCACTCTCATTGCATGATGTCCGGGAGGTCTTACCAGGGCAAAGCCTTTGTCTATTTCTTTGTTTGCAAATTTTTCAGCAATTATTTTGGCTCCACCTGCACTGATGAAGTGGGAGTTTGTTGTTACTGTTTCTATGTCAGGAACACAAAAATGTGTTCTGTTTATATCTGTATGAGTAATATCTGCAGGTTTGAATTCCGTGATACCCTCGATATCCATCAAACCTTCTTCAAATACCTGATCTTTTGTATATAAAAGTCTTTCTTCTCTTTCAGGATGAGTAGGATCTATTGCCCAGTCAAAAGCAGGGAAGAAAACAAGGCCTGTTTTATTTAAAGCTTTAAGCATATTAATCTCCTTTTTGTACTAAACTATAAGTCCGGGTTTGATCTGAAGAGTAATTCGTATGTTTTTACCTGATGACCTGAATCCTCTGATCATATTAAATGAAAGATCTTCAAGTGTTTCAACCTCAATGTTTTTCATATCAGCACCCATTTTTTCAGCTTTTGCATATAAAAGTTTTCTGCAGTCGCTGTATGCATCTTCCCTTGTATAGTTTGATCCTGTTTTTTGCATGAAATCTTCGCCTGGAGCATAAGTTTGTCTTCTGGAGGTATCTGCAAAAAGAGTTACAGAACATGTAGGTTTTGCCATTGCCGCACCTTTTGCATTTGCAACAGGATATTCAGGCACAACATCTGTTTTTATTTGTGAAAGTTTTTCAATTCTTGGAGCGAAAACTTCTGCAGGGCCGCCCAGTACAAGTATTGACTGAGGTTTGACAACATAGCCTTCAAGAAAATCATGGAGAGTATAAACAGGTTTGTTATTAATTTCTGCAACAAGATTATTAAATGCTGATGCAATTTTACGTGAAGCTTTATCTGCAATTAATTCAGCAGTAGTTTTTATATCCTGTCCTGTTTTTTCAGCCAGAGCTTTGATTCCTTTTTCAGCTTTATCAAAATCGCCTTCATTTATATCGCCAAGAAATACAAAAGCATCAGTTACAGTAAGGTGATCACCTCCAAAAGCCATTGCAGGACCTTTTCTTTCCGGGCCTATAAGTATTTCGCCGTTTTCTTCTCTGACAAAACTGTCTCCTCCTGCTCCTATTGATTTTGTTTCCACAGCCCTTATAAGAGTTTTCATGCCGTTAATTTTTATGCCGTCACTTGCAATTACAGGGACTCCTTTTACAAGAACTGCTATATCAGTTGTTGTTCCTCCTATATCAAGGATAACTGTGTCATTATTTTTATTTGCAGAGGGGACAGCACCCATAACACTTGCGGCAGGACCGGAAAATATTGTTTGTGCAGGAAAGTTTATGGAGTCATAAAGAGGCATTGTTCCACCGTCAGCTTTAAGTATATGCACAGGAGTTTTAATACCTCTATCAACAAAACTTTTGCTGACTGATTCAAAAAAGTTTTTATACGAATCGTGAACAGAGGCGTTTAGCCATGTAGTGTTTATTCTTGCAGGAAAATTAAGATTTCCTGAGACATTTTGTCCCTTGAATATATTATCAAAATAGTATGAAAGTATTTTTTCCTGAAAATTTTCATGATCAGGATTTCTCGGAGAAAATTTTGATACTACAGCGATATTTTTAATCCCGAGTTTTTTAATATCTTCTGCTGTCTGTCTTAACTCTTTTTCATCAACCGGTATTATTTCTCTTCCTCTGTGGTCAAGAGCCCCTTTTACTATCTTGTAATAATCGCCAATCCTGAAATTTTCAGGATCAATCCCGGGACCTGCTGATACTACAAGTGCGGCAGGTGAGGTTTTTTTCTGAACCACAGTATTTGTAGTAAGTGTTGTGCTCAGAACTGTTCTTTTAATCCCTGCAGGATTAATATCTTTAATTAATTCGTCTAAAGCAGATATTACAGATTTGTACAGGTTGTCTTTTTCAGTAGGTATTTTAATACTTTTAAATGTTTTTTTGTCTGAAAGAAGAACACCGTCGGTATGGGTTCCTCCCACATCAATT
>JBNJDM010000190.1:0-2692 GCA_051744925.1 Thermodesulfobacteriota bacterium | reverse complement strand
AAAAAAGCAGATTTAAAATTAAACTCATCTGCAATATTTTTAATTTTATATCCCCATTCAATGGACTTTTCCTGATTTATGCCGCATTGCTCCAGAGGCGGAATACCTGCCCAGACTACTTCAAAACTTTGTTTTCTCAGCTTTTCAAAAAGATCATAATATGCATTTAAAAAAGAACTCGTATCTGTTCCGTACGGCCACATTAAATTTCCGTAGGAATCAAAATGATTTGCTCCTATGCATAAAAAAATAATATCAGGCTGATATCTTACAAAAAGAGTATCTGAAAGACTTATCAAATCAAAAATTCCTGCTCCGGGAAAACCGAGTGGATTTTCATAACCTGAAGATATTGCCTGAACCCGGGATTCTTTTTCAAAAACTCTCCAGCATTTTGATTCATAACCTGTCATATAACCGTTAAATATAGAATCACCCAAAAAACCTGCTTTAAAATTTGCTTTTCCCATATCAGTCCTGTTCTGAAATAAAGTCAAAATGCTCAAGATCAAAAAAAATAAAATTTCTGCCTGAATCTTGTTCTTTGTTTAAAAGAATTTTTAAAGTCAAGGAAGTTACTATGCCGGATAAAGTCATTACAGCAGCAAAAAGATTGTTGCTCTCCTCCTGGGAGTTATCTGTTTTATCTCCAAAAGTTTTTAGTAAAAAATCTTCACCCGGATATACAATTTTTGCCTGACCGCACCATCCGCTTATTGCAGTATGAATAAATTTTTTTTCTTTTTTCCTGCAGATTTTTTCAAGGTAAAGTCTTGATTTGAAATTATCAAGAGCATCAACTGCAAGATCTGCATTTTCAAGACAGTTTACAAAATCATCTGATTCAATTCTTGTTTCATAAAATTTTATATTTACAGATGAATTTATATTTTTCAGTTCTTTTGAAGTTTCGGCTGCTTTTGATGCATTAAGATTTGATTCGTTTGAAAAAAACTGTCTGTTTAAATTGGTATCTTCAAAACTGTCTGGATCAAAAAATATTATACTACCTATACCAAGTCTTGCATAACTCTGGGCAAAAACCTGACCTGTAGCTCCGCAGCCTGCAATAAGAATTTTAGAATTAAAAAGTCTTTTCTGATCATCTGAAGTAAAGCTGTTTTTTTTATATTTTAAAGGGATAAAGCCATTGGAAAGAATAAGGTTTTCTGTTTCTCTTAAAGAAAGATTAAGTTCCTGTGCTATTTTTCCTGCAGACTTTATAGAAACAAATCCATTTTCAGATAACTGTGAAATTATATCAGTTTCTGACTTATCCATATCAGCCCCCGCCTATTTTCGGAAAAACAGAAAGGGAGTCTTTTTCTGTAAGAATATTATCTGTTCCTGCGCGCTTGCCATTGACAAAAATTACCCCTGTTTTTTCATAATCAATTTCAAGCATGTCTAAAATATCGGAAACAGCAGTACCTTCAGGTACTGCCATCTCCTTTATATTAAACCTGTTTTTTCTGAACTGTGCAAAAAGCTTAACAGTAATATTCATAAACTAAAAATTCCAGAACTCATCAATCTCCTGGTCAGTAAAATCCCATACTATATTATGGGGAGGAAATTTTTCATCAGCAAAAAACTCGGGGAGTCTGTCGTCTTTTTCAGTAAAACCTGCTTTTTGATTAAACTCTCTTTCGGTTTTTAAAACTGATGCTCCTATATCCATTATGTCATCTGCAGAAAGTGCTGTGCCAAACCTTGCATTAAGCATATCAACAATTGCTTCCATTGCCTTGTCATTGTCTAAAATTGCAAATGCAGTGAAAATACAAAGTCCTGCTGTATCAAGTGAAGCAGTTGCAATCTGGAGATTTCTTGAAAGCTCAACCTGACCGTCTTTTTTCAAAGGATCTGAGGCTCCGCCGACATTAAGAATATTTGAAGTTACACAATAACCTGCTGTGTGATCTGCTCCCATGGTAGATGTTGCATAGGTTACGCCCATACCTTTTACTGCCCTTGGATCATATGCAGGCATAGCCTGGCCTTTTACCACAGGAACCCTTGTAACACCATAAACTCTGCCTGTGGTTTCTGCACCTGCTCCGATTATTCTGCCAAGTGGAGTCCCTTTTGCAATCTCGTTTTCTAATATATTCACAAGACCTTTTGCATCTCCGAATTCAAGAACACCTGCTTCCATTGCAACAGCAACAGCTGCTCCGATTTCAATTGTATCTATGCCTATGTCGTCCATTAAATGATCTGCGTATGCAAGAGCATCTATATCATCAATACCGCAGTTTGCTCCGTTTGCCCATATTGTTTCATATTCAAAACCGGATGTGACATACTTACCGTCTTTGTCATTATACACCTGGGAACAGTTGATTACGCACCCTGCATGGCAGTTGTGCTTAACCTTGCCGCCCCTTTTTTCTATAAGTTCATTCATTTTTTCGCCGGAAATTGCTTCATGACCTTCAAACTGACCTGAGCTGAAGTTTTTTGTGGGCAGACCTCCAGCTTCATGAAGAACATTTGTAAGTACGTTTGTTCCGTATGTGGGAAGCCCTTCTCCGCTTACAGGATGATCAGTAAGGGTTTTTGCAAATTTTTTTGCAGCTTCTTTAAATTTTTCAGGATCTTTTACATATACAGATTTGGAATCTTTTGGATCAATTACAATATATTTGATATTTTTTGATCCCATAACAGCACCAAGCCCTCCCCTTCC
>JBNJDM010000189.1:0-2753 GCA_051744925.1 Thermodesulfobacteriota bacterium | reverse complement strand
TATTTCAAGTTCTTCGTCTTCTCCAAGTTCAACTTCAGCAGTGTTTTTTTTATCCTGATCTTCAGATGGACTTTGTTCTTTATCATTTTCCTGGTCATCTGTTTGTGAATCTGAAAAATTTTTTTCTATATCAGATAAAAGCGACTGAATTGTTTCAAATTGTGATTTGTCTTCCGAGTCGTTTTGTTCTCTTGATTTCTGGAGGAACTCTTTTATGGTGTTTAAAACCTCGGATATCTGTGAAAGTGATACTTCATTTCCTTCTGAAAAGCTTTCTGTAAAAGATGATAAAAGCTTTTCCCTTGCATTGTCAGACATTGAAAAAGTATTGTTTTCACTTATTCTAATTCCTTCAGGATTACGTCCTGATTCAAAGAGTTTCTGAAGATCTTTGTTTATAGTATTCCTGACGCTCAGGGCATTTTTTTTTCTTGAATTGATTTTAGTGGATTCTTCTTTTGGAATATCCCAGACATGGGAAACCAATATTTCTAAAGGAATACTTTGAATTTTACTTAAATCTTCAGTAGTTTTGTAGTAGGATCTGATTAACTTAATCAGTTTTGCCTTGGGAGAAGATCTGCCGATATAGCTGAGAGAATTAACAGCCTGATCAATGCCTTCTAAAGTAATATTGGTTGATGCCAAAGGATGTGTTCCTTATTTTTTAAAATATTAACGGATCAGCAATGAATTCTATTTTTTCTATTATAAACCATAATGATAAGAGCGGCAAAACTATAATTTCCTTTAATCTTGCTGTTGCTTTATCAATGTTTGGGAAAAAAAGTCTTTATATGGCAGATGCGGGTAATGATGCCCTTAGCTTTATAACCGAAGCTTATACCACTGAAAAAAAAGATGACTCAGGTATTTTAAGTGATTTGCCGTGTAGTCTTTATCAAGGTTTTATACCTGATTTTGATGTTCTTGCATTTGATACAGAAGCTTTTGATCCTGAAGAAGAAAAAGACCGAAATCTTATTATTGAATTAAAAAAATATCTTAAAAAAAAATACGATTATATCATTGCTGATACAAAAAGTTCACTTGCCGGAGATATAGATTTTTTTACTTTTCTTGCTGATAAGTATATAATACCACTTGAAACAGATGAAGAAGCTTTTGACAGCCTTGTGCCATTATTAGCAAAACTTGAGTGGCTGAAAAAAGATAAAATCATAAATTCTCAATCAGCAGGTTTTCTTATTAATAAAGCAGATAAAAATTCAAGGCTTAATAAGGTTTTTAAAAAACAGTCTTTTTATCTGTTTAAAACTTTTGTTCTTGATTCTGTAATCCCTTACAGCAGTATGCTTGATTTAGAAAAAAATAAGTATTTTAGTATTACAAACGATATAATAAGTATGCCGGCGCAAGGTTTTTTTAATTTTGCTGAACTTTTAATTAAACAGGGAGAAAATAAATGAAGATAGCAAACAAAGATTCAATAGAAGTAGGTGAAAAAGAGCTCCTTGATTCTATTATTGCAGAGCTGGACTGGGAAGTAATTGAACAGAAATTAAAAGAAAAGCATAATATAAAACTTCAGGAAGATGTAGATTTCAATAATGGTGATATTGTTGTTCACGGCAGTAAAATTGCCTATAAATTAAACTTTGATGTTAAGATAACTTTGTCTGTACTTTTTGATCGTCTTGGTGATTGTATTGACATTTCTGCAGCAGGTTCAGAAGATGAAACCGGAGAAAATGAAGAATTCGGTGATGAAAATGAAGAAGAAACAGAAGCTTTAGCTGATGATCTTCCTGAAAGAAAGGCTGAAAATGATTCAGGTTCAGATATTTCAGGAATGATAGATGAAATAAATAACGAAGAGTAATGATTTATAAAAGATTTTTCAGATTTGGTGAGAAAAATTTTTCCTCAATATTAAATTCAGGATAATATTATTATGACAGCTCCAAAAGATTCAGAGTTTTTTTATTTCAGAACTGAATTCGATAAAACCCTCAGGCAGTATTTCAGGGAAGTAATGGATCTTTCAGCTTTACCATCCGGGCTTAGCCTTAATATTCCGGTTATTTCATGTCTTATACTTCTTGTGGAACGGGAAAAGGAGATTCAGGATTTTCCAGAGTCTCCGCCTGAAAGATATACAAAAGATTCTTTTATTGATGATATTGAAACTGTAGGTGTAGGTGTCGACAGAATAATTTTTGATACAATTGAAGATCTTATATCTTTTGGGTTTATAAATTCCACAGATAAAGATGTCAGGCCATCTGAAACAGCTTTTAAAATAGTAAATTTTATAAATAACATTTTTCCCGGAATGACTGGAATAAATTTTGTAGCTTATCTTGTTCAGACCATAGATGAAGTATATTCAGACAGAAAAAGTCTGGCAGAAGGAAAAGAGGTGTTTTATCAGACTCTTAGGTCAAGGAGTGCTGGTAAAAAATCTGTATCTGAAGATGCTGTAAAAGCTTTAAAAAAAGAAGCTCCAAAAGAGTCAGCAGGGGTAAGCAGCAAAGCATTGAAAGAAAGGCTGAGCCAGCTTAGAAAATCGAGGCAGTCCCTGAGTTCTGACGACGGTCTAAAAAAAATGAATGTAAAATCTGTTTTTGGCAAGCCGGATTCAAAGGACGAAAAAGAAGAACCTGAAGCTGAAGCCCCTGAGAGCATAAAAGAAGAACCTGAAGCTGAAATACCTGATTCAGAGACAAAAAAAGAAAGAGAATCTGAACAAATTTCCGGGGCCGATTCTGAACCAGAAATTACTGAAAAAG
>JBNJDM010000188.1:0-2777 GCA_051744925.1 Thermodesulfobacteriota bacterium | reverse complement strand
ATACAGCGGCACCGGCTTCCGGGGTTTTATCAGGTGCAGAAACTTTTTCAGTTTCGGGCATATGAACCTGTTTTCTTTTAATTATAATAAGATTTCCTGCAAGAATAAGAATCATTCCTGTTACAGAAGAAAGAGTCCAGATGTATCCTTCCCAGAAAGTAGAAATTGCAAGTGCAACAAGAGGAAATACAAGTGTTGAATATGCAGCTCTTCCCGGTCCTATTCTTCCTACAAGTGAAAGATAGAATCCAAAACCTGCAATCGATCCGAATACTGCAAGATACACCAAGGCTCCAAGGTATGATCCTGTAGTTACAAGCCCGATTTCTTTATTAAGAGCGATGGCAAGGATAAGCATGGTAAGTCCGCCAAATCCCATCCCAATGGCGTTTGTCTGAACTACGGGGAGGTTTCTTGTCTGGTTTCGGGCAGATAAAATATTACCAAAAGAGGCAAGTAGAGTCCCTGCAAGCACCATAAAAATACCTGTAATTCCGTTTATATCAGCAGAAAAAGAGGCAATTTCAGGCCTGAAAACAAGAACAATGCCTGTTAATCCCAGAAAAGCTCCTGCTATTATTTTTTTATCAATGGGAGTTCCAAGAAAAATAAATCCGTTTATAACATTCATTATAAGTATTGTTGAAAATAAAATTGCAGCAAGACCGCTTGTAAGATAAAGCTCGCCTGAATATATAAAAAGATAGTTAAACCCGAAAAGAGTTGTCCCCTGCAGTGCCATGTAAATATATTCTGTTTTTTTAAACTTAAGATTAAGCTTAAAAAGCTTGCACCAGGCAATAAGTATTACAGATGCAAGTATAAATCTGTATGCAACTGAGACCATAGGGTCTGCAGAATCGATCTGGTATTTAATTGCAATCCAGGTTGAACCCCAGATCAGAACTGTCATTACATAGAAGAAAATATTTTTCATTTTATAAATCTTTCCGGTTTTACACTGTTTTTTTAATAGACGGACTAAAAAAACCGCCTTTTTTTCTGCCGATTAATATACTTCAGGTATCACAGGCATTCATGCGCTGATTTCCCGATTTTTTGCATTATTTCTCTTTTGTCTTCAGACCAGAAAGCAGCATTTAGTCTTATGCAGTTTCTGAACCGGTCTGTTGTGGAAAAAATAGAACCCGGAGCAATGGAGATATTTTTTTCCCAGCATTTTGTATAAAGATTCATTGAATCTGTTCCCGGAGGAAATTCAACCCATAAAATAAAGCCACCGTCGGGTCTTGTTACTTTAGTTCCTTCAGGAAAAAATTCTCCTGCAGCTTCGGCCATCTGAGCTGTTTTTGCAGAGTATGTCCTTCTTATAGACCTTAAATGATGGTCATATCCTCCGTTCATGAGAAATTCAGCAACTGCAAGCTGGGTCGGTGATGCTGATGCAATATTTGTTATCATTTTAAGCTGTTCAATTTTTTTCTGATACTTACCTGGAACTATCCAGCCGACCCTGTATCCGGGAGCTATGGTTTTGGAAAAAGAGGAACATAAAATAACATTGTTGTTTGTGTCCCATGCCCTGCAAACAGAGGGTCTTTCATCATCAAAGAAAAGATCTCCATTAATATCGTCTTCAATAAGAGGAACATTGTGTTCATTTAAAAGATTTACAAGCTCCATTTTCCTTTGATCAGACAAGGTAACTCCAAGCGGATTATTCACGTTTGCAATAATAAGACATGCACTTATTGAGTTTTGTTCAAGAGCCATTGAAAGAGCCTCAATACTTAATCCTTCCCTTGGAGAAGAAGGAATTTCGATTACATTAAGATTAAGCTCCTGAATCATTCTTAAAAAATTAAAATAAAGCGGGGTGCCAACAGCAAGTGTGTCACCTGGCCTGCAAAGGGTTCTAAGTGCGAGAAAAACAGCTTCTGTTGCTCCGTCTGTGATTACAATTTCATCAGGATTTACAGCACACCCTGTTTTTAAAAGTCTTTTGGCAATCTGAACTCTTAAACGTTTTAATCCCGGAGGCATTGCATATTGTGCTGATTCATCTGCATATCTTTTAGCCTCAGTTCCGATCATTTTGCTTAATTTTGCAGCAGGGATCAGTTTTGGATCAGGAATTGCCGCGCCAAACTGAATTTTTTTAGGATCAAGAACATCCCTCATTATCTTCATAACAAGCTCCCCTTTTGTAATATCAAGGGGATTGACTTCAGGCTCTCTGATTTCCGGTTCATCCGGAATTTCAGGTAGTTTTGAGCATACATAAAATCCTGACTGCGGCCTTGCTTCAATAATTTTTTTATCCTCAAGATGTGTATAGGCTGTTTTTACTGTGCTTATACTTACTTTAAGCTGCTTACTCAATCTCCTGATGGATGGTAATTTATCCCCCGGCCTGAATGTTTTATTTTCTATTGATTCTGAAATTACAGATTCAACATTTTCATACAAAGGGGCTTTATTTAATTTTTGCAGATTTATTTTTTCCATAACTCAACTTAGCCTTTTTTATCTGTAAAAAACAGGTACAGTTTTATAAATATACTTAGAGCACAGTTTTTTCTGTTATTATAAGTTTATATATACAGTTTGGACAGCTGAGACACAAAAAAAATCAGTTTTTGTTCAGCAACTAAATACTATCTTTTCGATCTTATATATGTTTTCCTTAAAGCAAGCCTGAAATAAAAACTCATACCTAAAAAAGAGGAAAATATGAAAATTAAACCCGGATACCCGGCTTTGCTGCTTATTCTTGTGATTGCTGTTTTTACAGGATGTTCAGGCAAGCATTTAAA
>JBNJDM010000187.1:0-2962 GCA_051744925.1 Thermodesulfobacteriota bacterium | reverse complement strand
CTCCGTGAGATTCAAAAAAATGTGGCTGAATAACTACAGTTTAAAAGACAAATTTCATGCCGGCAAAAAACTGCCTGCCTGAAACAGGTATTGAAGAAAGCGAAGACTCAGAGTTTGTGTTGTTAAATATATTCATAATATTAAAAAGGAGTTTTGCCTTGTATCTTTTGTGTTTTAAAACAGGGATTTCACTTCTAAGATTAAAGGAAAGAAGATTGTCTTTTTCTCTGTTTTCATACACAGGAATATCTTCTGTATAAGTCTCACCTGTGACAGGGTTTATTTTGCTGCTTGTTGTTATTTCGTGGTAATCTCCGGTCGGAGTAATTATTTGATAATTTTTAACATATTTTGCGCTGAGAGTTAAATCCAGGTCTGTAAAAAGCCTTTTATAAAGTATAAGGTTTGCTGTAACAGGCTGGTTGTAGTCAGAAGCAGGCATTTTATCCTTGAAAATAACTTCACCTTCATAATATACAAGCTCGGAAGCTGTTTCTTCATCTGAAGTTGAGTTATATGTATCTGTAAAAGAGACTCTGTCCTGCCATGAAACATTAAATAAAACTGCATAGTTGTTCTTTTTTTTCTTTTCAACAGAAAAACTTACACTCTCATATTCTGAACTGGCTGAATTGTTGTATTCATAAATAGTAAGACCTTTTTCATCAGATCCGTAACCTGTTGCAAATTCATCTTCAAAGTATTTTTTTATATATTTTAAATGAAAGCTTGTATTAAAAATATCTGCTTTTAATCCTGTTGAGTATTCGTCTGCATAAGGTGTTTTAAGATCTGAATATCTGTATATTTTATCAGGACTGTCAATATCTTCTGTCCATGGGGTAAGTTGGTTTAAGTCTGTTGATCTCCATTCGATTTTGTAGGTTTTTCCTCTTGCTTCTCTTAGCTTGTGCTGCAAAAAACTGTGCCCGTAATACCTGTTGTATCCTGAGTGAAAACTTAATGCACCGTTTCCGAAGAAATTGTATGAGGCTGTAATTCTGGGAGCTGTATTAAGATTTTCAAGAAAGTCATCTCTTGATATTCTTATACCTGTTCTAAGGGAGAATCTTTTGAAATAAAAAATATCTTCAAGATAGAACCCGTAATAATTAAGATCCTGCCTGCCTGAATAAGGGAAATATACAAGTCTTTTTGAAAAATACTGCTCTCCGGGGACAACAGAGCCTTCATCATTAACAGAAGCTGTAAAATAAGGATTGTCTGTTACAGGTGAAGAATAAACATATGTTGTATTTTTTCTTGTTTCTTCGCCTGTGACATAAGTATAAAAGACTCCTGCCGAAGGTCTGTGGAATATATTTTTAAAAAGATTTGACTTATAGTATTCAATCTCGGTTGTCAGATTAAATGTATTTTCCTGTTTTTCTATATCTCCGAAACCGCCTTCTTTACTTGTGTTTGAATCTGTAAGGAGTCCCCAGTCTTTAGATCCTGTTGCGCTCCATTTATACCAGTTTTTGTTTGCCTCTCTGTCATATCTGCTTTGGCTGAATGAACTTTTTACAGAAAGATCCGAGTTTTTTAGCTCAAATGAGTTTTCTGCACTCAGGTTAAGTCCTCCTCCGTTTAATGTATAATCTGAATTAATGGCATCCGGCATAAAATAATTTGCCTGGTAAGGAGTGTATGACAATGAGGCAGAGCTTGATTTTCCTATGAATTCATCATGATTAAATTTAAAAAATAAAGAATTCATCTCCCTTTCCTGATTTTTTACAGAATCGAGGTGATATAAAGGAATCTGGGAATAGTTGTTTCTGTAGCTGAAAATATATCCGCTGTTTTTTGTTACAGGACCTTCAGCATATAAAGAGGTATTGTATTTTTCAAAATCAGGCTGCATTCGTTCGGATCTGGAATTTTCAAATTCATGCTCAAATGAGCCTTTTAAATTAAAACTTGTCCATTCTGATCTTGTAGTTAAAAATTTTAATTCTCCTTTGAATTTGTCCGAGGGCTTTTTTGTTTCTGCAGAAACCACCCCTCCTGTAAAAGCCCCGTACTTTGCAGGTATGTCGTTTTCATAGATTTTTAGAGATTTTATAATATTAAGATCCGGAAATATTTTTGTAGAATATCCCGGAACTTCGGTTACAGATTTTGGATTGCCTGAAGCAGGATCCAAAAAACTGTCTATTCTTAATCCGTCAAGATTAAAATTATTGTCGTAAAATCTTCCGCCTGAAATTGATATATCATCAGGAAGAATTTCGCCTCCTTCAAGAGCCTGGTTTTCTTCATTGGAAAATCTTACAGAAGGTTTTATTTTTAAAACTTCTGTCATGGATGAGTTGGACAAAGGAAGTTTTTCCAAAAGATCTCCTGAAATTTCAGAATTTCCTGTATTTTCCATTTGCCCGGTTTCTGTAACTGTAAACTCGGGAAGAAATATTTTATTTTCTTCTTCTGCATAGGCTGAAAAGCTTACAAGTAGTAAAAAGGCTGTTAAAACTTTAATCTTTGTACAAAGGAGTTTGATCATAAATATCTTTTGTTCCGTCGCCGTCTGAGTCGTCATCAAGTATAAGTCCTGTTTCAAGAAACTCTTCTTTTGTTAATTCCGGGCTGTAAAAATAAGGTTTACCATCTCCGTCAAAATCTATGGATACCCCTGTTATTTCCGGGAAATCATCTCTTAATGCATGAAGTCTGGCTATTTCTGTAATTACTTCAAATTCCTGTTCTTTAAATTTTATAGCTTCAGCAGTCTTTAGAGCTTTATCTGTTAATTTGATTTTTGCATAAACTTTTGCAGTATCTCTTAAAAGTTCTGTTTTGTCATCTTCTGAAAATATTTTGTCAATGTTTTCAAGGCATAAATTAAGAACTTCTTCAGTGTTTTCAGGAGAATTATATTCAGCAAGAAGATCTGCCAGCTTTAGAAGCTCTTCAGTTTCATCTATTATATCATCTTCATCAGAACTGTCTGAAGCAATGT
>JBNJDM010000186.1:0-2973 GCA_051744925.1 Thermodesulfobacteriota bacterium | reverse complement strand
TCTTCAACTCTGGCCAGCATATCGACCACAGGAGAGCCTATTCCTATTATATTTACATTTTCTGCTTCACTGCTCATAAAAACCCTCTTAATTCATATATGTTGAAGCTGCGTCAAGAAGATCCTGAGCTTTATCTGTTTTTTCCCATGGAAAGATCCCACGGCCGAAATGTCCATAGGATGCACTATCCTGATAACACCACTCGCCATTGGGATACTTGAGATTCAGGTCATCTATAAGAGCTGCAGGCCTGAAATCGAATATTTCCTGGGATTCAAGTATTTTCTGGAGATTGGTGTCGCTTATTTTACCTGTATTATAAGTATTTACATTTATACTAAGAGGCTTTGCCACTCCTATTGCATAGGCGAGCTGAATTTCACACCTTCTGGCAAGACCTGCTGCAACAATATTTTTAGCAGCATAACGTGAGTAGTAAGCAGCTGAGCGGTCAACCTTGGAAGGATCCTTGCCTGAAAAAGCACCGCCCCCGTGGGAAGCAACACCGCCGTAGGTATCTACAATTATTTTACGCCCTGTTAAACCGGCATCACCATGGGGTCCGCCTATAATAAATTTTCCGGTGGGATTTATAAAATATTCTGTATTATTCGAAATAAGCCCTGTACCTTGAAGCTCATTATTTATTACTTCTATAAAATCTTTCTCAATTTTATTAAAAGGAACATCATCTGTCTGATGTGATATTACTACAGAGGTAACTTCCTGTGGGTCTCCGTTTTCATATCTTACAGAAACCTGCGCCTTTGAATCCGGCCTTAAATACTCTATCTCATTATTTTTTCTAAGCTCGCTGAAAGTCTTCATAAGCTTGTGGCTATAGTATATTGGAGCAGGCATAAGCGCAGGGGTTGCACTGGATGCATAACCAAACATCATACCCTGATCTCCGGCACCCTGTTCATCATACAAACCTTTACCTTCAGAAACACCCTGGGATATATCAGGAGACTGTTCATGCAGCTTTGAATCAAAATCAAAAGTATTATAACAGAATTGATACTCTTCTTTGTCATATCCGATATTTTTTACAACATCCCTTGCAAGCTTTTCCTGATCAATATTCTTAAATCCCTTGCTTGTTATCTCGCCCATTTTCATTACATGATTTGTTGTTGTTGTAGTTTCACACGCAACCCTGCTTTCGGGATCAGCTTTTAGACAGGCATCAAGCATGGCATCTGAAACCTGATCGCAGATTTTATCAGGATGGCCCTCACCTACAGACTCCGATGTAAATACATGGTCCTGAAAAATTTTACTCATGATTAATCTCCTCTTTTTAATATTTAAAATTTTAAATTTAGATTCAGAAGTTTTAAACTCTGTATTCATAATGCAATATAAGTGCCAATAAACAAAAATTACTTAACACACTGTTTTTTTTAAAAAAACAGTGTGTTAAATTTAACAGGTATTAAAAAAGAAGGAGAAAAACCGATAAGCTCTGTGCAGCTTCTTTACATAGCGAAGGTTGACTTATAATAAATTATCAGTATAACCGTTTCGTAACACACAGTTTTCACATAATTTCATATTAACTTTTTAAGTGTATAATTACTGCACACAATCAAAAATATTCATAAAATAATGTAAAAAGGCTGCACAAATGAAAAATTTTTCGCTTCTTTGCGTAGATTTATCAAGGGACTTATTTAAACGGCTGCAGAGTATAATAGGAATTGAAAATGCATATTTTTACTTGGAATCGAGAATTGACAGGCTTATAGAATGGTTTGAATCAAAAAATATTGATATCTTAATAATTACAGGAGATGCTGCTGAAACAGATATGGAAAGCATAGATATCATATCTCTGATTGCACAGCGAAGCCCGGGAACTATTATATTAACTCTTGTTAAAGAAGAACAGCTGAACATAGCAAGGGATATAATGAAGTCAGGGGGATATCTGTACACAAAACTTCCAGTGGATGACAATGAAATCAAAGTTTTTCTTTCCTCTGCATACGAACAAATCCCTGTATACTCCCAGAATATGTTCTTAAAATCAGGCATAAAAAAAAGCGGCTTCGGAAAGCTCATCGGAGCCTCTGACGCAATGAAAAAAGTCTATGACCAGATTCAAAAAGCAGCTTCAACAGATATGCCTGTACTTATAACAGGTGAAACAGGAACCGGCAAAGATCTTGCTGCACAGGCAATTCACAATTCAGGTAAAAGAAAATCAAAACCTTTTGTACCTGTTCACCTTGGAACTCTTCCCACAGAACTTGTTCCCGGAGAACTCTTCGGCCATGAAAAAGGGGCTTTTACAGGCGCAACAGAAAAAAGGGCAAGCATATTTGAACAGGCCGAAGGAGGAACAGTTTTTCTTGATGAAATTTCAACCACAAATGAAAAAGTACAGGTAAGCCTTTTAAGACTTCTTGAAAACCGGGAATTTATGAGAATCGGGGGAAACAAAACAATTTCAACAGATGTGCGCATACTTGCTGCAACAAACGATGATCTTGAACAAACTGTAAAAAAAGGAAATTTCAGGGAAGACCTTTATTACAGGCTTAACGTATTATGCGTTAATATCCCTCCCCTAAGAGAAAGAAAAGGTGATATACCCTTTTTATCAAAACACTTTGCTGATCAGTACTCAAAATATATGAACAAAAATATAACAGGAATTTCTGACTCATGCATGAAGCTTCTTGAATCGTATGACTGGCCGGGCAATGTAAGAGACTTAAAAAATCTGATTCAAAGAGCTGTAGTTCTTTGCGAGGAAAGTGAACTGAAAACCTCTCATTTTCCTGAAAGGATAAGGGCTTTCTATCAAAAAAAACCGATCTTTAGATTTGAAATAGGTACCCCCCTGGACGAAGTAGAAAAAGAAATGATAAAAGAAACTCTTAATTACACCGGAAACAATAAAAAAAAGGCCTCAGAACTTCTGGGGATCTCAAGAAGAACATTATACAACAAACTCAGTGAATA
>JBNJDM010000185.1:0-3003 GCA_051744925.1 Thermodesulfobacteriota bacterium | reverse complement strand
GCTCTGCCCTTTACCCACAAATTATTTGCCGCGAATTACGCTAATAAACGCTAATAAAATCGCTTTTTCAGGAAAAAGCCCGGCAGTATAAAATTGTGTGTTTCCCCTGAAAAGGGAAGGTCGTATAGCCGGTGGTTTTAACCACCGGTATGATTATTTTTTCATAGTCCTGAAAGGACGGCGTATTAATAATGATTTCGGATTTAACTGTTTCCCGGATTTTCAGGGCTTTGTAAAAAAGGCCCATTAGCGCAGATTGGGCTGGCTCCCAAGCTCCTGCCTGGGAGCCTATATTTTATGTGAACAGATATTAAATTGTCAGTATTAGCCTGAGAAATTAGTTCGGGATGATATGCCTGAATGAATTTCGTGGGTAAAGGGCAGAGCAGGTGCCTGGAAACGAGACAACAAAACAATTTTACGTCTTACTTTGTGTCTTTGCGCCTTCGTGAGATAAATTTTTTAAAATTAAATAAATCAAAATATTCAAATTCACCGGGAGAACAAATGAAAGCCCTGATTCTAGCAGCCGGATACGGAACAAGGCTTATGCCTTACACAAAAAATCTTCCAAAGCCTCTTTTCCCCTTAAACAGCAAACCTCTTTTAAAAAGAATAATTGATGATCTTATAGATTCGGGATGTAATCATATATTTATAAACACACACCATCTTCATGAAAAAATTGAAAATTACATAAGCTCACAAAAGTTTAATATTCCGGTAGAAACTGTGTATGAAAAAGAGATTCTCAATACAGGGGGTGCAGTTTTAAACATTTTAAAAAAAACT
The DNA here is from genome assembly GCA_051744925.1 of Thermodesulfobacteriota bacterium. GTDB lineage: Bacteria > Desulfobacterota > Desulfobacteria > Desulfobacterales > JACKCP01 > JACKCP01. Next base: position 2,211 of record JBNJDM010000185.1, on the reverse strand, counting down.
GATACTAAACCTTTTATAGTCGTAAACTCTGATATATATACAAATATAGATTTCAAAAAATTATACAATTTTCATATTTCCAGTAAAAACAAAGTAACATTGTCTCTTTTAAAAAACAGATTCAACAATGTTTATGTAGAAAACAACAAAGTAAAAGGTTTTGGATATCCTGACTCTGAAGATACCTATACTTTCACAGGTGTTCAGGTTATTAATCCTGAGTTTAAAAATTTTTTTGAATTTTATAAGTCAAGCATTGATGCATACAAAAAAATGCTTTCAAAAAAAATAGAGATAGCCCCTTTTTTCCCAGCCAGAGATACTTTTTTTGATGATCTTGGAACAATTGAAAGTTTCAAAAAAAACAGTTTAAGCATACTTTTAAAAGAAAATTTTTCCACAGACTTAAATCAGTGCAAAATACAAAAACTTGCAGGAGACGGTTCAGACCGAGACTGGTACAAATTAATCTGCAAAAACAGCTCTTTAATTCTTGGTGATCACGGAATCTGCCTTAATCATAAAAAATCCCAGGCTAACTCATTTATAAGTATAGGCAATCATCTTCATAAAAGAAATATTAATGTACCCAGAATATATTGTTATGACTTGTTTACAGGCCTTGTAATTACAAGCGATCTTGGTGATATCAGACTTGAAGATTATGTAAAAAACAAAAGTCCAAACAATATAAAAGATATTTTAAAACTTTGTATTGATGAACTTTTTAAGTTTTCTACAGAAGGTATTAAGGGGTTTACACCTCACATGACTTATCAGACTGCTGAATATAATAAAGAGGTTTCATTTAAGGAATGTCTTTATTTTATGGATGAGTTTCTTTTAAATTACAAAAAAATTAAAATCGATAAAGAAAAGCTGATCAAAGAATTTGAATACATTTCCAAAAATGCGGCTGAAAAGTCATCTTTCAAAGGTCTTATGCACAGAGATTTTCAGTCAAGAAACATTATGATCCAAAACGGATGTCCATACATTATAGATTTTCAGGGTGCAAGAAAAGGGCCTGTTGAATATGATATTGCATCACTTTTAATAGATCCTTATCTGAACCTTGAACCTGAAATTAAAAAAGATCTTTTTTTATATGCTTTAAAATCTGCTTTAGAAAAATCATTTTTAGAAACCGAGTTTGAAAATTCATACTTTTTTTGCGCTCTTTCAAGAAATCTTCATATTTTAGGAGCTTTTTCATTTTTAAGTCTTAAAAAAAACAAAATTTATTTTAAATCTTATATACAGCCTGCTATAAAATCACTTAAATCGATTTTAAACTGCACTGACAATAAAAACATTAAATACCTGAAACAGACAGTTTCAAAAATATAAGGAGGAAAAATTGGGAAAAATAAATCTTATGGTTAACGGACTGCCCGGTAAAGTTGCAGAAAATCTTGTTGAACATATTGAAAATTCTGAAATGTTCAATCTTGTTGAAGCATCACTTACAGGTCCTGAAACAAAAGAATCTGTTTTTAATTATAATAATAAGCAAATCAAGCTTTTAAAACCGGATTCAAGAAGCCTTGAAATTAAAGAATTTACAGACAAATACCCTGATATCATAGCCATAGATTTTACTCATCCTTCAGCTGTTAATGAAAATGCAGAGTTTTATGCTCAGGAAAACATTCCTTTTGTCATGGGCACAACAGGAGGAGACAGAGAAAAGCTTGTTAAGGATATTGAAAACAGCTCAATCTCAGCTGTAATTGCTCCTAATATGGCAAAACAGATAGTAGGATTTCAGGCTATGATGGAATATGCAGCTGACAATTTCCCGGGTCTTTTCAAAGGTTACAGCCTAGAAATTAAGGAAAGTCATCAGTCGCACAAAGCTGATACAAGTGGAACTGCAAAAGCTATGACAAATTATTTTAAAAAGCTTGGAACAGACTTTGATGTAAGTATGATACAAAAAGAAAGGGACAAAACAAAGCAGGAAAAAGAGTGGAATATCCCAAAAGAGCATCTTGACGGACATGCATGGCATACATATACACTTGTCTCCGATGATAAAAGCGTAAAATTTGAGTTTACACACAATATAAACGGACGTGATATTTATTCCAAAGGAACCCTTGATGCTGTTGATTTTTTAAGAAAAAAACTTGATGAAAATAACAAAGGAAAAGTTTTCAGTATGATTGATGTTTTAAAGGGGTAACAGATTTTATATCTGACAGTTCC
>JBNJDM010000184.1:0-3011 GCA_051744925.1 Thermodesulfobacteriota bacterium | reverse complement strand
TCTTTAGCCTGTGGTGCCATTTATCCTCCGTTTATATTAAAATATCCAGTAATCAGCTTTTTTCGCATGAAATCAGATTTCATCCGGCAAAATTTTTTCTTTCTTAATATTACAATATTAATTAAAATTTCAACCTAATTTGACCTATTTTCAGGTTTAATATAACAAAACCCCAAAATAAAAGGGATTCCAGACCAATTTTTATATGCCCCGCTTTTTGTTTTACAACCTGACCTGACATACAAATCTGAACCACACACCGAAATTTTTCATTGATTTTTTGTTTATGGTAGGGTTAGTGTTGTTTTTAAAAAAAAGGTGTGCTAATTCCCAAAAAAATTCTAACTATATCAAAATATTATGGAGATGCTATGATACCAGGTTGCTATACTGCACTAATAACTCCTTTCAACAACGACGGAAACCTTGATTATGAAGGCCTTGACAAGCTTATTGACTTTCAGATCAAAAACTCCATCACAGGTATACTTGCGGTGGGAACAACTGGTGAAAGTCCTACACTGAGATGGGAAGAACATAATGAGATAATTGAAATAACAGCTTCTAAAACAAGGGGTAAATGCCTTTGCATTGCAGGAACAGGAAGCAACAACACTGCTGAAGCGATAAACGGCTCTCTTCATGCTGTCGGAGCAGGTGCAGACGCTATTCTCCTTGTTGACCCATACTACAACAACCCCGGATCAGTCAGCATCAGAAGAGAATATCTTGAGCCTGTTGCTGAAAAGTGTCCTGATACAACAATAATACCTTATGTAATTCCGGGAAGAACAGGAAGCAAACTTCTTCCCGAAGATATTGCAGTAGCAAACAGAAATTATCCAAACATCTCATGTGTAAAAGAAGCCACAGGTGATGTGGAAAATATGAAAAGAACAAGACAAGTCTGCGGAAACGGATTCAGTATATATTCAGGAGATGATTCCTTTACATATGAACTTATGACAAACCCCGGAATTAAAGGTCAGGGTGTAATTTCAGTTGCTTCAAATATAATTCCCGGATTTATAACAGAAATGACAACAGAACTCGACAGAGGAAATACAGAAGCAGCATCAAAAATATTAAAAGAGATTGAGCCTTTATTTAATCTTGTAGCTGTTATTACTGAAGAAGAGACTCCATACGGAACAATTGAATTTAAACAGAAAAATCCTCTTCCCATAAAAACACTTATGGGAATTTTAGGCATGCCCGGAGGAAACTGCAGAAGACCACTTGGAAAAATGTCTCCCAAAGGTGCTGAAAAAGTTTTACAGATCGGGAAAAATGTTTTCAAAAAATCCCCCCATATTTTCAGACCTATTGCCGAATCTTTTGATATTGATATTGAAAAACGCTTTAACTCGCCCGAACTTTTCAGACACCTGATTTATCAGGATATGTAACAGACAAAAACTGAGACTGCACTATGCAGCCTCAGTTTTTTTTACAAAGCTTTTATATTCCTTAAAACTTTAATAAATTTTAATCTTTTTTAAGAGTGGAGAACAATGAAGACTGTTTTTGAAAAACCGGCACTTTGTTTACCTGAAGTATATCTTCCTTCGAAAAATACAGATCCAGTTAAATGGTCTGTAATTGCCTGCGATCAGTATACTTCTCAACCCGATTACTGGGAAAAAACAGCTGAATTTGTCGGAGACAACCCTTCTTCTCTGAATATAATTCTGCCTGAAGTATTTCTCGGTACTGAAAGAGAAAAAATCTTAACAGACCATATTCACGAGTCAATGAATGAATACCTTAAAGACAACACCCTTGTAAAACAAGGTCCCGGGATTTTCCTCTGTGAAAGAGAAGTATCAGGAGGACGAACAAGAAAAGGGATGTTATGCTGCCTTGATCTTGAACATTATGATTACTCTAAGAATTCAAAATCGCTTATAAGACCTACCGAAGGGACAATTGTTGAAAGAATCCCTCCGCGAATAAAGGTAAGACAGCAGGCAAGCCTTGAAACTCCTCACATTATGGTGCTTATTGATGATCCTGAAAAAAAGGTTATAGAACCTTTATTTAAAGATGAAACCAAGAAAAAACTATACGATTTCAATCTAATGAACAATTCAGGCAATATTAAAGGTTATATGATTGATAACGAAGAAGCCGCAAATACAATGACAAAAAACCTTACCTCACTTATAGAGCCTGAAAATTATAAAAAAAGATATAATCTTGATTCTGAAAAAAATCCGCTTTTATATGCAATGGGAGACGGTAACCACTCTTTTGCAACAGCAAAAGCATGGTGGGAAAAGATAAAAAATGAAAACAAAGATGACAAAAGCATAATGGATCATCCGGCAAGATGGGCACTTGTAGAAATAGTAAATATTCATGATGAAAGTATCGATTTTGAGCCTATCCACAGAATTATATTTAATACTGATCCGGATAAAATACTAAACGATTTTGTCTCCTTTTTTGAACAAAGAGGATCTGTTGTAGAAATAGAAGAGACCAAAAACCTTGAAGAAGTAATAAAAGACGACCCTGATTTTCATAAAATATCTTTCTGCTTCAGCGAAAAAACAGGAATTATCAAAATAAAAAAACCTATGAGAAATATTGCTGCCGGAGATCTTCAGGATGCACTGAACAATCTAAGTTCAAAAGAACCTGAATTAAAAATAGATTATATCCACGGCAAAAACCACCTTGAAGAGCTTTGCTCAGAAAAAGGAAATATCGGTTTTTTGCTTCCTCCGGTATCAAAAGACAGCTTTTTTAAAAGCATTATAATGGACGGAGCTCTTCCCAGAAAATCTTTTTCCATGGGTGAAGCAGATGATAAAAGATTTTATATGGAATGCAGAAAAATTGTAAAATAAACGTAACTATTCAGATTAAACAAAATAAATCTCACGGAGGCTCAAAGGCACAGAAAACCATAGATTACTTTGAATGCTTTTACTTTAATCTCTCACAAAACCGCAACGGCATAAAGACGAATTTTTTTTAAAAAATATTAAAAGCATAAAATAAAA
>JBNJDM010000183.1:0-3019 GCA_051744925.1 Thermodesulfobacteriota bacterium | reverse complement strand
CATTAGCGTAAATTAGCGAAATTAGCGGCAAAAAAAATATTCATAAGCAGATGAATTCCTCAAAAAATTTTGAGTAAAATAAATAAAATATTTTTATATAAACCAGGGTTTCCGTGCCTCAGTGCCCCTGTGAGAGATAATAAAAAAAAGGGGCTTAACAATTAAGTGAAAAGCCCCTTTTACAGTATTTTATTTTAATCTTTTTTATCTATCTGATCCAGGATTCAACCCTGTCTTCATTATAATTAATCCATCGCAACGCTTTTTCATAAGGAAACTGCCCCTTATCACTGCTTATCCAGACAAGTAGCTGCTCCATTTCATCAACAGTCCACTCAAAATTATCAAGGATCTTGTAAACTTCAGGCCTGTCTTCTTTGAGACCTTTTCTTACAACAGTGTGAATAGCTTCGCTGTCCCCGAAAATACCTTTGGGATCATCAAGAAATTCAAGCTTCCACCGTCCGAATTTCCAATGAGGCTCCCAGCCTGTTACTACAACCCACTTCTGTTTTTTTATAGCTTTTGAAAGAATATCAGTCATTTCAGACTCAGAACCTTCTATAAGCCTGTAACCTGTAAGATTGTAGGCTTTCATTGCATCACGGGTCTTTTTCATTATACCTGCTTCAGCATCTATACCTATAATTTTACCGCCAAATTCTTTTCTGTAATTTTTAAGATCTGAAACAGATTCTGCTTTTATATATGGTTCATTAATCTTTCCCGAACCTCCTGTCTGTCTTCCCACAGAAAATTTTGGAACAACAAGCCCTATACGTGTTTTTTCAATATGAGGCCCCAGATCTTCAACCTTGTCTTTATACTTTTTATAATAATGCCCGTGTGTCTCGGGAAGCCATCCAGCAACCATTCCGTCTACTTCCCCATTGGCAACAGCTTCCCACATTTCATCGGCTTTCATGGGAACAGTTATACATTCAGTATTAAGCTTTTCCTGAAAAACCGCCTTTACAAGTGTTGTACTTGCAATTTCGGTTGACCAGTTTACATAAGCTAGACGAACAGGCTCATTTGACTGTGCAAAGCAGAAACCTGCAGAATATAAAACAACACAGGCAAAAACAAATATACTTATTATTTTTTTCATTTTACGGCCTCCTGTTTTTTTAATCATCATCTTCTTCAAGTCTTTCTCTGTAATTATCCAGACCTTTATATATAGCCCAGCACATAAGAAGAACAATAGCTGCAAAAGGAAGACCGGTTATAATAGCAGCTGTCTGAAGAGCTACAAGACCTCCGCCAAGAAGCAAGGCAGATGCAACAAGGCCTTCCATAATAGCCCAGAAAAGCCTTTGAGGTCTTGGAGGATCAGGATTTCCACCTGCAGTAATAATATCTATTACCATGGAACCTGAGTCAGAAGATGTTACAAAAAATGCGATTATAACAATCACAGCAATAAGAGAAGTTACAAGTGAAAAAGGAAAGCTTTCAAGAAATACAAACAGTGAAACCGGAATATTTTCCTGAACAGATTTTGCAATTCCTCCCTGCCCAAGCATTTCAATAAAAATAGCACTGTTGCCGAAAACAGTCATCCAGAAAAAAGTAACAACCGGCGGAATAAACAAAACACCTAAAATATATTCTTTTATGGTTCTGCCGTAGGATACTCTTGCAATAAACATTCCCACAAACGGAGACCAGGCAATCCACCAGCCCCAGTAGAAAATTGTCCAACCGTTCTGCCAGTCGCTTCCTGTATATGTTTCATTCCATGTCGTAAGTGAAGCAAAATTCTGAATATAATTTCCTACATTTTCCATAAAACCGTTTAAAATAAACATAGTCGGGCCGAGAATAAATACAAAAAGCACAAGAGCTGCGGCAAAAAAGAGGTTTATCTGACTTAAAACCTTAATACCGCCGTCAAGACCTCTTACAACCGACCATGTAGCAATAGCAGTAATACCGGCAATAAGCATAACCTGTACAGTTGAACTTTGTGGAATGTCAAACAAATGGCTTAAGCCTGCATTGACCTGCTGAACACCAAGACCAAGAGATGTTGCAACACCGTATAAAGTAGCTACGGTTGCAAGAATATCTATAAGATTTCCTACCCAGCCGTAAATTTTATTTCCCAGAAGCGGATAAAATATATTTCTTATGGAAAGGGGAAGACCTTCTGAAAATCCGAAAAAAGCCAGAGCCAGTCCGACCATGGCGTAAATACCCCAGGGATGAAGCCCCCAGTGAAGAAATGTAATCTCCATGGCTGCTTTGGCAGCTTCGGGAGTACCAGGTTCAGTAAAAGGATTTGCCACATAGTGAAACATAGGTTCTGCTACACCGTAAAACAAAATACCTATACCCATACCTGCACTAAAAAGCATGGCAAACCACCCGATTGTTGAAAACTCAGGTTCTGCGTCTTCACCCCCTATTCTGTATTCTGCAAATTCAGTAAAAAGAAGAAATATACAAAATACAAGCACAGCATTCATTACAAAGGTAAAAAACCAACCAGTATAATTGGCAATCCAACCCTGTATGCTTGAAAAAACATCATTTGCAGCTTCACCTGCAATCAGAGTAAGTATAACCCCTAAAATTATTATACCCCCGCCCGCAAAAAATACCCAGGGATGTATATCATATTTTAAATATTTATTATCTAAATTGCTCCATGTATCCTTGATTCTGAAATCACCCTTTTCAGGCTCAGAAGCCATATGACCTCCTGTTGATTAAATTAACGAAAACTACTCATCATCCTCTACTTTTTTAAGCACAACATGTCCCTTTTCAACAAGAATTTCGTATTTATCTCCGGGATTTAGCGCGCTTTTTTCTATTAGAGACGGCGGGATAACTATACCATCATTTTTTCTGACTTTATTTCTCTGCCGCTTTTCATCGGTATAATCAAAAAGGCCGTCAATATGATATATTTTCTTATCTTCTCTCTGGAGCATTAAAAGGTGCTCATTAAGAGTATACCTTGCAATACCTAGCTCTTTCATGATCTCTTTTGCTGTTTTACCTTCCT
>JBNJDM010000182.1:0-3027 GCA_051744925.1 Thermodesulfobacteriota bacterium | reverse complement strand
CTTACTCCGCCTTTTGTAGACTGCTTTCTGAGAACAGGGTAATACCATTCAAGATATTTATTAAGCTTTGGATCGTTTTCTGCGGCAACAGGAAGATTGTTTTTATTTTTTGTATAATTATGGCTTTTTTCAATTTTTGATGAAAAGCCTTCAATTATACCTATGGCAAAATCTGTTTTTTTAAATCTTGTAAGTTTTCTGTTTTTGTTAAACTCTTTCCAGGATTTATCTATATAAAAATTTACAAAATCATAAACATAAGATGCTATTTCAATGTTTCTTAATTCACCTGAAATCTCTAAAACCTTGCCTGTTTTCCCTTTTTCCTTAACAAAACACGGCACCCATACAGGATATACAAAATAGAATCTGGAAAGCATTGCAGAAAGATAATAAGATTCTCTGAAATGTTTAAGTGCTGGTTTCCCAAGACATCTGGAAGAATAATTGTTTGATTCAAGGTCAAAAGTTTCAAAGTTATGGCGTATCATCAGCTCATGAGCTTTTTTCATGGCATTTTCTGCTTCATTGAAATTATCACTTTTTGCCAGGGAAAAAAGCTTTTTTACTTTAGATATAAGAGATCTTTTTTCTGCAGTTTCATTTTTTTCACCACAAAAATCATAAACAGATTTTTCAGGTATTCTTAAAATTTTACATGCTTTTTTAAAAGATTTGCCGTGTGGAGTCTCATTTGCTGATTTAAGTACAGTATCTGCATACTGATGAGCCATTTCGTGCTTAAGTACAAAACGGATATTTTCCCATGGCTGCTCAACAGCAAATTTTCTTTGAATCGAAATCTGGTATTTTTGAAATTCCCATTTACCTAAAAACGTTTCAGAGTCTGTAAAAGAAAAAACAGGGCATACAAAACCGCCCTGTTTATCTATATTATAAATATCAGTAATTAAATGCCATTCTTCGATAAGACCTTTTAAAATAAAGTGTTCAAACTTTTCATTAGAAGACATTTTTACCTGATTCAAAAAATTTAAAAGCCTGATTTAAGTTCTACATATTATAAAGCTGGGAACCCGGAATAACATTAAAACCTTTTTCAACCAGCAGTTCTACAGCTCTGTCCAGATTATCAAATCTGAATATCATAATTGCATTTCCCTGGTTTTGATTAACAAATGCATACATATATTCAACATTGATATCTTCAGTTTCAAGGGTCTGAAGTATGCTGTAAAGCCCGCCCGGCTCATCAGGTACTTCAACACCTACAACTTCGGTTTCTCCAACAGTAAAACCCTTGTCTTTAAGAGTGTTTTTAGCTTTTTCAACATTATCTACAAGTATTCTTAAAACACCGAAATCTGCAGTATCTGCTATTGAAAGAGCCCTTATATTTATTTTTGCATCTGCTAGTATTTTTGAAACTTCCGCAAGTCTTCCGATCTTATTTTCAAGAAATATAGACAGCTGTTCAACTTTCATAATAATCTCCTGTTTCTTAAGTTTGAAACGATCAATTTAAATTAAATTTTTCTGTTATCAATTACCCGCACAGCCTTACCTTCGCTGCGCTGAATAGACTTTGGTTCTACAAGCTTAATTTTTGCAGATACTCCAAGGGTCTCTTTAACATTGTGAGCAATCTTTTTTTCAAGCTGCTGAAGTACTTTTACTTCATCAGAAAAAATCTTTTCATTTACTTCTACTTTAACATTAAGAATATCAAGGGAATCGATTCTGTCAACTTCAAGCTGATAATGAGGCTCTACTTCATCAATTTCCATAAGTACAGACTCTATCTGGGAAGGAAATACATTAACCCCCCTGATAATAAGCATATCATCAGTTCTGCCGCTTACTTTTTCCATTCTTACATGAGTACGCCCGCAAAGACATGGTTCAGCCACAAGCCTTGTAATATCCCTGGTTCTGTATCTTATAACAGGAAAAGCCTCTTTGGAAAGTGATGTAAAAACAAGTTCACCTGTTTCTCCAATAGGAAGAACATCACCGGTTTCCGGATCAATAATTTCAGGAATAAAATGATCTTCAAAAATATGAAGTCCGTTTCTTACCTCAACACATTCAACAGCAACACCAGGTCCCATTACTTCACTTAAACCGTAAATATCAACAGCTTTTAAACCAAGCTCTTCTTCAAGCTGCTGTCTCATGCTCTGGGACCACGGCTCTGCACCAAATATACCTGATTTAAAATGAAGATCCCTGAAATCAACACCCATATCTTTTGCTACATCAGCCAGATGAAGAGTATACGAAGGAGTTGCCGTTAAAATAGTAGGCTTAAAATCCTTCATAATTGTAATCTGCCTTTGGGTATTACCTCCTGATACGGGAATAACAGAAGCCCCGAGTCTTTCTGCACCGTAATGAGCTCCAAGACCGCCTGTAAAAAGACCGTATCCGTATGCATTATGTATTATGTCGCCTCTGGATGCGCCTCCGGCAGAAAGAGCCCTTGCCATAAGATCAGCCCAGTTTGAAATATCTCTTTTAGTATACCCGACAACTGTTGGTTTACCTGTGGTTCCTGAAGAAGCATGGATTCTTACAACCTGATCCATGGGAACAGCAAAAAGACCGTATGGATAGTTGTCCCTTAAATCCTGTTTAGCCAGAAAAGGAAGTCTTTTTAAATCATCAAGACTTTTAATATCTTCAGGAGAAACATTAACCTCCCTGAACTTGCTTCTGTAAAAAGGTACAGTTGCATAAACTCTTTCCACAACCGCCTGAAGCCTTTTTAGCTGTATAGCTTCTATTGCTTCTCTGGGCAGAGTTTCAAACTCCATATCATAAATCATATCTTTGCCTTTCTTATAAAACGGACTTAAAATTCAAATATATTATTAAACATAAACAATTAAATTTCTGATAAATTGCTTATTTCAGAATATAAAATATTTTGTAAAAAAATAATAAACATCAAAATGCAAACTTTAAAAGTTTTATAACAGCGTAAAAACAAAAGCGCAATAATTAAAAAAATCCTTTAAACTATTTGATTTGATTGATTTTTTAACTATTTACAGAAAAGTTTAT
>JBNJDM010000181.1:0-3051 GCA_051744925.1 Thermodesulfobacteriota bacterium | reverse complement strand
AAAATTTTTATCAATTTCCGGAACCTGATTTTTCAATAATCTTTCTTAAAATTTCAACGTTTTTTCTGCCGTTTATCCCTTTTTCTTCAGCAGATGATACATATTCATCTATTACAGGAGAAATTTTATCTTCCCAGATTTTTTTCTGCTCATCTGAAAGAGTTATAAATTCATTTCCAAGACTTTTACTGTATTTTACACCCTCTTTGTCGCTTTCATCCCAGGCATTGCCATGTTTTACAACCCATTTACTGCTTAAATCTGTCATAATCTTTTTTATATCTTCAGGAAGCTTATTAAACTTATTCTTATTCATTACAACATACATTGTTGTTGTATAGCCAATATTTGAGGTGTCTGTTGTGTAATCAATTACTTCAGCCTGCCTCCAGCCTTTAAGTACTTCAACCGGTCCGAAAGTTCCTTCAACAACACCTTTTTTCAAAGATTCGTAAGTTGCTCCCTGGGACATTGCAACAGGTATTCCTCCAAGAGAGTCAACAACTTTTGCGCTAAAACCTGTAGAACGGATTTTCAGTTTATTAAAATCTTCCAGAGTTTTTACAGCTTTCTGAGTATGGAGAAGCCCTGGACCGTGTGCATGAATATAAAGAACTTTTACATCATCAAGCTCTTCAGGCTTCATTTTTTCATAATATTTATTTACAGCTTTTGAAGCTGTTTTTCCATCAGGATAGCCTACGGGAAGATCACAAGCTTCCATTACAGGGAATTTTCCCCTTGTATAAGCAAAACATGACATCCCTATATCTGAAATACCGTCTACTACACCGTCATAACAATTTTTCGCTTTAGTAAGAGTTCCGCCTGGAAACATTGTAATTTTAACCCTGCCGTCGGTTTTTTCTTCTACTGCTTCAGCCCAGGCTTCTGCAGCTTTGTACTGATCATGGGATGCAGGAAAAAATATGCTGTAGGTTAAGTTATATGTTTTCGCTGATAAAGAGCCTGCTGTTATAAAAAAAGCAGCAAGAAAAACTGCAGTAATTGTCATGAAAATTCTCATTATACCTCCGGCATGTTAAATTTTTATCTGAATTGTAAATGTTTAATATTTTTAAAAAAGATCTGTTTTTTTAAAAGCAAAGTCAAGAAATTTCCGAATTCTTGTTTTTTCTGACTTAAACTTTTTATATTTTTAAGATCAAAGTATGCTTAAATAAAATTAACTCAGGCATAAAGGTATTAAGCCTGAGTTAACTTACTGCAATATCAACAATTTTTTAATATTTCAAATTGATCAGTCTTTTGACATAAGCCGGGTAACAGCACTTTCAAGACCGTCCAGACTAAGTTCGTACATAGGAAAAAGCTGGCTTATAACAGAGATTGTCCTTGTATAACCCCATACTGAAGCAGGCACAGGATTAAGCCACACATTGTGCGGAAAGGTTTCACATATAAACTGAAGCTGATCCAGACTCGGTCTTCCCGACATCTGGCTTATACTTATTGCTCCGTTTCTTGCAAGAAGTTCATACGGAGCCATGCTTGCATCACCAATTACAATAAACCTTGTTTCAGGATCAAATTTTGAAAAATCGGAAACCTTTACAGGCCTTTTGTATCTTGTGGGATCCTCCCATACATAATCGTAAATTGTATTATGGAAGAAATAGGTTTTTACTTCCTTGAACTGTGCTCTTGAATAATCAAAAAGGGTCTGGACAACATCCACATACGGATCCATTGACCATCCTCCGTTATCTATTGCAAGAATAACCTTAAGCTTGTCCTTTAAAGAACGATCAAATACAATTTCTATTTCTCCGGCATTTTTCATAGTCTGGTAAATAGATTTTTCAACATTTACCTGGTCTTTAGGTCCTGAGGGTCTTAAATTTCGCAGCCTTTTAAGAGCCTCTCCAATCATGGACTGATTTAAAGGTCCCCTGCCTGAGTAATCCTTATACCTTCTTTCATTTGCAACCTTGACAGCAGACTTGTTTCCGGATACACCGCCTACTCTCATTCCTCCGGGATGATAACCTGAGTGTCCCACAGGTGAAGTTCCGCCTGTACCGATCCACTTGTTTCCGCCTTCATGGCGCTCTGTCTGTTCTTTTAATCTCTCTTTAAAATAATCTATAAGCTCTTCAGGAGAAAGCTGGTTGATTTTATTTTCATCAATACCTAAAAGATCGGAAATCTCTTTTGGATTTTTAAGCCATTCCTCTAAAAGAGCATTTGCTGTTTCGTCAAGCTCCAGACCTTCCTCTTCGGGGAATTCCGCGCCTTCAAAATAATATGCATAAACCTGATCATAAATATCAAAGTAACGTTCACTCTTTATAAGGATTGTACGCGCAGCAAAGTAAAAGTCATCCATGCTCTGAATAAGACCGGTTTTCAAAGCCTTTTGAAGTCTTAAAAAAGCATTGGGATTAACAGGAACTCCTGCATTCTTCAATGTATAAAAAAAGCCGATAAACATAATTTTTCACTCGCCTAAATAAGTCGTTTTCTGCCGACAACGTTGCTTGCTCTCTCATAGTCAGGGCTTTTTTTGAATAAAATTCCAAGAAAAGGCACCTTGCCCTTAATAAGATCTTTGGCTTTAAAATCAGGATCAAGATCAAGTGCTCTTATCCAGTTTATGAGCTCTCTTGTGGCAGGTTTTTTCTCAATTCCGTCCAGCTCTCTTAATTTATAAAATGCAGAGATTGCATTTTCAGCTATATCTGAATCAATAGCCGGAAAGTGAACATCTATTATTTTTCTCATCATTTTCGGATCAGGAAATGCAATATGATGAAAATTGCACCGTCCAAGAAAAGGATCTGATAAATCTTTTTTTGCATTTGAAGTAATTATAATAACAGGTCTGTTTTTTGCCCTTACTCTTTTATCAATCTCAATAATATCAAATTCCATCTGATCAAGAATATCAAGCATATCATCCTGAAAGTCTGTATCAGCCTTGTCTATTTCATCTATAAGAAGGACTGTTCTTTCATCAGCTGTAAAAGCTTTTCCTATTGTACCCATTGAAATATATTCTTCAATATTACTTACATCCCTTGTTGAATC
>JBNJDM010000180.1:0-3127 GCA_051744925.1 Thermodesulfobacteriota bacterium | reverse complement strand
CTGCAAAAGATATGAAACACCTTTATCACTTATGATTCTTGATATAGATTATTTCAAAAATATAAACGATACTTTCGGCCATCAAACCGGAGACAAAGTCTTAAAAGAACTTTCACAACTTATACAAACCACAATCAGAGACAGTGATTATTTTTTCAGAATAGGAGGAGAAGAGTTTGCCCTGCTCCTTCCCAACACTTCAACTAAAAATGCAGGCGACTCAGCCCGGAGACTAAGAAAAAAAACTGAGCAGAATAATTTTACAAAAGTTAATAAAATTACTGTAAGCATAGGTCTTACACAATATATACAAGATGAAGATGAAGACTCATTTATTAAACGAGCTGACACAGCTTTATACAAAGCAAAGGAAAACGGAAGAAACAGGGTTGTTAATGCATAAAAATCGATTCCGATTGAAAAAAAATTACATATCTGATTTAATTTAAATTCCGGCTGATTAAAACTGCCGGATTTATACTTAAATAAAAAAGCAAGCATATTAATGAGTGCAAAAATACAAAAAAAGTTCATTAAAAAAGACGGCCTTACTTTAATAGAACTTATAGTGGTAATTGCGATTATTGGTATACTTGCTGCAATTGCAGTCCCTTCAATGCTTAGCTACATTAATAAAGCAAGAGTAACAAAAACCATACAGGAACTTAAAACCATTGAATCTGCTCTTATCATGTACAAACTTGATAACGGTCAATTCCCACCTGATCTTGAAGCTGTGGGCTGCGAAAATATGAGAGACAGCTGGGGAAATACCTATGAATATCTTCGTGTGGAGAAGAATAACAAAGGAAAACTACGCAAAAAACAAAAATTGGTTCCTGTAAATACTGATTTTGATCTTTACAGCAAGGGAAAAGACGGGAAAAGTGTTGTATCTTTTAAATCTGAAGCCAGTAAAGATGATATTGTAAGGGCTAACAACGGCGGTTTTTTTGGTCTTGCAGAAAATTATTAGGATTTAACTAAATGAAAATAGAAGGAAAATTTTTAAATTCAAGACTAGGGAGAAGACTTTTCACAATTTTTTGTTTATGTGCTCTTGTACCTTTAACACTTACTGCATTTGTAACCTTTACACAGGTAAAAAAACAGTTAAAGGAACAAAGCAGACAAAGTCTTATGCAGGCCAGCAAAACATTGGGAATGTCAGTTTATGAAAGAATGATCCTTTTGTCCAGCGAACTAAAACGAGCAGGTTCAGTTTTACAGAATTTGCCGCCTGAAGAATTTACTTCCTGGAATGATCTGGATAACATGTTCATTGCCATTTTATTTAAAGATACCAGTGGAACAACAAACACTCTTCTGAAAACAGAAAATTTTGAGCCTGTTCCAGAACAATATACAAAAATTATTAAAAACACAGACAAACCTTTTATCTTTACTCAAAAAACAGCTTCGCCTCTTTCACGTGTATTTATTGCTTTTCCTGTTAAAACAGAAAATAATAACCCGGGAATAATTATTGGTGAAATAAATACAGCTTTTCTATGGAAAATAGGCTCTGCAAATATACTTCCTCCAAAAACAGACCTTATTGTAATTGATCAGAATAAAAACATAATTGTAAGCTCAGTAAAAAAGCCTGACAAGTGTATCAATAAAATGCCTTCGGGTCTTAAAGAAAAAGGCTCCCGTCAGTTTGAATGGTCTGACAATAAAAATGAATATCTTGCAAGATACTGGAATATATTCATGGAATCGAGATTTAATTCAAACTCCTGGACAGTTATCCTTAGCCAGTCGAAAAATGACCTTTTTGCTTCGGTAAATATTTTTCAGCAGATCTTTCCTTTGATTATAATTTTGTCTTTTCTTATAGTTATTTTCTTAAGCATGGTTAATATCCGGCTTATACTTGATCCCCTGGAAAAACTTAAAGCCGGAATACGTGAAATTGCCCGCAGCAACTTTAAAACCCGTATAAACATTAAAAGCCATGATGAATTTGAAGAAGTAGCAGAAGCATTTAATAATATGTCGACCCAGCTTGGCAGACAATTCAGGGCATTACACACAAACTCTGAAATTGACCGGGCAATACTTTCTTCTCTTGAACCGGAAGTTATTATAAATAAAATGCTTTCCGGAATTCAGGAACTTCTCTTCTGCAGCAGTGCGGCAATTAATCTTGCTGACCATGAAAACAGATCAAAGGCTGTGTGCCATATGTTTTCTAATTCAGATGAAAAAGAATTTTCAGCCAAAACTATTTTTTTTGATGCAGACGATATAGAGTCCAGACTCAAAGGACAGGATTATCTATGGGTCAGAAGTACAGATAATGCTCCTGGTTATCTTCGGCCATTCAATAATTCTACAGACTACTGGATAATAATACCGGTTTTCATACAAAACAGGATTGAAGCTACCCTTAATCTTGGGTACCAAAGTGATACTGCAGATATTAATGAAGATCTCAGGCATGCAGGCCAGATGGCCGACCAGATGGGAGTTGCCCTTGCAAACTCAAATCTTGTAAGAGAGCTTGATCATCTCAATGACGGAGCTCTTACAGCTCTTGCAAGAACTGTAGATGCAAAATCTCCATGGACAGCAGGTCATTCTGAACGTGTGAGCAAAATGGCTCAGATGCTTGCAGAAATTCTTGAGCTTGAACAGTCAAGAATAGATATTTTATACAGAGCAGCACTGCTCCACGATATCGGTAAGGTTGGAATCCCCGGTTCAATTCTTAACAAGCCCGGCAAACTTACTGATGACGAGTATGCTCTGATTAAAGATCACCCTTCAATGGGAGCACGTATACTTGAACCGATTAAAGTATACAAGGAAGTTATTCCAATTGTTCGCCAGCATCATGAGCAGTTCAGCGGCAATGGTTATCCTGACGGTCTTGCAGGTGAAAAAATAGTTCTGGAAGCACGCATTATGGCTGTTGCAGATGTTTATGATGCTCTTATTTCAGACCGCCCTTATCGTGACGGGTGGGAATTTAAAAATGTTGTAGCTTTTATAAAAGAAAATTCAGGTTCACACTTTGATCCAAGAGTTGTAAAAGCTTTTGAGTATTTAACAGAAACCTGGAATGAAAATATGTTATAAACAGATTTAAATATCTTTTTTGACTGTATCAGATATACTT
>JBNJDM010000179.1:0-3130 GCA_051744925.1 Thermodesulfobacteriota bacterium | reverse complement strand
CATAAGAGGAAGAGCAATTGCAAGTCCTATCTGTGTAGTAACAAGGGCTTGAGATATCCCCTCAGCCATGGTAGCTGCTTTTGCAGCACCTTCTCCGCCTGCTGCGCTGAAAGTCATAATCATGCCAGTAACTGTGCCAAGAAGTCCGAGAAGAGGAGAAATACCTGCAAGAACTCCTATTGTAGGATTATATTTTTCAAGCCTGCTTATCTCTTTTTCTATGAGAGATTCTGCTGTATCAGATGAAATCCTTGTCTTTTTCTTTTTTTCCACAAGGGTGTAAAAAAGATTTAAAGAAGGATATCTTTTAATTTTAATATCCGGTTTTTCATTTTTTTCAATTTTTCCAAAAAAATAATTTTCAACACTTAATTTTGGTATTTTTCTGTAAAAAAGAAGAACACCCTGGAGTAAAACAAGACAAAACCCTGCAAAACCGGTTAGAATAATAGGATAAATCATTATCCCGCCGCTTTTAAGGTATTGAATAGTATCTGCAAAAACACCTGATTCCATTTTTATTCCTTTGCCTGCGCATACAGGAAACCGGGAAGTGCTTCCCATAAATATATCCTGTAAAAGCTCTTTGTTTTTATATTTTTCCGGGTAATAAGAGAGCTTATTGTTGTTAAAACATACATAGCCGTATTTATCTTTGTTTTTATAAACACCGCCAAGATACCCAAGCATTATAACTTCTCTGTCTTTGGTTAAAAAGCGGTTAAAAATATCTGATCCTGAAAAAAATTCTTTAAAATAACTGCTGAATTCTTTTTTCTCAATTGCAGGAACTGAAGCTTCATCTATAAGATAGTTTTCAATTTTTTTAATTTTATCATTTTCTTCGGATCCGTTTTTAAACGAGTTTATCTCTTTTTTTATACTTTCTATTTTTTTTTCAAGATTTTTTATCTCTTTATCATATTTATTTTTTCTTTTTTGAAAATCTTTTACAATACTGGTTTCAGCTTTTGATAAAAACTCTTTTTCACGGCTTAGTTCATCTGCTGATGCAGAAAATAAAAACACTGAAAAAAAAAGCAGAAAAAAACTAATTTGCTTCATTTTTTAAATCCAGAAAAAAAGGTTCAAGTATTTTTTCATCCAAATCATCGAGCTTAAAAAGTTTTTTCAAATAAGGCTTGTCTATTATTTCATATTCCTGTTTTTGTTTATTCCACAGATAAAATCTGTTTTTTTCCGTTTTTACAATAACTATACTGTTTCCTGCAATAAAAGCTTTTCCCTGAACTTTTTGCTCATTAATAATAAAGGTTCCGGTTTTAAAATATTTTTTTAAACAATGCCTTATTTCTTCTTCCATAAAGGTCTTAAACTTGCTTAATTTAGCAGAAAAATCATTTTCACTGTCAAAAAAACTAAAAAGCTCTTCTTTTTTCTTTAAAAAATCGTTTTTTAAAAAATCAGGGAGTTTTTTTTTAACAATTTCTAATTCTGAAATAATCGATTTGTATTCGTTAAGTTTTTCTTCATAAAAATCCCGGCTTTTTTCTGACATATCTGAAAGTTTTTCTTTTTTTGCTTCAAGCATATAAAGTTTTATTTTAAGATTTTTTATACGGTCCAAATAAGACTGTTCTTCTTTTTTTATCTCTTCTGAAAGCTTATTTAGCTTATCAGATAATAAAAAATTGTTTTTTATTTTTTCTTCGTAGTCGCTTGCAGATAAAGGTGTATATACAAATATAAATATTATAAACAAAAAAAAGGGCTTGCAAATAGTAGAGTTTTTCATTTAATATCTCATTTTATTTTTTATTTATTGTTTTATCAAGGGATTAAACATGACACTTCGTCAGCTTAAAATATTTTTAAATATTTTTATTATAATACTTTTAAGCACTTCATGCTCTGATAATTACAGCGACACTTATGAGGATAACTCAGAAACAACTGTAATCTCAGGCATAATCACAGATCCTCCCGTAAAAAATGCCAGAGTGCTTGCTATTGACCAAAAAACACTGGAGCCTTTTCCATTCAATGAATCTTCAGCTACAACAGATGCCAGTGGTAAATTCTCTCTTATAGTAAAAGAAAGCGACCTCGGTAATACCTCACATATTGAGTCCTACGGAGGAATAGATACCAAAACAGGAGTCTCTTTCAAAGGTCTTTCATTTAAAGCTTATTTTAAAAACGATAAAAAATCTAATATGGTTGTATCACCCCTGACAACTATTATTTATCATATGGTCAGCAGCAGTAAAATGTCATTTGAGCAGGCTGAAGCAAAAACAGCTTCAGCCTTTGATCTTGACCCGGGCACATCACCTTCTGCAGACCCATTATCAAACAAAAAGCTTTTAATTGCCAACATGATTACAGCACATACAGCTGTTTCAGTAAATAAAGAAACTCCTTTTAAATTAACAGCAGAAATACTTTCCAGCAGTAATAAATTCATACAAAACAGCAATGTTGATAAGGAGATTTTGAATCAAATTACAGATTCATCAGAAATCTCTGATAATATCCAAAACCATTATCAGAAAATCTCTGCTGCCGGATCAACAGAAGAAATTATTAAAGCTTCCAAAGCCTTTATGGTCAAATCATTTTTTTTTGATTCTCTTAAACCCCTTATAAAAGATGATTATTCAGATTTTGAAGCAAACTCTGAATTAATAAAAAGTAACCTCAAGTTTATAACTGATAAAATCTCAGATAAAAATATACCTCTTGAAACAAATACAGTAGCCAATATTCTAAGATATATTCTAAATGAATACAATCTTGCTGAAATAAGTTTAAACAGCAGTGATCAGTATGAATTTAAAGGTGTGTTTTTTGAACAAAATCTTCAGGAAAGTGATCTTTACAATTCTGACAATATTTTTATTTCCCAGGATAAAGCCCTTGAAAATTTAATCTCTGCTTCAACCTATTTCAGACATGACAATTCTGTTTTACCAGGTGAAATACCGGGTAACGACAATGCAAAAAGGATTGATTACTATTTTAACTCTGATATTTCCCATCTTTATCTTGCCTCAAAAACTCTTAATTCTGTGTATGATGACAAACAGCGTGACTATATCCAGACCCAGATTGTAAAAGGTTATGCTTCAGCAGGACTGTTTGATAAAGCAGAACTTATTGCTGATAC
>JBNJDM010000178.1:0-3145 GCA_051744925.1 Thermodesulfobacteriota bacterium | reverse complement strand
TTGTAACAGGATATCCCTCTTTTTTGATGACCCTTTCAGATAATACTCAGGTTAAACTTTTATAAAGATTTTTATTTATGGACTTTTTTAAAAAATATCAGAATCAGCCGCATTTGATTATTTCAGTTTTCTGCATTTTAATGGTTTTAGGCTTTACAGGGTTTAAAAAACTCCCTTTAAATCTTTTCCCTGATGCAGATTATCCAGGAGTTTCTGTTGTTGTAATCTGGCCGAATGCAGTTGCAGACGATATTGAGTCAAGGGTTGCAAAAAAAATTGAAACCTCCATGAAATCGATAGATATGGCAAGGGATATAACAACTGTTTCAAAGGACGGAAGCTGCGTTGTAACAGTTGAATTTGAATATGAAAAAAATCCGTCTCTTGGTGCTGCAGAAGTTTCAAATGAAATAGATAAAATAAGTTCAGAGTTTCCAAAAGGGGTTTTGCCTCCAAAAATTTTTAAAATCACATCTGCATCGTCTCCTGTGGCGGTTTTAGGTATTTCGCCAAAAAACTCCCATACAGGACTTGATACAATAAGGCAGCTTGCAGAAAATGATATAAAGGAATACCTTTTAAACAAAAATCTTGTATCAGATGTTGAAGTCTTCGGGGGACAAATTCCTGAAATCAGTGTTGTTGCAGACCCTCTTAAAATGAAAAAATACAATTTAGGCTTAAATGAAGTTTTAGCCGCACTTTCTGCTGACAATCTTAATATTCCCGGAGGAATAATAAGAAGCAGTTCAGATGAAATCTCTGTATCTTTAAAAGGTGAAAAAACAAGGGCTGATTTAATTAAAAACATATCAGTCAAAGTTAAGGATTCAGGAGAAACCGTTTATATTTCAGATATTGCTGAGGTAAAAAGAGGACAAAGTTTTAAAACATCTTTTTACCACGGCAATTTTAAAAAAGGGGTTGCCTTAAACATTTTAAGGGCTGAAAACGGAAACAGTTATGAGACATACCAACAGATAAAAAATACCCTTCCTGATCTTAAAAACAGATACAAAGATCTTAATATTGAAATAACAGATACTCCCGGCGAAATAATTGAGCTTTCTGTTACAAACATGATAAATGCTCTTAAAAACTCGATTATCCTTACAGCAATTGTAATCTTTATTTTTCTTGCAGGAACAAGGACAACACTATTAACACTTATTTCTATTCCTGTTACTTTTCTTCTTACATTTGCAGGAATGTATGCTTTTGGAATTGAGCTCAATATTGTAACTCTTACAGGAATTATTCTTGCAGTCGGACTTCTTGTAGATGACACAGTTGTTGTAGCTGAAAATATTGACAGGCACATCAAAGAGTACAAAAAACCTCCTTTGCAGGCATCTGCCGACGGTGTTAAGGAGATATTTGCAGCAGATTTTTCAGGCACAATGACAACCATTGCTGTTTTAATACCAGTAATGTTTGTAGGAGGATATACACAGCAGATTTTAAGACCGCTTGCCCTTGTTCTTACAATGTCTCTTATTTCATCTTTTATTGTTTCAGTTACACTTATCCCGCTTTTATTTCCTTATCTGAAAAAAGAGACAAAAGCGGAACATTTTATTTCCGGAAAAATCGAAAAAATCTCAGATTTCATTATATCTCCTAGCATTAAATTTTTTGATTATATTTTTAAGGTTTCAGTAAACAAAAAGTATCTTGTAATAATCCCTATGCTTATTGTTCTCGGATTAAGCATGAGACAGATTCCTCTTGCAGGAAGAAATCTTATGCCGCCGATGGATACAGGAATCATAATAGCAGATTTAAAAACCTGGCCAGGCACTCCCATAGATATAACAGAAGAAAAAGCATATGAAGCTGAAAAAATTATTAAAAACATTGAAGGTGTTAAAAGGGTTTCTGTTCTGGGAGGATCAGAACCGGGCAAAATAAGTTTCGGATCAAAAAGAACCACAAATGAAGTAAAAATAACCATAGCACTTACAGACAGGTTCAGCAGAGAAAAATCCATCTGGGATATAAAAAAGGATTTAAGATTATCCTTTGCCAGGATTAATGGAATTAAAAATTTTCAGATATATGAATACGGAGCAACACCTCTTTCTTCAATTTCAGCACCTGTGGATATTATGATTACAGGACCTGATCCTGATATACTTGATAAATATGCTGATATTATAAAAGATAAGCTAAAAAATGTAAGAGGAATTACAGACGTTACAAGATCATGGAATAAAGACAAGCCTGAAATACTTATACTTCCCGACTTTGAAAAATTAAGACGCCTTAACATTACTGCAGAAGATATTGGCAGGTATCTCAATGCCTCGTCTTCTGGAATTAATGCATCATATTTTAATGTAGAAAATAATCAGGGATTTTTTGTAAATCTTAATTTTGGAAAAACTGATAAGGAAATCACAGAATTTGTAAAAAATCTCAAAATAAAAACAAAAACCGGTTTTGTTCCCTTACTTGAGCTTGCAGAATTTAAAACAGATTTTAAAAGAGAAACAAACACAAGAAACAACTTTAAAAATTCTGTAAATATAATGGGATTCAGGGATCTTGCGCCCATATCCTTTATAAACAAAGATGTTGAAAAAATAATAAACAGCCAGAAACTTCCTTCAGGATATGAGTTTTCAAGGGAAGGTGAAAAAAAGGCAATGGATACAAGTTTTAAAGGGTTAAAAAATGCAGTAATCCTTTCTGTTGTCCTTGTTTATTTCTTTCTTGCTGTGTCAAACCGTTCATTTGCTCTTCCTTTTGTTATAATGCTTTCAATACCTTTTGCAATGATCGGTGCTGTATGGGCAATACTTTTATCAGGAGAAAGCATGTGCATGCCTGCTTTTATGGGACTTATTCTTTTATCAGGCATTGTTGTAAATAATGCAATCCTTTTGCTCGATTTCATAAAAGAAAAAAGAAAAAAAGGCTTTCCAAGAGTTGAAGCTGTTTCAGCAGCAATACAAAAAAGAACAAGACCTGTTTTAATGACTGCAGCAAGTACTGCCGCAGGAATGCTTCCTGTTGCAATGAAGCTTGCAGTAGGACTTGAAAGACTTGCTCCGCTTGCAGTTGTTGCAGTAGGCGGTCTTATTGTTTCAACTTTTCTTACTCTTTTCTTTATTCCTCTGTTTTATTCAATTGCTGATGATAT
>JBNJDM010000177.1:0-3156 GCA_051744925.1 Thermodesulfobacteriota bacterium | reverse complement strand
CTATTCCTTAAAATAAGCAATTTGAGAAGTAGTTGCAAGAAGCTGTCCGTTTGAAGACCAGATCTCACCTGTCTGGTCACAAAAATTATTTTTGAGTATGTTTGCACGGGCATGTCCCAAAACATGGCTTCCGCCGATTTTATCCAGCTCATTTTTGCTTACATGGAAATATACAGTAAATGATACAGTTCCTGCAGGAACAAATTTATTTCTCCGGACAAAAATACGAGGGGCAAATGAATCTGCAAAAGCTGCAAGGGATAGAAAACTCAAAGAAAGTTCAGGTTTATTACAAATCCAGTGAATACTTTCAGCAGCCTGAAAAGGCTCTTCTCCATCTATTTCAAAAAACGGGGGCAGGCTACCTTTAACAGGGCGAATATCATATCTGTTGAACCATTCAGGAAGATCTTTATTAGAAAGAGAAACAAGCTCAGAAGGATCAGGCACATCAGGCATATTTATTTCAAGGGAAGACCAGGTTTCACGCCTTTTTGCAGTTATCAGCACAGCAGATGCGGCAACTTCATTTTCCTGGGAAAGACTCAAATACCAATGCTGGGTTGAACGGTTTGTACGAACAGGAACTGGTGAAATTTCAAATTCACCATCTTTTACAGGAGCTGCATAATTAACTGTAAGGGAAAGAGGATCTCCCTGACATTGTGGATGAATCATTGCAGCTTTTAAAATCACTGCTGCAATAACGCCTCCATAAGGGCCTATCATGTTCTGATAAAGTAAAGAGGTTTCTCCTTTATAAATATCCGGCCCTCCGGTTAAGGAGGTTGCAGTATCAAACGGATGCTCTTTTCTGTTTTCAGTCATGATAAGCTCCTTAATTCAAAATTATATTTTATCAGATAATCAAACCACAAATTCTTATTTTGTAAATCCCATAAGTTTCATTACTTTTTTCTGAACTTTTTTCTCTTCTTCATTTAAACTGAAAAAACATCTTGTTCCTTTGGGATTATAACAACCATTACATGCAATACATTTTGCAGGCTCTGTATCGCCTTCTTTCCATCTTTTCACAAGATCAGGTTCGCGAATAAGCGCCCTTGAAAGCGAAGCCCCTTTAATTTCAGAGTTATTAAAAACATATTCAACAAGGGAAAGATCTCTTAAGCCTCCCACAAGAACAGTATCTGCCTTTAAATCTTTTGCAATCTTTTCTGCAAATTCAAAATTATAAGCTTTGTGCTTTAATGATCTTGACGGGCCGAATTTTCCTGCAAAAACACCGCTGCTTACTTCTATTGCATCAATTCCATTTGAATCTGTTATTTCACAGACTTTGTAAAAATCTTTTTCTTCAAAACCGTTTTCTTCAAAATCAGAGCCGTTAAGCTTAATCCATACAGGAAAATCTTTGCCGCACTGATCTTTTATCTCTTTTAAAATATCGACTATTATTTTTGTATTTTTTTCAATACTTCCGCCGTATTCATCAGTCCTTGTATTGTATTTCGGGCTTAAAAACTTGCTTAAGAGATAACTGTGAGCTGCATGAATCTGCACTCCGTCAAAACCTGATTTTTTTGCTCTCAGCGAAGCCTTGCCAAACTCTTTTATAAAAGTTTCAATATCTTCTTTTGTTAAAGGCTCGGGCTTTATGCCGTTTACAGGATCTGGCACATCTGATGGAGCAAAAACTTTATTCTCAGGCTTTCCAAACAGCTGAGATCCTGAATGGTTAAGCTGGGCAACAACTTTTGTTCCGTAATTATGAGCAGTTTCTGTCAGCTTTGTAAGTCCGGGGATAAATTCATCATCAGAAATTCTCATTGTTGCAGGTGAATGATTATCAGATGAAGCAAAACTGAGATACCCGGTTATTATAACTCCTACATCTCCCTGAGACAGATCTTTGTACATATTTATTATGTCTTCTGAAACATGCCCTTTTTCTGCTGTACTTTCATGAGTTGCAGATCTTATAAACCTGTTTTTTACATCTATGTTTCCTATTTTACAATTTTCAAACGGTTGAGTCATTTTATCTCCTTTTCCTTAATAATAGACCAGTCGTATATTAATAAATTAAAATTTTTTATTCAGGGTTTGAATAAAGTATATAAAAGCTCATTAAGCATAAGCTTAAGCTGTTTTGTATTTCCTTCAATCTTCATCCTTAAAAGACCTCCCTGCCACGAATTCCAGAATATATCAGCCATATCTTCTGAAGATATATCTTTACGAACCAGGTTTTGTGCTTGTGCTTGTTTAAAAAGTTCAGCAAATCTTGATTTCCACAGCCCTACCCCGTTTTTCATCTGAGTGAGACATTCACTGCTGGAGTCACCAAGTTCTCCGGCCAGATTGCCGACAAGGCATCCTGTAAGCCCGGTTGTTTCTATCTCTTTTAATACATATGAATATGCTTTAAAAATTTTATCAAGTGGATTTTCATTGGACTTTTCTATAAAATCATCAATTTCTTTTAAAAGACCTGCATTATAATTTTCTATTATTTCAGCTACATATTTTTCTTTGCTTTGAAAAAAATTATAAAAAGAACCTTTGGGAACATTTACACAATCAAGAATCTCTTTGATTCCTGTTCCATGGTATCCTTTTAATTTTAAAAGCTCCATTCCCTGCGAAATAAGCTTTTGTCTTGTGTGTGAACTTTTTCTTGGTCTTGTCATAATGGAAACATTATATGACCGGTCGTCTTACAATGCAATAATTTTTTATAACTGAATTACACTTAAAAAGGTAAAACACTTAAATATTTAGAATTTAGGGTGGATTTTTTTTATTCAACAGCTAATATATAAATATTATTAAAAATCTCAGTTAATAGCTTATTAAATAATTTTTAATGCAAAGGAAATAAAAAATGTCTTATTGTCCGGACTGCGGTAACAAGATTGATGATGACGGTCTTTGCCCTTCTTGCAAAAATAAAACGGAAAAAGAAAAAGTAACTGAAAATTATCAAAACCAAAATTTAAAAAAGAAAAAATCTTTTGCTCCCAAACTTTTTATAATCCTTATTGCAAGTGCATGTATTTTATATGTTTCATATCCTTTTATTGCGGCTAAAAATCCTGACATAAGACATACTGTAGATAATTTAAGAGGTCATTATTCAGGCCCTTTATTTATTGATAACCAAGGTCAGGGAACCTGGATCGGAAGCAGATA
>JBNJDM010000176.1:0-3157 GCA_051744925.1 Thermodesulfobacteriota bacterium | reverse complement strand
GGATCTGGATATTCCAATAATTCAGGTAAAGGACAGGAAATATCTCCTGATCAGGCTATTCCTTTTGATGATGACGATGATTTTGAAGACTGGAAATAGAAACATAAATTTTAAAACCTGAATTTAAATGTTAAAAGTTCAGGTATATTAAGGCAGATTCTCCCGGGTTTAAATTCTTGCCCGGGAGCTTTTGTCGTTTAATACAATTTGAAATCAAATTTTTGGTTTTTTATAAGAGCCTGAAATTTGTCAGGAGAATTTGTTTACTATGAATAACAGTACAGGGTCTAATAATTCCGGCTTAGCAAAAGGATTTAGCGAAAATATTTCAGGTGATGAAAAGTTTTTCACCAGGCTTTTTGAAAATTGCCCTTTTGTAATGCTTCTTGTTGAAGCTGATACAGGAGCTGTTGCAAATGCAAATCAGGCTGCTGTTGAATTTTATGGGTGGGAAAAAAAAGATTTAGTACAAATGAATATTTCCCGGATTGATTCCCTGTACCATGAAGAAGTAAACAAAAACAAATCCCAAAAAAGTTTTGAATTTGAATCAAGGCATATTTTATCAGATGGAAAAACAGCAGATGTTGAAGTTGTTGCAGGTGATGCAGATATACCCGGTAAAAATATTTATTATTTTACAGTTTTTGATATCACTGAAAAAAAGAAAAATGAACAGCAGTTAAAGCTTTTAAGTCTTTCTGTTGATCAAAGCCCTGCCTTGATTGTAATAACAGATATTAACGGCAATATAGAATATGTTAATTCAGAATTTACAAGAGTTACAGGATATTCTTTTAATGAGGTAAAAGGAAAAAACCCGAGAATTCTTCAGTCAGGAAAACACACAAAAGGTTTTTATAATACTTTATGGAATAATCTTCTCAGCGGCAGAGACTGGAAAGGTGAATTCTGCAATAAAAAGAAAAACAAAGAATTATACTGGGAAAAAGCTCATATCTCTCCGGTTTTAGACAGTGAAGGAGAGATAACAAATTTTATTGCAATTAAAGAAGATATTACAGAAAAGAAAAATATAGTTAATGAACTTGTCGCAGCTAAGGAAGATGCCCAGACAGCAAGCAAGGCAAAATCTGAATTTATTGCAGCAATGAGCCATGAACTAAGAACTCCTTTGAACGGAGTTATAGGTTTTTCAGAACTTTTAAGAATGACTCCTTTGAATGAAGATCAGCAAAACTATGCTGAAACCATTATTTCCAGTGCAAATCTTCTTCTGGGAGTAATAAATGATATACTCGATTTTTCCAAAATAGAGGCAGGAAAGCTTGAGCTTGAAAAAATTAAAACAGATATACGGCTTCTTCTCGAGCAAAGTGTTGATAATATAAGATTTACTGCAGAAGAGAAAAATCTTGAGGTTCTTCTTGATATTGATGAAGAAATGCCTGATTTTGCATATATCGATTCTGTAAGGTTAAGACAGGTGCTTGGCAATCTTTTGGGCAATGCAGTAAAGTTCACAGAAAAAGGAGAGGTTGAGCTCAAAGTTTCGTTTGAAAAAATCGGTCCGGGAAGATGTGAGTTTACATTTAATGTGCGTGATACAGGGATCGGGATAACTAAAGATCAGCAGAAAAGACTTTTTCAGTCTTTCACTCAGGGAGACGGCTCTACTACACGTAAATTCGGCGGTACAGGTCTCGGTCTTATAATTTCAGATATGATAGTCAAGGAAATGGGCGGCAGAATTAAATTTGAAAGTGAGCCTGGTAAAGGAAGTCTTTTTTATTTTACAATTACAGCTCCGGTTGCCAGGGGAGAAGAAAAAATATTTCCTGAATTAAGCAAAATAAAAAAATCTCTTGTAATTGATGATAATGAAAAAAGCAGGGATGTTTTAAAAAATATGCTCTCAAAATGGGACATAGAATGTTTATGTTGTCAAAATTCAGGTGAAGCCGCAGAATTAATAGAAAAAGGATACTCTTTTGACACAGTTTTTGTTGATTACAATATGCCTGAAAAAAAAGGAACCAGAGCTGCTTCAGATATAAGAAGGCTGTATGAAAAGGATCTGCCTCCTGAGTTTGTTATACTCCATTCTTCCATGGATAGTTCAATTGTTCAGCAGGAATGTGCAGAGAACAAAATTAACTTCAGATTAATCAAGCCTATAAGAACAAGCGAACTTTATGAGTGTCTTGCAAATATTAATGATTCTGAATACATGGAGAATATTCTTTCTTCTGAAAATGACACAGCAGTCCAGTCCTTTGGCCTTATTTCAGAAAAAAATATAAAAATTCTAATAGCCGAAGATAATTATATGAACATGCTTTTTGCAAAGTCTCTTGTTGAAAAACTTATTCCCGGATGTGAAATTATTGAGGCAGAAAATGGGAAAGAGGCTGTAACAGCAGCAAAAACATATATGCCGGATCTTATTTTAATGGATTTTCAAATGCCTGAAATGAGCGGAAATGAAGCTGTAAAAGAAATAAGAATATCCGAAGAAAAAACAGGGCAAAGAGTTCCTGTGATAGGACTTACAGCAGTAGCAGTTAATACAGAACTTGAAAAAAGTATGGCGTTTGGAATGGACGATTTTGTTACAAAGCCTGTAGATGTTGAAAAGCTTAAGTCTGTATTAAAAAAGTATCTTGATCTTTCCGGATCTGAAGCCGAGGCAGAGCTTAAAAAGAAGCAGTCTGAAGATTCATTGAAACATTTTGACAAGAGTGCTTTCTGGAATATGGTTGATGATGATGAGGTCTATGACGAAATGCTTGAAGTAGTAAAAAAGGAAATGCCGGGAAAAATTTATGCTGCTGAAAAAGCCATATCTGAAAATAATCTTGAAAAAGCAGGCCAGCTTCTCCACTCTATTAAAGGGACTGCTTTAAACATGAGGTTTCACGTTCTTTCAGATCTTATAGATAAAATAGAAAAAAGTATAATTATATCCGATTTTGAGTCTCTCCACACTGATTTTGAAGAAATAAAAAATGAGTGGGAAAATATTTTATCGTATTTAAATTAAATTTTAGGTGTATTCCTAAAATTGCCGGTAAAAAATATAGACTCCCAGGCAGGAGCTCTGCCCTTTACCCACGAAATTCATTCAGGCATATCATCCCAAACTAATTTCTCAAGCTAAGACTGGTAATTTAATGCCTGGTCACATAAAATATAG
>JBNJDM010000175.1:0-3231 GCA_051744925.1 Thermodesulfobacteriota bacterium | reverse complement strand
ATTATATCTATGCCGCAAAAATCTGCAGCAGAATAAAGTGCGGAGTTTTCCATTTCAACACCAATACAGCCAAGACTTTTGAAATAGTCTGTTTTTTCTGGGGTTTCTCTGTAAAGTGCGCCTGTTGTCCAGATGCTTCCCTTTTTAAAATCAATATCTTTTTTTATTAAAAAATCTTTAATATCTTTTGAAAACTTTGAATCTTTAACTTCAATATCAGAAGTATTTAAATAACTTTTGTATGTAGAATCATCAGAAATAATTTTATCCGGAATAATAATATCGCCCGGACTTAAATCATCACTTATGCTCCCGCACCAGCCGATTGAAATAATCTGCTCTGCACCTGATTGTGCAAGGGTTTCAATTAAAGCGGCTGCATATGGTGATCCAAAATAAGGACCTGAAAGAAAAAAATCAGGAAATTTAAAAACATGACTCATTAAAAAACCAAAACCTCCTCCTTTTACGGATAATAAGCGCTTAAAATCTTCAAGATCTTTTTTAACAGCGCAGATTATTCCGGTTTTCGGAAGAGGTTTTAAATTTTTGGTATAAGGTTTTACTATTCCCTGATTATCCCTGCTATTCGGGAAGTGAAAGTTCCTGGAGCTCATCTTTTATTTCGTCTATAAGGTCATAAAGCCACATTACATCTTCCACGCTCAGTCTGCCGGCTCTTCTTGGAGCTCCTTCAGTACCGTCTTTTTTCATTATAATTCTTGGGCCTATCTGAAGTTTCGGCTCGCCTTCAGCATACTGGTTAATGGAAACCACAAGACCTGTTTCCTCGCTTCTCCATTCTTTAAGGACTTTATCCTTTTCAGGATCAAAACCTGCCATAAATTTTACCTCCGGTGGTTAAATTTGAAAATTTTAAAATATCGATTTATGCAGAAATCCTTGAAAAATCGGCAAACTGGCCAAACACAGCAGCAACTTCTGCTAAAAGTGCTATTCTGTTGTTTTTGATCTTTTCATCTTCAACCATGACCATAACATTATCAAAAAATGAATCGACCTCTGCTCTTATTCCTGAAACAGCAAACAGAGCATCGTGTGTTCTGCCCTCTTTAACATGATTTTCAACTTCTTTTTTTATTATACCGATTTTTTTGTAAAGTGCTTTTTCATCATCTGTTTCAAAAAGGGATTCATCTGCAAAAATATTGTCTGTTTTTTCTTTTTTTAATATATTGCCAACTCTTTTAAATCCTTTTGCCAGAGATTCAAAATCATCATGGCTTGAATTTTTAAGTTTTGTTACAGCTTCAACCCTTTCCCATACGTAGGGAATAACATCCGAGTCTGCTGAAATTACTGAAGATACAAGGTCTCTTTGAAAACCTTCATCCACAAGAAGCTGCTCCATTCTTACTGCAAAGAATTCTTTTATCTCTTTTAGTATTTCGTTTTCATCCTTAATCATTTCTGATCTGAACTGATCAAGAGAAAACTTTATAAGATCACTGAGTGAAATAAATGCTTTTTTATTTCTTAAAATCTGAATGATTCCTATGCACTGGCGTCTTAGTGCGTAAGGATCTGATGCTCCGGTTGGAACAAGTCCGATTGAAAAACATCCGCATATTGAATCTATTTTGTCTGATACAGAAACAACAGCTCCTGTTTCTGTTGAAGGAAGAGCTGCCCCTGCTCCGACGGGCATATAATGTTCTTCTATACCTTTTGCAATATTTTCAGAATAACCTTTATTTAATGCATATATTCTTCCCATTATTCCCTGAAGATTTGCAAATTCATCCACCATCTGGGAAACAAGGTCTGATTTACATATTTCTGCAGTCTGCCTTACCTCTTTTTTAACTTCCTGATCAAAATCAAGTTTTTCTACAAGATATTCCGAATTTAGAACAATTCTGTCGACCTTGTTTTTGATTGAACCAAGCTTTGCCTGGAACATTACATTTTCAAGCTCTTTGTTCCAGTCTGAAAATTTTGATTTTGAATCTACTTCAAAAAAGAAATCAGCATCTGAAAGTCTTGCCCTTAAAACCCTTTCATTACCGTTTATAACAAGATCAGAATTTTTTGGCTCAATGTTTGAAACAGTTATAAAATAAGGCATCATTTCATTATTTTCGTTTAAAACCGCAAAATACTTCTGATGCTTTTTCATTGCTGTATATAAAACTTCGTCGGGAAGGTTTATGAATTTGTCATCGAATTTACCTGCAAGAACAACAGGAAATTCCACAAGATCTGTAACCTCGTCAAGAAGTGATTCATCTTTATAAATTCTGCCGCCTGCTGAAGATGCAGCTTTTGCAGCCTCTTTTTCTATAAAATCTCTTCGTTTTGATCTGTCACAGTAAACATAGGCTTTTTCAAGTTTTTCAACGTAATCTGAAGCTCCGTTTACTTCTACATTGCCGCTGTGATGAAATCTGTGGCCTGTTGTTGTTTTTGAAGATTTTATACCTTCAATATCAAATTCTATAAGTTCTTCACCAAAAATTGCCATAAAACCTGTGATCGGTCTTGCAAAAGAGATGTCGTGATCTGCCCATCTCATGCTTTTTGGAAAAGGTATTTTTTTAACAAGTTCGGGAAGAATATTTTTTAAAATATCTTTTGTTAGTCCTGCTTCTTCCTTTTTTACTCCGCAGAGGTATCTTCCCTTTGCAGTCTCTTCAATTACAATCTCGTTTACGCTTATTCCTATTTTTTCTGCAAATTTTTCTGCAGGAACAGCAGGTTTTCCGTCTTTAAAGCCTACACTTTCAGGCGGGCCGTAAACCTTTGTTTCAGACTCCTTTTGTTTTTCACAAAGATCTCTTACAATTAATGCAAGTCTTCTTGGAGTTGAATATTTTTCAATTGTTTTAAAATCTATTCTTTTTTCTTTAAAATTCTTTTCAAGAAACGAAACCATGGCTTCCAGAGCCGGTGCAATATATCCCGCAGGAAGTTCTTCGGTTGATATTTCAAATAAAAAATCGCTCATAACCATATTCTTTCTCATATCTGTTTTTTCAACAGAGGAAATCCCATTTCCTCCCTCTGGGCCAGAAAAGCTTCTGAACAGGCCCTTGCAATATTTCTTATTCTTCCGATATATCCTGTACGCTCGGTTACGCTTATAGCTCCCCTTGCATCAAGAAGATTGAAAGTATGGGAACATTTAAGACAAAATTCATAAGCAGGCAGAACAACTCCCTGTTTGATAAGCCTTAAAGCTTCTGTTTCATACTTTGCAAAAAAATCATG
>JBNJDM010000174.1:0-3233 GCA_051744925.1 Thermodesulfobacteriota bacterium | reverse complement strand
GATTACACTGTATCCTATGATTCACAGACTCATCAGTATAAATTCAGGGAAAACGGTTCCAAATTAAATGAGATACAGTTTTTATGGAACTCTGGTGAAGACAGACCTGTTTCAGAAGGGGGAACAGGAAGAAATGCTGCAACAACTTTAGGTTTTGACGAAAGTGAAGATCACAGTGCTGTGCTTACAAATACAAGCAGTGAAGAAGTCTCATGGGGACTTTTTGATACACTTATAGATTTCAAAGGTTATCTTGAAGATAATGACACAGAAGGTATAAACAGAACCCTTACAAGGCTTGATTATCATTACGAAGAACAGCTTAGCAAGGTAACCGAAATAGGCATGAAAGTTAACAGGCTTGATACAAAACAGGCTATAATTTCAAATATTTCATTCAGGTATGAAGAAAACAGAGCTGAGCTTGAAGAAGCTGATATGGTAAAGGCTATTTCAGATCTCACAGCATCAGAAACAGCTTATCAGGCAGCTCTTGCATCTTCATCAAAGGTTATGAAGCTTAGCCTTACTGATTATATGTAGTCTCCGGGGAATTTATTTATTTTAAAAGAAAATAAATCTCACTGAGGCACTGTGGCACAGAACAGCAATGCTTTGCTTTAATCCTTTTATTTTTCACCAGCGCTTAAAATAAATTTTTAGCCGCGAATGACGCTAATTTACGCTAATTGGGCTTTTTTTTAAAAGCCCTTATAAATTTTTAGAAGCGACTCTATAAAATAGGGCTGGAGTTTGGTTTGTTATTGGCCAAAAAAAACAAAACTTTTTGTTGTTCTTGCTCCAAAGCTCCTGCTTTGGAGCATTCTCTTTTTTTTATTCGATCCAATTGCGTCTTTTAGCTGGTTCTGCCATGCTCATGAATAAATAAATAGAAATATCAAATAATTACATTCCCAAGCAGGAGCTTGGGAACGAGCCTCACGAGCCTCATTGTCGGATGTTAGTAAATCCGACGCCTGCTTTCTATGACTGAATCTGTGGGGCTCCTGGCTCCCAAGCTCTTGCTTGGGAGCCTATATCGTTTGCTTGCTCCAAAGTTCCAGAAGTATTGTTTTTTGCAAAAGATTTAAATAAAAAAATTCTGGTTTTCGGCCAGATACTGTTATAGTTTTTGAATATATTCAGAATTTAAACCGGAGAAAAGCATGGATTTAAAAAATAAAAAGGTTCTTGTTACAGGCGCAGACGGTTTTATAGGTTCCCATCTTTGTGAAATGCTTCTTGAAAAAGGGTGCAGTTTAAGAGCTCTTTCACAGTATAACTCTTTTAACTACTGGGGATGGCTTGAAGATGTCGAACGCCTTGATGAGATAGAAGTTGTTTCCGGAGACATACGGGATGCAAATTTCTGCAGAAAAATAACCGAAGAAATCGACGTAATTTTTCACCTTGCTGCTCTTATTGCAATCCCTTATTCATATATAGCACCACAAAGTTATATAGATACCAATGTCACAGGAACACTTAATATATGCCAGGCTGCTCTGGACAATAACTGCCAAAAAATAATCCATACATCAACATCAGAAGTTTACGGAACAGCTGATTATGTCCCGATTGATGAAAAACATCCTTTAAAACCACAGTCTCCTTATTCAGCTTCAAAAATCGGTGCTGACTCAATAGCCTGGAGTTTTTTCAGATCTTTTGATCTTCCTGTAACAATTGCAAGACCTTTTAATACATTCGGTCCAAGACAGTCTGCAAGAGCTGTTATTCCAACAATAATAACCCAGCTTGCACAGGGAAAAGAAAAACTTGTACTTGGCGATCTTTCGCCGACAAGGGATCTTAATTTTGTAAAAGATACATGTGCAGGAATGATAAGTCTTGTCTCTTCTGACAATACCTCAGGAGAAATTGTAAATATCGGCTCAGGACGTGAAATCTCAATAGGAGATCTTGTCGATCTGATCCAGAATAAAATGGGAACAAAGGCCCGGATAGTTCAGTCCGAAGACAGGGTAAGACCCAAAGGATCTGAAGTTTTCAGGCTTTGCTGCGACAATTCTAAAATCAAAGAGCTTACAGGGTTTGAACCTTTAACAGGACTTGAAAAAGGAATAGAAATTACAGCTCAGTGGTTTTCTGACAAAAATAATCTGAAAAACTATAAAACCGGAATTTATAATGTATGATGATCTCCTGGAGTTTATAAAAAATACCTATCCTTCAAAAGAAAGTATTTTTCTTCATGAACCTGTAATGGGGGAAAAAGAGGAAAAACATGTTCTTGATTGCATAAGATCAGGTTTTGTTTCTTCAGTTGGAGAGTATGTTGATAAGGCTGAGGAAAAGATAGCTGAATTTACTGGTGCTGATTATGCTGTATGTGTTTCAACCGGAACTGCAGCTCTTCATACTGCTCTTACAGTTGCAGGAGTTGAACCAGGAGATATGGTTCTTACTCAGTCTTTATCTTTTATTGCTACTGCAAACGCAATAAGATACTGCGGAGCCGACCCTTTTTTTATAGACATTGAAAAAAAAGCTTTATCACTTTCCAGTGAAAAACTTTTGCAGTTTTTAAAAGATCATACAGAAAATGCCCACGGAATTACTGTATATAAAGATACATGTCAAAAAATTTCAGCGTGTGTTCCAATGCATACTTTTGGTCATATAGGTGAAATTGATGAAATCTGCAGAATTTGCCGTCAATACAATATAAAAGTTATAGAAGACGCAGCAGAAGCTGTGGGAAGCTTTTATAAAAACAAGCATGCAGGTACATTCGGAGATATAGGCATACTAAGCTTTAACGGCAATAAAATAGTCACTTCCGGAGGCGGTGGAGCTCTGATTACAAATAATAAACAAGCAGCAAGTGCAGCAAAACATATAAGTACAACAGCAAAAAAGCAGGGGACTTTTTTTCATGAACACGATGCAGTAGGCTTTAATTACAGAATGCCCAATCTTAATGCTTCATTTTTATATTCCCAGCTTATGCAGCTTGATGAATTTATAAGCAAAAAAAGGTCTCTTGCTGAGCAGTATAAAAAAATATGTGAAAAATCGGATTTAGATTTTTTTACAGAGCCTGAAAACTGCAGATCCAATTACTGGCTTAATACAATTATATTTGGAAATTCTGAGCAGGCTGGCTTTTTTATGGAAAAAGCAAATAAAAATAATATTTTTCCAAGAATGGTATGGAAACCTCTTCATATGCTTGGATTATATAAAAAATTTAAATATGAAGATCTTGA
>JBNJDM010000173.1:0-3270 GCA_051744925.1 Thermodesulfobacteriota bacterium | reverse complement strand
GAAATTTGGAAAAGATTTTTTTACACAGGTTTCATCTTCAAGTTCAAGCCCTTCTTCTGATCCTGCACCTGCTACAGCAAAACTCATGGCCATCCTGTGGTCATCATAGGTTTCAATGCGTGCAAATTTGTGCGTACCCCCGGAAATAACCATTCCGTCTTCTTTTTCAAAAGCTTTGATTCCAAGCTTGTTAAGCTCTTTAACAACACAGCCTATTCTGTCACACTCTTTTTCTCTTAAATGAGCCACATTTCTTATCCTTGTTTCTCCCTTTGCAAAAGAAGCAACAACAGCAAGAGTTGGTGCAACATCAGGCATATTCTGCATATCAGCATCAATACCTTTAAGATCACCCCCCAAAACTCTTATCCCGTCATTTTCCTCAATTACTTTGCACCCCATTTGTTCAAGCAGTTTTGCAAACAATACATCTCCCTGTGATGATGAAAAACTTATTCCTTTTACTTTGACATCAGCTTTTTTTACTGCGGCAAGAGCAAAAAAGTAACTCGCATTGGAGCAGTCAGGCTCAACCATATATTTGCCCGGATTATACTTTTGCATACCTTTTACATAAAAACTCTTATATTCCCGGTTTTTGGCTTCAATCCCGAAATTTTTCATTATATCAAGAGTCATATCAATATACGGTTTTGAAACAGGCTTGCTTAAAAGCTTTATTTCTATGCCCTCTTCTGTAAGAGGAGCTGCCATTAAAAGTCCTGACAGAAACTGGCTGCTTATACTGCAGTCAAGATCTGTGACACCGCCTTTTTTAAGACCTCCAAAAATAACTACAGGAGGGCATCCTGTACTATTAACAGATTCTGCTTTAACATCAAGGAACTGCAAAGCATCAAGAAGAGGCTGAAGAGGCCTTTCCTGCATTCTTTTATTCCCTGTGAGAACGACGGGCTCCTGACTCAAAGAAAAAACACCGGACAAAAGCCGCATTGATGTTCCTGAGTTACCAAGATATATCTCTTTTTTGAGAGGAGACAAAAGTCCGTTTGTTCCGTGAACAATCATTTTGTCATCAAATCTTTCAATATCTACTCCCATTGATTTCAAAGCTTCCATTGTCAAAAGGGTATCTTCACTCTGAAGCGGCATAACAACTTCTGAAACTCCGTTTGCAAGAGAGGATGCAATAAGGGTTCTGTGGGTAAAACTTTTTGACCCCGGAACAAAAACTTCTGCATTTTCAACTACCTGGGAAGACTTTATAAGCTTCATATTTTTTCCTTTTGTTTTAACTTTTTAAATACAGCTTCCTTCATTACCTGAGACGGAAAAGTAAGACCTGTCCACTTCTTAAACTGATCTGCCCCCTGATAAACAAACATTCCTATTCCGGAAACAGTTTCAAAACCCATGGATTTAGCTTCTCTTAAAAATCTTGTCTCGACAGGATTGTAAACAATATCAAAGGCAATTCCATTATTTTGGAAAACATTTTTATCAACAGGAGTTTTTTCTATATCAGGAAACATTCCAACAGAAGTTGTATTAATTATAATTTCCGGGGCAAGATGTTTTAAATCATTTTCATAGACAAATTTTCCGTTAAAATCTTTTGCAAGACCTATACCTTTGCCTGAAGTCCTGTTGGTTATATAAAGATCTGCACCTTCATGATTTAAGGCATAGCATACTGCTCTTGCCGCTCCGCCGGCTCCTATTACAAGTGTTTTCTTATTTTTTATCTCAGTATGTTCCCTTAAAGAGATTAAAAAACCTGTCCAGTCAGTATTGTCACCTTCAAGTACACCATTATTATTTGTAATTGTGTTTACAGCCTTAATTTTAAGAGCACTTTCACTTACTTTATCAAGATAATCAATCACAGCTTCTTTATTCGGGATTGTAACGCTGACGCCTTTAATACCAAGCGCCCTTATCCCTTTTATTCCATTTTCAAGATCATCAGAATTAAAAGCTGTATAGACTGCATTTACTGATAAAAGTTCAAATGCAGTATTATGCATAAAAGGACTAAGACTGTGCTTTACTGGATTTCCTATAACTGAAAAAACTTCTGTATCAGCATCCATATTATAAATCTCCGGTTTTACATAAATTTAGGGTATGACCCGGCATGTTTGAGAAAAAGACAAAACTCCTTCATTTCAGCTACTGCAGAATTAACAAGGCTGTCATTTATATGACCGTC
This sequence comes from Thermodesulfobacteriota bacterium, assembly GCA_051744925.1. Classification (GTDB taxonomy): domain Bacteria; phylum Desulfobacterota; class Desulfobacteria; order Desulfobacterales; family JACKCP01; genus JACKCP01. Next base: position 1,097 of record JBNJDM010000173.1, on the reverse strand, counting down.
AATATCCATTACAAAGAAATAATGCCAGTTTTTATGACGTATCGGTCTTGATTCAAGTTTGACCATATTAAGCCCTGCCGCAGATACAGGCTGAAGAGACTTGTATAGTGCTCCGGGAACATGGGATGTTACAAACATAATTGTTGTTTTATCATTTCCTGTTTTTTCAGGCTCATCTTCACCTATAATCAGAAACCTTGTAATATTTCTTGTTGAATCTTCAATTCTTGAAGCAGCAATATTTAAATTATAAAATCTTGATGCTTCTGAATTGGCTATTGCCGCAGAGTTTTTCTGTGTAACAGCCTGCCTTGCCGCAGCAGCAGTGCTTGGCATCTCCTTAAGTTCAGCATCAGGAATATTTTCCTTAATCCATCTTCTGCACTGGGCAAAGGCCTGTGGATGGGAATAAACAGTATCTATTTCTGAAATATCTGAACTTGCAGACAAAAGATCGTGTGAAATTGTAAGTGCAGTCTCACCGCAGATTTTAAGCTGAGAATCGAACAAAAGATCGAGTGTATGATTAACAGCACCCTCTATTGAGTTTTCAACAGGAACTACACCGTATCTGAAATGCCCTTTTTCAACCCCTTCAAAAATATCAGGTATAGATTTTTTAGGAACAAACTGACCTGAATAATCAAAATGCTTTAAAGCTGCTACATGAGTATTTGTCGCCTCTGGTCCCAGATAAGCTACCAGATTGGGACTTTGGATATCTCTTGATGCAGACATTATGACCTGAAAAATATGATAAATCACATCTTCTGAAAGAGGGCCGGGATTATTTTTTTTAAGCCGCTCCATAATTGCCTTTTCTCTGGTACTGTCAAGAACCCTGGAGCCGGTTAGTTTTTTTATTGAACCAATTTTTTGACCGTATTCAAGTCTTTTATTTATCAGCTCAAGTATTTTATCATCAATTTCGTCAATTTGGTTTCTGTACTGATCTATTTGAGATTTATCTGTTTTTTTATCCATTTTCTCTATTTTTCAGTTATGGTTTCATCAATTTTATGACCGAAATGACGGCCTCCATCCTCTACTGCAACCAGAACTTCATCACCTTTTTTTAAAGAAACAACAGATAATGG
>JBNJDM010000172.1:0-3276 GCA_051744925.1 Thermodesulfobacteriota bacterium | reverse complement strand
TTGTGTGTTTCCCCTGAAAGGGGAAGGTCGTATAGCCGGTGGTTTTAACCACCGGTATGATTATTTTTCAATAGTCCTGAAAGGACGGCGTATTAATAATGATTTTGGATTTAACTGTTTCCCTGATTTTCAGGGCTTTTTTTACAAAGCCCGGAAAAATCCGGGCGTTTTTTTATCTGCTGAAATTATCGTAAATAACTGAAGATGATATATTTTTCAAAGAATCTGTACCAGTCAGAACCATAGCCTGAATAAGTTCAGTTCTGATTTTATCAATAAGTTTTTCAACTCCCTCCTGAAGTCCGCCCATGGCGGCAATTGTGAAAGGTCTGCCAAGCATTACAGCATCTGCACCAAGGGCAAGCATCTTAAATACATCGGTTCCGGTTCTTACCCCACCGTCAACCATAATTAAAATTTTGCCTTTGAGTGTTGCGGAAACAGCAGGTAATACTTCTGCTGTGCCCGGAGTAAAATCTAAAACTCTTCCTCCGTGATTTGATACAACAATTCCGTAAGCTCCAGCTTCATGTGCAAGCAAAGCATCTTCAACAGTCATGATTCCTTTTATAATAAATTTCATGGGAAAGGAATCTATTATCTCCTTAAGCTTTTCAGGAGTCTTGGGTGAGACAGGTCTTCCCATCTGAGCTAAAGTTACAAGGCCTGCAGCATCAATATCAATGCCAACATATTCTGCGCCTGACTTTTCTACCTTTTCAAGTTTTTCAAAAAGCTCTTTGTCTTCCCACGGCTTGATAAAAGGGATTGCATGGCCTGAGACTTTTTTTACAGCATTAAGTCCTGCTTCATGAATTTCATGGGGAACTCCGTCTCCTGTAGTTCCCATAATATTTTTTGCATGACATCCTGATACAACAGCATCTGCATAGTCTTCTTCAGTTACTTTTCCGCCCATGTTGTAGGAAACACCGCCTATAGGTGAGGCAAGAACAGGCATATCAAGTTCTTTACCCAGAATATCAGCATGTATGTCCGGATTAGCTGCACCATGGACAAGGCGCATATTCAGTTTGATTTTTTTTAGAGAATCTACATTCGCCTCAAATGAAGATGCTGTGCCAAGCCCTCCCATTCCGGGCACTTCACCGCGGCAGGCTCTTCCGTCGCAAACAGGACATACTCTGCAGTATCCCTTCATTAATTCTCTTGCCTTATCATATATTTCTTTCATAATTTATTCCCTGTGTAGTATTTTGTGTTTAAAAATCAGAATGTTGTAGGTTTTGCTATATAGTTGCTGAACGAAAAATTCTGGTTTCCGGACAATTACTATATAGATGATATCTCAGTATAAGTTTTAATTTCCGGAGGTTTTGAACTGAAGTTCTGGGCTTTTTTCATAAAATCTGAAAAATATTCTGTCTGTCCGTGAAGTTTAAGAGATTCCATATCCTTATACTTTTCCATAAATACAAAAGTTTCAGAATCATTGTCATCAGCATTAAAAGAGTAGTATAAGGTTCCTTCTTCGTTTTTTACTTTGCTTATTAGTTCTTCTGCAGCTTTAACAGCTTCTTCTCTTTTTTCAGGTTTTACATACAGATATGCAATTACAGAAATCATTTTTTAGACCTTTTAAGTTAAGTTTCAAAGTTGATTTAATATCATTTTTCTATAACTGAAGTGAGTTATTATAAACTTAGGGCATCATAGTACACTAACTTATCTTTACAATAATTTGCTTTGAGTATGCCCCAAAAATAAAACAGCTCATTTCATAATAAATAAAACAGAATTATTCAGCATTTTCAACTATTTTCATATGAGGCTTTACCATTTCTTTTTTAAGCATTTTTCTTACAGCTTCCCTTGCTTCAGGATCTTTTGTTAGTTTTATCATGTTTTCACTCATCTCAAGAGCTTTTTCATCATGCTGGGGAAAGTCATAAAAACCGTTTTCTTCATACCATTTGTGATCTTTCTGGAAGACAAATCTGTGCCTTGCATAAATATCATCCCTGAAAATTTTATGACCGCCTTTTCCCGGGAACCCTATAGGAGCAACATATTCATTTTCTGATGCAGTTTTAAGTCTTTTTGCAAGATTTATAATATTATCGGCTGTATATTCAGGGAATTCGTCTGATACAATGTCGCATAGATTGGCTCTTTGCCACTGGATAAAAGATTCAAGTATATTCTGAAGATTGGAATGAAGTGAAAGCCGGCCTGAAATAATAAAACCTATCTGTTTGTTCATCATCATAGGTATGTGGTTGTGGAAAAAACTTCTGTCAAAGAATTGTTTCCATTTTGAAGAAAGCCATCTGTCTTTTATTTCTCCTGCCATTATAATAATATCGGAATTTCTTACTTTATTATCAAAAAAATCTATAAATTCATCTACACCTTCATACATGCAGTGATGATCAAATCCGCACTGAACGCATCCTGTGCATCCCCCCTTTATATCGAGTTCAGACAGGTTTATTTGTTCAACATCCGAGCTGACTGAAGACAAAAATGTTTCTGTCATTTTTTCAAGATTTTCACCTTTGTATGATCTGTCTTTAATAAGAAGAATTTTTTTATTTTTAAAATCAGTTTGTTCTTTTACAGGTTCAGGTTTAAATTCTGTTTTAGAAGAGTCCGGCTGTGAGTATATTTTTTGAAGCGGCATATTATTTTCAGCATTTTCAAAAAGGATTTTACCGAATTTTATGAGGGTTTCTCTTTGTGTATCATCAAGAAGATCGTATGAATCTGCGCTGAAGCTGCCGCAAAATTTCATTTCAAGGTCTTCACTTATGCCTCTTAAGTAGTTATGTGCGCAGTTGTCAAAAAAACTTATTGAAGTTGTTAAAACTCCGCAGAACTTATCTTTAAAAAAAGCTTCTTTTTTTCTTTCAAAAATAAGTTCTATAAACCTTTTAAGCTGCGCAGGGACAAGCAGAGTATATACAGGACTAACCCATATAACCATATCAACTTCTTTAATTTCATTAATTAAATTTTCAAATTCATCAGGATCAGATTCAAGTTTTTTTATTGACTGTGATATCTGGAAATAGTTAAATTCATGTGTGCTGAATTTTTTTTCAAGGTATTTTACAGACTGCAGGCTTACGCTGTTTTTACCTTTTGGACTTCCGCTCAAAACCGCTATTTTCATATAAATTCTCCTTATTTTGTAACCTTAATTCGAAATTTTTTATTTTATTAATAAATATTATAATTTTAAAAAATGATTGTAAAGTGTTAAGCTTTACTTAACAAGTCTGGATTGACAAAATTCAGTTATCCTGTTAAATT
>JBNJDM010000171.1:0-3364 GCA_051744925.1 Thermodesulfobacteriota bacterium | reverse complement strand
CTCAATCGCCTCTCTATAGCTCCCTCCCAAAATACAAGGAATACAGAACAACCATAACACCCAGTCAATCAACTAAATTCATGCAAAAATTATATTTTATGTTTGAAATCCTGAAATTAAATAATTATATTAAGTCAAAATTGTTTGTACACAAAACAAATTCAGTATTAAACTGGATTTTAAATTTTGGTCAGACAAATATTATTAAAATAGTAATGAACCGAAAACTAGAATTTTTTGTTCAGCAACTAAATAAACAGGAGCTTAAATGCACAAGAATCCGATTGAAACAAATGCTTCAGAGCTTAAAGATATAATCAGCGCACACTTAAGCGCAGACAGAAAATTAAATTATGCCCTAAAAATAGTAGGACACCCGGGAATAGGTAAATCTTCAATTGTAAAACAGATTGCAGAAGAGAAAAACTTCTTTTTCATTGATACACGCCTTGCTTTTAAAGAAAATATAGACCTTGGCGGCTACCCTGTTCCTGATCATAAAAATCAGAAAATGATTTATTACAGACCGAAATTTATCCCTCCGGAAACTGTTCCTGAAGGATACAACGGAATTGTATGGTTTCTTGATGAATCAAACAGAGCTCATCCAACAGTTATCCAGACTCTTTTCCAGATTATTACAGAATCAAGATGCGGTGAACACCTGCTTCCTGAGAAAACAAATATAATTCTTGCAGGTAACCTTGGTGAAGACGATATGACAACTATTACAGACTTTGATGATGCAGCTCTTGACGGAAGACTTGCAATTTTCCACCTTAAACCTAAAGCAAGAGACTGGCTTGTCTGGGCTGCACACAACAATATTCATCCTGCTGTTATAGAGTATATCTCACTTTTTCCAGAAAGACTCTGGGATGAAAAGGATATAAACCCCAATCCAAGGGGATGGCATCAGGCATCAAACGCATTGTCCAACGCATACATGCTTAAAACAAAAAATGACCTTAAAAATGCTCTTTTGTCAGAAAAAAGAAATGTTCTTGAAAAAATTATTTCTTCACTTGTGGGAGAAATAGCTGCATACGACTTTATAACTGAAATAATAAGCCCCAGAAAAATAGCAACAGAAGATATTATCTCAGGTGATGAAAAAAAACTTGAGCAGTTTAAAAACAATGAAATCCCTTCAGAAGATATTTTATGGGGAATAACAGGTTCAATATCTGAAATGAACAATATTGCATCAGCTTCAGGAGGAGATCTTAAATCTGATGATCTTTTAAAGCTTGCAAATATTTTAAATTTTATATCACTTTCCCGTTCTGACAACAGAATAGCTTTTTTCCAGATTCTTTTAAGGGAATGCGGACTTCTTACAAAAATTCCGCAAGCTGTTAATCTAATGGAAGATAAAGAAACAAGACAAAGAATAAAATCAAGATTTACTGAAATATTTGAGCTGGAGTAAAAATGCCTGAAAAACTCCCTGAAAAGCTTGAAAATGCTTTAAAACTTTTGTGGAAAAAAAGCAGATTTACTTCATATTTTTATCAGTCCTGTGAATTTATAAAATCTGAAGAAATACCAACTGTTGCAATGCATGAATCAGGCATGAGACCTGCATTTTATTACAATGAGAGTTTTATAAACACTCTTACAGTTAAAAATATAAATGCACTTCTTGTTCATGAACTACTGCATGTAATTTTCAGACACGATCACAGATCTTTTACCCACATGAATCCATACCTCCAGAATCTTGCCCAGGATATGGTTGTAAATTCATATATAAAAGATAATATATCATCTTTTTTTTCAAAATCAGGAGACAATGAATCTATACTTGAACTACCTGAAAGCCTGCCTCTTGTTCCTGATTATTTTTTCAGAGAAACAGGGATAAAAGATCCTGGATGGGAAGATGTGTATAAATGGCTTAAAAACAGGGATAAAACCAAATTGTCCGAGTTTACCGAAGAAGTAAGCAAACTTTTTAAAGATCTTATGCCTGATACTTCAAAAGAGAAAAAAAAGGAAAAAGATCCTGGTATCCCTCTTTTTAAAACTGAAACAAAGTCAGAAAACAATGATTCTGCAGGACTTGTTTTCACTGACAGCAACGGTAAACCAGTCCCAACAGGATCACATATATTTTCAGAAACATCTGTTTCAAAAAGACTTGAAACACATTCAAAAAAAATGACTGCATTTGCCTCAAGCGATCCCGGAGCCTCTGAAGACAGGATTTTTAATCTTATTACATCTATAATGGGTTCACCTCATAAAACAGATTCGTCTCAATGGGAAAAAAAGATCAAAAGCATAGTAGATGCTTCAGCACACTCAAGCGAAATTGAATTTACATACAAAAGATTCAACAGAAGATACTTTGCCCAGGAGATTTATTCAGCAGGTAAAATAATGAAAGACAAGCAAAGGGTTATAACTGCTGTTGATGTTTCCGCATCTGTTACTTCAAATCCGGGTGAACTTGAAAAGGCTTTTGGTGCTGTAGAATCACTTCTGGGTAAATACAGGGTTGAACTTTTATGCCTTGATGAAAGTCTTTTTATTCCCGGAACTGAAAACGGGGTTATGACAAAAAAAAGGGATTTGAATAAAAAGTTTTTTTACAAAAAGGGAGACTGGAAAAAAATCAAAACCGGCTCAGGTGGAACAACACTTTTTGCACCTCTTTTCAATGAATATCTTAAAAACAGAAATGAAACTGTTATTGTAATTACAGACGGTTATATCCATGATATAAACAGACTCAAACCTTATAAAAACACTTTATGGCTCATAAGCCCGGGCGGAAAGCAGGATTTTACACCTCCATTCGGAAAATACTCATTTATTGATATGAAGGAGGCTTAACCTTGGATTTTCTTGCTGAAAAGATATATGAAAAAGGAAAAACCGAACCTGATTTTGATCATATAGGCGGACTCGACCTTCTTATATCAAAAAAAGAGAATGAACTTATTTACAGAGCTGGTATATACTGGAAAAGATATAATCACGAAAAAGCTCTGGATGCCCTTATAAATCTTGATGACAAGGAAAGAGTTTATAAAAGCGGAAGAACATGGAGAGATCATAACCATGAAAAAGCTCTTTCATATTTAATAAGAAAAAAAGATGCAAGACTTATATATTTTGCAGGATGCAACTGGAAAAAATTTAATTTTGATACAGGTATAAAAGGCCTTTGCGACTTAATGAATCCTGAATTTATTTTTTATGCAGGTTCACACTGGATTGAGTTTGATTTTAAAAGAGGAACCAAGGCTCTTCTTAAGACTGAAAACCTTAAATATATTTTTATGGCAGGCAAAAAATGGGAAATATTTGACCATGAAAAAGGCTGGAAAGTCATGGAAAGATATATTGAAAACGG
>JBNJDM010000170.1:0-3373 GCA_051744925.1 Thermodesulfobacteriota bacterium | reverse complement strand
CTCTGTTACAGAAAAATCTATATCCTCAAAAGCCTCATATGTATTTTTTACAATCGGCAAAAGTGAATATAAAAAAAGTGCGCATACAGCAGGTGCTGTTCCTGTTCCTGAAATACCAACAGCTTCAGCAAAGGGGAAATATTTTGAAAAAAAAGCAAGCGGAACCATTAAAAGCCCGAAAAGAGCAATACCCGGAATAGTTTGAATTATACCAAGAACATAAAATATCTTTTTTCCTGATCTCTTATTTTTAAAAGAATAATAACCTGCAGGAACTCCGCATAAAACAGCTCCAAAAACAGAACCGTATGATATTAAAAGGTGATTAATTGTTTCTAAATAAAACCTTGATGAATTTGCATCAAACTCCCTTGCTATGGAAAAACCCTGAAAAACTCCGGTATACAAAAAATAAAAAAACGGAAAAATAAGAATAAAAGTATAAATTAAACGGGCACTCAGCTTTGAAGCTTTAGATGATATATTAATATAAAAAAAATATATTCCAGCGCAAAAAATCCAGAAACCTGTTGACGGTCCGGTTCTTGAAATCTGGTTGTCTTTTATAATATTTAAGGCAGTTTCTCCGGCATAATATAAAGTAAAATATAAGCAAAAAGAAAGGGCTGCTGTTTTTAAAATATTTATATATATTTTTTTTCTGCCGTAACCGGCCTTAAACACAATGAATACTGCAGGTATGAAAAGAATAAAAAAATACTGGCCGGATATCTCTTTTAAAGATAAGGGAGAAGGGCTTACAATTCTGTTCGGTTTTTCAGAAAAGAAAAAAGGAATAAGCATCCCTGAAATCATAATCAGAGATGCTGTAAGATTAGGCAGATCGATTTTGTTTAAAAATTTAATTTTAAAAATATTAAACTCTCAGATCAGGTCAGAAATTAATAATCTTTATCCGCAAGATACTCTTTTGCCACTTTTGAAGCAGGATAACCCATGACAGCAATTTTTGAATTAAGTTTTTGAAGGGTTTCAAGATCAAAATCCTTGAACACCTTTTCCAGAACAGTTGCAATTTCCGGATATTTATCAAGAACTTCTTTTCTTATTACAGGACAAGGCGCATAAACAGGCTGTACGTTTTTGGTATCTTCAAGAACCTTCAGTCCCAGAGCAGACAAAGCACCGTCTGTACCGTAGGCCATTGAAAAATTGACTCCGCTTGTGTTTCTTGCTGCTGCTTTCTCAGTCATTGCGGTATTTCCGCCTGAAAGAATAACAAGCTGAGAAGGCTCAAGCTCAAAATTATATGCTTTTTGAAATGCAGGAAGGGCATCGAATCTGTTTACAAATTCTTCGGATGCGGCAAGCTTTACTTTATCTGAAGTTCTTACAAGTTCTCCAAAATCTTCCATGGTTTTTATGCCATGCTTTTTACAAAATTTTTCTCTTCCTGCAATGGCCCATCCATTGCTGACATTTGCAGGAGTTAGCCAGACAAGGCTGTTTTGTTCATAATCGAGTTTTTTTACGGTTTCATACCCTTTTTTAAAATCCTTAAAAACAGATTCATCCTTTACATCAAAAAAGAAAGGTCCGTTTCCTGTATATTCAGCATAAATATCTATCTGGTCGTTTTTTATAGCTTTTCTCATTATATTTGTAGATCCGAGCTGAATTTTATCTTCTACTTCAAAACCGTTTTCAATGAGAACATATTTCATTATATTTCCAAGAAGAGAGCCTTCAGTATCAATCTTTGAAGATACTGTAACAGGTCCTTTTGCAAATAAAACTTGTGGAAATATTAAAAAAGCTGACATTAGTAATGTAAATAAAATTTTTTTCATGTTTTCTTCCTTTCGCATTGAGAAAGATATTATTATCTTAATTTACTTGTTTAGAAAAGATTTAACAGATACTTGGATTAATGTTTAAATTAACAAAAATCGATCTAAGTAAAAAGCTGTATTTAAAAATAAAAGAAAAAGTCATAAAAGAATCTGACTGAATTACAGGTTAAGCCTGTTTTTTTATTCTTCCAAGAGAACAGAAAACTCCTATAACACTCAAACCTGCAAAAAGCATAAAAGCAGCCTGCATACTTTTAACAAAAAAGCTGCTTGTTTTTGCTGATACCTCCATATCTCCCATTACCACAGAAAAAATAAGAGTCACGGTAGTCATACTTACAAGCATTCCAAATGTTCTCATTGTAGCAACAAGACTTGCCGCCACTCCGTAGTACCGGGGTTCAACAGAACCCATTACAGTATTCATATTAGGTGACGAAAATACAGCAAATCCGATACCCATAATCACAAGCACGCAGTAAATAAGATAAACCGGTGTATCTGAATTGATAAACGAACAAAGAAAAAGTGCAAAAGCACAAATTCCCATTCCAATTGTTGCAATTTTTGAAGATGAAAATCTGTCAGAAAGCCTTCCGGCAGCAGGAGATAAAACCGACTGAACAAGGGGCTGGACAATAAGAACAAATCCTGCAGCTTTAGGAGATAATCCTTTGGTTGTCTGGAGATAAAGTGAAAACAAAAATGTAATCCCAAATGATGATGCATAATTTATCATTGTTGCAAGGTTACTTAACGCAAAAACCCTGTTATAACGCAGAAGCTTTACATTAAGAACCGGAGATTTAAGAAACGACTCAAAAACAAGAAAAAATATCAGACCTGAAAAACCGCCTGCCATGATAAAATATCCTGAAACATCTTTTTTAATAAGTGCAGCTCCAAATATCATAGCAACCAGTGAAACCATATAAATTATGCTTCCTGACCAGTCAAACTTTTCACCTTTTGCCTCAGCCCATTCTCCCTTAAGTTTAAAAAATGAAAGGTACAAAGTTATAATCTGGAAAGGAATAACTGCTGCAAAAACAAATCTCCAGCCAAAATATGTAACAATAAGACCGCCGATTCCCGGACCTGCAGAAAGCCCTGCATAAACACAGGCAACAACTATTCCCATTGCTCTGCCCCTTTGTTCGGGAGGAAATACTGATGTTAAAATAGCAATACTTGTGGAAACTATAAGAGAAGCTCCGGCTCCCTGAATAAACCTTACTGCAATAAAAAATTTGATTGAACCTGCAAAAGCTATAACACAAGTAGCAATTGTAAAAAGTAAAATACCAAGGGTATATAATTTTTTACGCCCTTTTATATCAGCCATTCTTCCTGCAGGAACAAGAAAAATTGATACTCCGAGAATGTAAGCAGTCTCAACCAGCCCAAGCTGAAATGCAGACGCACCAAATTCTCTTCCTATCGAAGGAAGTGCAATCCCGACAGCTGACATCATGTAGGGAGTGAAAAACTGTACTATGGAAACTATAACAAGGGTTGTACCTGCTCCGGATGTTTTTTCAGTCAAATCTTAACCTCTG
>JBNJDM010000169.1:0-3381 GCA_051744925.1 Thermodesulfobacteriota bacterium | reverse complement strand
TATTTCAAAACGAAAAAAAGCAGAATCAGCACTTAAGAAAAGTGAAAAAGCAGTCAGGGATATGGCAGATAATATTCCCGGAGTTGTTTTTCAGCTTTACTCAACAAGGGATAATGAAAGAGGCTTTTATTATTTAAGTCCCAAAACAGAGGAGTTGTTCGGGATTTTCCCTGATAAAAGAAAATTTACCGAGCTTTTTATAAGACAGCTCCATAAAGACTGCAAATCCGATTTTATTAAATCAATTAATAATGCTTTTGAGCAGAAAAAAAACTGGTTTTTTGAAGGAAAATTTATAAAAAAAAACGGTGATATCCGATGGTTTCAGGGACGGGCTCAGCCTGCTGTTTATGAAGATGAAATAATATATAACGGAGTTTTGTTAGATATTACAGATTCAAAAGTTGCAGAAGAAAAGTTAAAGGAGAGTGAAGAAAGGTTTTCAATTCTTGTAAATGCGTCCTTTGGAGGTATAGGGATTCATGAAAAGGGAAAAATTATTGATTGTAATCAGGGTCTTGCAGATATTACAGGCTATTCCATAGCTGAGCTTATCGGAATGAACGGGCTTAAACTTATTGCCCCTGAATCGGTTGAAATGGTTAAAAATAAAATTAAAAGTGATTATTCAGGAGTATACGATGCATGGGGGGTACGAAAAAACGGAAGTATTTATCCTGTGGAAATAAGAGGTAAGAATATACCTTATTATGGAAAAAACTTAAGGGTTACTGAGTTCAGGGATATAAGTCTTAGAAAGGAAAAGGAACAAAAGCTTAAAGATAACGAAGAAAGTATAAGAGCAATAGTAAATTCACTTGGTGAAGGTGTTATTGCAGCTGATACAAACGGATTGGTTACCAGGATGAATCCTAATGCAGAAGAGATAACAGGGCTTGATTTTGAATATTGCGCAGGTAAGAATATATCTGAAGTTATAAGGTTTTCATCTGATGAGAAGCAAATTACTGTTACAGAAGTTGTGGAAAAAATAATTTCTGCAGGTACTAATATGATAATTTCGAGTTCTGTAGGAATAGTATCTTCCGATGAAAATATAAGTCTTGTATCGTGTACAGGAGCTCCTGTAAGAAATTCAAAACAGGAGATAACTGGTATAGTCATTGTTTTAAGAGATATTTCAGAAGAGATTAAGCTTCAAAAACAGCTTCAGCAGAGCAGAAAACTTGAATCAATAGGGCAGCTTGCAGGCGGAATTGCACATGATTTCAATAATATGCTCAGTGGAATAATGGGAGCAGCTGAACTTGTTGCAGCAAGAAATTCGTCTGATGAAAAAACCATGAAATATACCAATATGATAATAGATGCAGCAGCCAAATCAGGTAATCTCACATCAAAACTTCTTGCCTTTGCAAGGAAAAGCACTATTACAAAAAATACTGTTGATGTACATTCTCTTATAAGAGATACAGTTTCGCTTCTGAAAAGAAGTGTGGATAAAAAGGTTGAACTTCAAACAGATTTAAAGGCAGAAAACTCAATTGTAAAGGGAGATCCTTCCCAGCTTGAGAATGTATTTTTAAATCTTGGAATAAATTCGTCACAGGCAATGCCCGACGGCGGAAAACTTGTATATTCTTCGAAAATTACAGAGTTTGATGAGCACTATTGTTCAGTGAGCCCGTTTGATCTTTCTCCGGGGAGATATATAGAAATAGAAGTCAGGGATACAGGAACAGGAATAGATAAAAAGAATCTGGATAAAATTTTTGATCCTTATTTTACAACAAAGGAAAACGGCAGGGGTACAGGTCTTGGTCTTGCCGCAGTGTATGGAGTTGTTCAGCAGCATAAAGGATCAGTCTCTGTATACAGTGAAACAGATCATGGTACTGTTTTTCATATTAATTTGCCTGTGGTTTCTGCCCCTCATGAAAAAAGAACCGAAAATAAATCCGATGTTTTTTACGGTAAGGGAACAATTCTTTTAATTGATGATGAAAAAATTATAAGAAATGTAGGGAAAAATCTCCTGGAAAGCTTTGGCTATAATGTATATCTTGCTGAAAATGGTAAAAAAGGGATTGAGCTTTTTGAACAGATCGACTCAGGCATAGATCTGGTTATTCTTGATATGATCATGCCTGAAATGAACGGCAAAGAGTGTTTTGCAAGATTAAGAAGTATCGATCCCGGGGTTAAGATTCTTATGGCTTCAGGTTTTTCCAGGGATGAAGATATAAAAAATTTAAAGGAACAGGGACTTTCTGATTTTATAAGAAAGCCTTTTCAGGCTGCGGAATTAAGCCGGGCTGTATACAATATAATTTATAAGTCATGACAGTTTGCAATTTATTAATATCAGAAAAGATGAAGGGCGGCAAAACCGCCCTTCGGAGGATAGGATCGGGAGCTTTTAACTGGTGGTTCAATTAATTGTATATTCCGGGTATTATGTTGTTCAGCTTTTCTATGTAGGATGCCCTGATTGAAATCAGCTCCTCTTTTAAAGAGTATATAGCTTTTTTTAACAGTTTAATTTTTAAAAAGTTAGGGTCATTTTTTGCAACCTCCTGTTCAAGCATGGTTCTTTTCTGAAAGATTTTTTTTCTTACAGGTTGGGTTTTTTTCAAAAAACGTTTTTTTTCTTTTTCTATTATCTGTTCTTCTTTTTTTGTAAGACCTCTTATCTGTTTTTTATTATTTTCAGGTGTTACTTCCCTGAGATGATGATAATCCGTTCTTGATGGCTTAGAAAATGAGGTTTCTGCAGCAGTTGATGCAAGACCCGGGATACTTACTGATAATATAGTTTTTTTCATTTTTAACCTCCGCATGTTTTTTTCTTAGTTTTATTAGTGATATTTCAATATCTGTGCCAGCGATTTATATTTGCTGTAAGTATCCGGGATAAAAGAGATTTTTCTTGTTGTTGAATTTTTTTGAGAATATTAGCTTTTTTTATGAAAGGAACTTTTGATACATATTGGAGTATAAAATTTACACACTGGAACATTATTACACCGAAACTGAACAAAAAATCCCAGTTTTTGGGCAGGTACTAATTAATGATTTTAAGGTAGCTGTTTCTTTGAAAAAAAATTAAAAAGCGGTCTAAGCCGCTTTTTAAATACGAGGATCATTTGTTTTGCATATCTGTTTTTAAAACAGAGAAAAATATTTTCACCAGTATGAATATATCCTAATTAGTTGCTGAACGAAAACTGCCTTTTTTGCCCGGTTCTGCGTTAGAATCAAAATTTAATCCTCAAAATACTTCAGTATTCCTGCGGTTAAATTTTTCATCTGCCTTGAACCGAACAAAAAATTCTAGTTTTCGGCCAAATACTAATTATTCATCATATTTCCTCTGCCCATGGTTCCTTTTCTCATATTATTCCTGAAACCAAACTCTTC
>JBNJDM010000168.1:0-3478 GCA_051744925.1 Thermodesulfobacteriota bacterium | reverse complement strand
CACAACTTCGGGATTAAAACCAACTGTACAATGCTTTACGGACATATAGAAACCATTGAAGAAAGACTTGATCATTTTATTTACTTAAGAGAGCTTCAGGACAGAACAAACGGATTTACAGCATTTATTCCTCTTGCTTTTCATTCTGAAAATACAAAGCTTTCTCATATAAAAGAAACCACAGCAGTTGATGATCTTAAAACAATAATTGTTTCCCGTCTTATGCTTGATAATATTGATCACATAAAAGCATACTGGGTAATGCTTGGTGAAAAACTTGCCCAGACAGCTCTTCATTTTGGTGCAGACGATCTTGACGGTACAATTTTAAAGGAAAAGATCACACATTCTGCAGGTGCAAAATCTGCGGTTGGTCACGCAAAGGAGACAATGATAAGGCTTATAAAAAATGCCGGTATGGATCCTGTTGAAAGAGATGCTTTTTATAACAGAGTTAAGGAGAATTAAATGACTGAATCTATATTAAAAAAAGCATACAGCGGCAAAAGAATAACCCGGGATGAAGCTTTTGAACTTTATGAAAATGCAGATCTTCTTAGTCTTGGAGTGTATGCTGATATTATAAATAAGAAAAAAAATAATGATAATGTAATTACTTTTGTTATAGACAGAAATATTAATTATACAAATATATGTGTTTCAGGATGCAGGTTCTGCGCTTTTTATAAAAAGCCGGAACAGTCCGGCGGCTACTGGATAACTGAAAAAGAACTTGAAGAAAAAATAAAAGAGACAAAACAGCTTGGTGGTACTCAGATTCTTCTCCAGGGCGGACTTCACCCTGATAAAAGGCTTGAAGATTATGTAGCCCTGCTTAAATATATGAAATCTAATTTTGATATTCATATCCACGGATTTTCTCCTCCTGAAATTTTTTATATTGCAGAAATTGAAGGCATAAGTGTTGATGATGTTTTACAAACTCTTATAAAAGCCGGTTTAGGTTCTATACCAGGCGGCGGGGCTGAAATTTTAGTTAATGAAATAAGAGAAAAAGTTTCTCCTGACAAATGCAATGCAGACCAATGGCTTTATGTAATGGAAAGGGCTCATAATCTTGGGCTTAAAACAACAGCTACTATGATGTTTGGTCATATTGAAAAACCGGAGCATATTATAGAGCACATGGAAAGATTAAGAGATGTTCAGGACAAAACAGGCGGTTTTACAGCATTTATTCCCTGGACTTTTCAGCCTTCAAATACAGATTTAAGCTCTAAAACAGCGACAGCTGCAGAATACTTAAGAGTTCTTGCTTTAAGCAGAATATTTCTTGATAACTTCAGAAATATTCAGGCTTCGTGGGTAACACAAGGGTCAAAAATTGCTCAGACTGCACTTTTTTTCGGAGCAAATGATCTTGGAAGCACAATGATAGAAGAAAATGTAGTAAAAGCAGCTGATATAGATTTCAGAATGCCTGTTGAAGAAATGATAAGACTTATTACCTCGGCAGGTTATGAAGCATGGCAAAGGGATTGTTTTTATAACCGCATCAGACAGGCAGAATAACAGCCTGAATCTGGGAAGATCCGGAGTATTATGCACTATCACAGAGCAGGAATCATACTGGATAAAGACTTTAAACCGGTTTATAATGCTGCTTTGGCTGTTGAAAACGGCATAATATCCGATTTTATAAAAAATCCTTCAGATCTTTCCAAAAAGAATACAACTGATCATGGTCCGGGGATTTTAATACCCGGGCTTATCAATGCACATACACACCTTGATTTATCTTTTTTAAAAAACAGGCTTGATTATTCCCTGGGTTTTGCATCCTGGGTAAAACAGCTTATTAAGATAAGAGAAAATACTTCTGAAACAGAAAAAATACAAAAAGCCAAAACAGAGATTGATGATCTTTTTAAATCAGGTACTGCAGCAGTAGGTGATATTTCATCACTTGAATCCTTGAAAAGTATTTTTATAAATTCTCCTGTTTCAGGATTTATTTTTTATGAGGAAATAGGACAAACAGAAAAATTTTTAAAAAATCAAAAAGAAGATAAAGTCTCTTATGCTGCACATGCACCTCATACAACTTCTCCTGAACTTATAAAAAAGATTAAAAAATTTACAGATTATTATAATCTTCCTTTTTCAGTTCATTGCTGTGAATCTGATGAAGAAAAAGATTTTTTAAAGGGAAATAATAAAAACTGGGAAGAGTTTTTAAACTCAAGAAATATTGATTTTTCTTCATGGCCTCTTCCTTCAGACTCAGGTGTAAAATATCTTGATAAGCTGAAAGTTATAAATAAGAATACTCTTCTTGTTCATCTTTTAAATTCAGATAAAAATGATTTTGAAATTGTAAAAAAACGCGGTGCAAGTGTTTGCGCATGTCCAAGAAGCAATAAAAATCTTCATGCAAAACTTCCTGATATTGAAAAGATGCTTGAGTATAAAATTAATCTCTGTCTTGGAACTGACAGTCTTGCAAGCTGTGAAAGCCTTGATGTTTTTGATGAAATGAAGTTTGTATACAATAATTATAAAAGCATTTTACCAAAAAATATTCTTAAAATGACAACAATAAATCCTGCCAAAGTATTTAACTCAGAAACTTTTTATGCTCACCCTGATAAAAAAGGTTCTTTTTGCATGGTATACATCAGTGATGTATCCAGAGATATTTTTGAATCGATAATTTTTTCAGAAAAAAAACAGAGAAAACCGATATTATGAATGAAAAAATAAAACTTGGAAAATTTAATTATACAAATGTTCTGCCAGTATATCACAGGCTTGAGCAGTATCTTCCCGAAAACTGCTGTAATCTGAGTGAAGGACCTCCTGCAGTTTTAAATTCCGCACTTGCTGACGAAGTTCTTGATCTTAGTCCTGTATCTGCTTTTTCATATGCTTTGTATCACGAAAAATGGATTATTGTTCCTGATCTTTCAATTAGCTGTACAGGAAGTGTAATAAGCGTTTTACTCTGTTCAGATCTTAAATTCAGTGAACTTGATAAAAAAAGAATTCTTCTTACAAATGAATCTGCAAGTGCTGCTTCCTTACTTAGAGTCTTGTTTTTTGAAAAAGGTATTTATCCTGAGTTTCATTCAGGAGATATAAAAAAGCTTAATAAAGACAATTACGACGCAGCCCTTGTTATAGGTGATAATGCTCTTTACGGGAAATGGGATAACAGATTTGAAAATGTTTATGATCTTGGTAAGCTCTGGCATGATATGACAGGTTTTTCTTTTGTTTTCGGTCTATGGGCAGTGTCAAAAAAAGCGTATAAAAATAAGAAACTAAGTATTGAAGAAATTGCAGAGATTTTAATTAATAACAAAAACAGAAATCTTTCTGATTTTAAAAAGTTAACAGAATATGCAGCCGAAAAAAACAATACTTCAGCAGATTTTATGGAAAAGTATTTCAGATATATTGAATATGATTTTTTACCTGAAAAAATAAAAGGGCTTGAGTATTTTTACGATCTTTT
>JBNJDM010000167.1:0-3499 GCA_051744925.1 Thermodesulfobacteriota bacterium | reverse complement strand
GCCAGGGAAAATAAGCTTTTCAGCAGATAGAATATCCCGGGGAGACTGAACTGTTTTTATATCTGAAGTAAACTTTGAAACTGCGTTTATAACGCTTCTGACGTTTCCTGCTCCGTAGTCTAGTATAGTTATCATTTTAACTCCGAAGAAAATAAAATTAATAATATGTAAAACCGAACTCGAACTATTATCAATTCCGGGTAAATAAAAAACAATTTAATACTGTAATATCTGAATAATTACAAGAGGAGATAAACTGAAGATTTCATGTATATAAAAGTACCGGGAAAAATTTGTTTTTCAGCTTAAATATTACTTCTGATCGATTTTGCCGCATAATGAGCATTAAGTATACAGCCTCCCAGAAAAGTTCCTTCAAGAGAACCCTGGCCGTGAATTCCGCCTCCGCCGAATCCTGCAGTTTCTCCTACAGCATAAAGACCTTTAACAGGTTTCCCTGAAAAAGATAAAACCCTGCTTTCAAGGTCTGTAACAACTCCTCCAAGACTTTTTCTTGTAAGAATAAATTCCCTTACAGCTATAAGAGGTCTTGCCGAAGGATCAAGAATTTTCTGGAAATTACAGGTTCTTAATCTGTCGCCTTTGTATTTTCTGAATGTTTCGATTCTTCTGAGCTGATCATCTGTTATATAGTTTTTGCCTCTGCCGATTCTTTTGTCAAAATCCTGAATTTCGGATTTTAAGACAGATTTTTCAATATTGTAATCAGGCTCGAGATTGTTCATTTTTTCAATTAGTTCGTCAACAGTGTCAGCAACTATAAAATCGTCGCATTCATTTATAAGTCTTTTAACCAGTTCCTTGTTTCCGAATGCAAGCTCTTTTATAAGTTTCAGCTTCTGCATTTTTCTAAAGGAAGTCATATACTCACTTCCTGAAACAGCAAGCTCTTTTTTTGCAATTTTAAAATTCATTATCTGCCATGAAAACTGGCCAGGCTGTTTTAGTATTTCATCAACAAGAAATTTTGTGTCAGTGTATCCCATAAGCGGGGACGGACCTATTCTTTTGCCCAGGGCATTTATCCATAAAGCTGATTTTGGGGGAACAAGGCTCAGGCCGTGGTTATCTTTCAAAGAGTCAGGGTAGTGAACACCAGCAGCATAGTGCCACTGATTTTCAAGATTTTTTATATCACCACCTGTTTTTTCAACAGCAGAATGTATAAGCCCGTCTGCAAATCTGTGGGATCCGTTTAAAAGACGAGAAGGAAGTTTTCCTCTTTTTTCAGAAGGCCAGTATTTTCTTGACTCAGTAAGGTCGCCTCCGCAGATTCCGCCTGCTGATGCAACAACAATGTCAGCTTTTACTTCAAAAGGTGCATGTGTTGATTCAATAACACCTGAACATCCTGATACTTTTCCGGAAGATGTTATGAAAGAATTAACTCTGTGTCTGAATTTAAAAGAAAGATTTCTTCGGTTTATATGGTTTTCAATTGAACTTATTAACTGTTTTATTATCTGATAACCTGTGCCCCAGGCAATATGCCATCTAGGTACTGAATTGCCCGGTTCAAACATTCCTCTTTCAGGCCAGTTTACAACAGGAAGGAATTTTACACCTTTATTTACGAGCCATTCATATATAAGCGGGGAAGAGTATTCCACGTATTTTTTTGCCCATTCTTTCTGAAGCTGAGAATTTTCGCCGAATTTAGCATATCTGAGCCAGTCTGAATAAGCTGTTTCAAAAGAATCTTCAATTCCTGCTTTTCTCTGCAAAGGAGTATCTACTGCCATAATTCCGCCGAAGGATTCCTTTGCAAGGCCTCCAAGCTTTTCCTGATTGTCTCTGTCAAGAATGAGGACTTTTTTGCCTGAATCAAGCAGTTCACAGGCTGTTGCAAGACCTGCTATTCCTCCTCCTATGATTACAACATCAGTCTGGTATCTTTTCGTATTATGGGGCATAAATAAACACTCCGAATCTTTATTTTATAAAAAACGGTAACAGGAAATTAAAAATTTTAACCTTGATTGAGCGGTTTTAATTTTGACGCATAAGTAAGGAAAATCATCTTTGGACAGAAAAAAATATTAAAAAGATGATTTAACACATCAGATGTGCTTGAAAAAATATCTTAAAATATAAACGCTCAAATAAAATTTTAGATAAATATTTAAACAAATTCTGCATTTATTTTTGTTTATGGTCAAGTAATTAAATCATTAAACTTTAGGCAGTTGTTTGTAAACAGAAATATCTGATAAATTGATAATATTATGGTTTATAACCTGTTTTAGAGAAAACTGATAGTTAACAATTGACCTGAAACCAGAATTTTTTGTTTAAAACAAAGGAGATGAAAAAATTAATAGCAAAAATACTGAGGTATTTTGAGGATTAAATTTTTATTCTGAATTAAAGATGAGCAAAAAAGACAGTTTTCGTTCAGCAGCTAGTGTCATGATTTGTTAGTTGCTCCCCATTTTTTACTGTTTTTTTGTTTAAAATCATTTTGTTTCGCCATAATATCTTGTTCTTTGTATTAAACAATAATTACCCTTGTTAGTATTTGCTCAGTCACTAAGCAAAGCTTAGATATTAGCTATTCCAGTTGTCCCATACCAACGTATGTTTAAGCATACATCAATCTTCCTTTTGGTTTCGGTATTTCCCGACCCAGGTCTTTTGCGGTTTCAATCCATTCGTTTATGATTATCTCCGCATTTGATACAGCTTCCTGATAACTATTACCATCAGCCATGCATCCTGGAAGTTCCGGAACTTCGGCAATATATAACTTGTCTTCTTCACTCCAATAAATGATTATTTCATATTTATTCATCATCAACTCCCAAATTAAGTTTATATTTCACAATCATATTCCTTACTTGCTTAACTTGATAAGCTTTTGATTTTGATCCTAACGGTTGTAGATTAAAAATTTCATCAATACCATCTTTTGTGAAAATATGGTGGTCACCTCGTATCCGCTTATCAAAACCTAATGCCATCAGCAGATTGCACAATCCTGTAAAAGAAATGTTTGAATCTGAAGTACCTCTTAGAATTTTAATTTTATATCACATTTATTTTAAAAACCATAATCAGGATTATTTATCCGATAACAAATTTCTTAAAATTTTACTTTTTATCACTTTTTTTAAGTAAGCTGTAAATGTAAACTATAAATCATGGAAGAAGACCATGTGAGCTTGACTGAAAAATATTTATAAAATCCTTGACACTGATAGTGATAAATGTTTCTATGTGGAGAAACAAAATTGATTTTACAGTTAATAAAGGTTAAAAAAATGATCAGTAAAATTTTTAAAAAATATACATGGTGGTGGCTCTGGTTAAATTTACGGAGCCGCTGATATAAATAGAAGATGCCGGCTCCGCAGTTTCCGCGGTTCCGGTATTTATATACAAAAAAATTTTAAGCCGCGGGTTGTTTATCCGCGGCTTTTTTTATTTTAAAGGAGTAAAAATGGAATTAAAATCTTTTCCGTCAAAATCAGAGTTTGTT
>JBNJDM010000166.1:0-3504 GCA_051744925.1 Thermodesulfobacteriota bacterium | reverse complement strand
TATTGCTTTTTGTTCTTTCAGTATATCTGCCGCAGATTTTAAAACTTTTTTCTGGTACAACTGATTTTGAAGCTCCAAAGTTTTTTTTGCCTGTTCCTGTGTAATTATTTCTTTTTTAACAGCGTCTGAGCAAAAACGTTTATCTATTGATCGCAGTGTTGTTGCAATCAGTTTGGTCATTTTCTCAGCGGAAATCAGATTTTTACTTATGAGAAGATCTTCGATTTTTTCAGGGAATTCTGTGTTTAACAGATTCAGGTACTCAGCATAAACAAGTTCAAAGTTTTGTTCTGAGATCATTTTGTTTTGTACAGCAAGTTTACCGAGAAGCTTTGCATAGGAACTTTTGTCAGAACCGAAAGACGAAGCAATGCTGACTTTGCATGATTTGCATTCAGATGAGTCTTTATCAATCGATTCACCGCAATTAGGGCATTTTGTGAAAAAATTATTTATCATTCTACAGCCAGCATTTTATAAATTATTATTTACTTTCTGAACAAAAATTGATTTTTAATAATAACTGTTTTCTAAAGTATATTCGTCAAAACTTATATATAATTTAGTACAGTTTATCTTTTTTTTACATAAAAAAGTCCGGTTAGTCTACCAGACAATTTTATTATTAAAATCTGATTCAATTTTTTTAAAAAGTTTAACATCTTATACTTTAAATTTACTTATAAGCTGTTTGAGTTTTTCAGCAAGGGTGTTAAGTCCTCCGGCATGGCTGCTGACTTCATTTGAGTTGTCAGAAAGATTCGTGATTTCAGAGCTGGTATCGGCTATTTCTCTGGAAATTTCTGAAGTTACATTCGATATTTCATTTATATTTTCTGTTATTTCATTAATACCTGTTGAAGCCTGGTTTACATTATTTGCAATTTCATCAGTGGTTGCTGACTGTTGTTCTACTGCTGCTGCAATTCCCGAAACCAGCTCATTGGTTTCATTTATAACTTTTGTTACCTCTTCAATTCCGGATATTGTTTCATTGGAGCTAGATTGAATTTGTTCAATATTATGTTTGATTTCCTGTGTAGCTTTTGCAGTTTGACCTGCCAGCTCTTTAATTTCGTTTGCAACAACAGCAAAGCCTTTGCCTGCTTCTCCTGCTCTTGCAGCTTCTATTGTGGCGTTTAGCGCAAGCAGATTTGTCTGATCAGAAATATCATTAATTACGTCTGTTACCTTTCCAATGTTTTCTATTTCTTTTCCAAGTTCCTCAACTTTTGAAGATGAAGATGAACTTAGCTCTACTGCCTTTCTGCTTATTTCATTTGCTTTTGTACTGTTTTCAGAAATTTCTTTAATAGTTGATGCCAGCTCTTCTGATGCGGTTGCTACCATATTAATGTTCTGGCTTGCCTGTTCAGATGAGGCAGAAACGGAATTCATATTGGAATTCATTTCTTCTGCTGCTCCGGCAACAGAATTTGACTGTCCTTCTATCTGTTTTACTCCTTTATTCATTTTTTCAGAAACAGAGGCAAGATTTTTTGCTGACTGAAATACATTTTCACTGTTTGAAGCCACTTCTTTTATAAGAGACTGCTGAGATTCAATAAACATATTTATCCAGTAGGCAAGTTCACCAATTTCATCTTGTTTTTCCGGAAGTCGTCTTGTTAAATCTCCTTCACCTTTTGCTATATCTATAAGTCTTTTTTGAAAGTAGTTTAAGGGTTTGAAGATAAAAATTTTGGAAATTAAAAATATTGCAAGGCTTAAAAAAAGTGACAATATAATAATTGTTGCAAGGGCTTCTTTTATAATTGTATTTAATTTTTTTTGCATGAATTTTTTTGTAATATATACATTGACAAATCCAAGGGATGAATTGTCCTTTTTAATTTCCATTTGTTTCTTTATAAGCTCTTTTTCAGTTATACTTTCTTTACTTTTAACTGGTTTCCAGTCTTTGTCCCTTTTTTTACCATAGTTTGTTTTTTCATTATCTTTGCCCGTGACAGTAATAGCATAAATTTCTCTGCTAAGTATTTCAGAGTCGATTGTCTGATAAACCTGGTTGTCATCAAGGTCCCATAGAGGAGCAGCAAGGCTGATGGCTAGTCTTGATGCAGTATTTTCTGCCTTTGTGCTGAGTCCAGACTGCAGACTATTGGATTCATTTGTAAAAAGGTAAACTTCCATAGGGACAAGTATTGCAAGAATAGATATAATTCCGGCTGCAAGAAGTCTGGATTTTATACTTATTTTCATGGAAATGCTCCTTAAGATGGGATTTAAAATCTGTAAAACGGCTGAAATGTAAAAATTATTATAGTAACTTTATTTTTTTCATACAATAAAAAAAAATATCTTACAGGTATTTAGCTTTGAAACAAAAATTTTAAATTTCATCCAATTCAATAAATAGCATATAAAAACAAGAAAATCATGGTATATAAAAAAATATATTTTTTCTGCTTGACTTTAAAATTCTATATGTGTATTTTCCTTTTGTTTTTGACAGCGAAGGGTCATTAACTCAGTCGGTAGAGTATCTGCCTTTTAAGCAGAGAGTCGCTGGTTCGAGCCCAGCATGACCCACCATATGCGTCCCCATCGTCTAGTTCGGTCCAGGACACCGGCCTTTCACGCCGGCGACAGGGGTTCAAATCCCCTTGGGGACGCCAAAAAAAAAGCCCTCTTTTTGAGGGCTTTTTTTTTGGAAAAACTTCTTTTTCTCAGCCCTGAATTTAAAAAAGCAGTTAAAACAAAAAATTTATCTCTTTGTAAAGACCGCACCTTTTATTTTGTAGAAACATCAGGCATTTACTGGTTTAAAAATTAAACCATTTTTGCAATATCTGAGAATCTCTTTTCCAGTTTTTTTTCGGATACTGGGTGTTTGGTTTTTATTTCCTGGGCAAAAACAGAGATTTTAAGTTCTTCAATATCCCAGAAAAAAGCTTCGGTAGCTTTTCTTTTTTCCTCTGATGAGTTTTCATCAAGTTCATTTAAAAGTATGTTAAGTCTGTTTTGAAACTTTAATATTATTTTATTTTTTAAAGCGTCTTTTCCCGGACCTGCAATTCCTCTTTCAGCTCTTATCTTTAAAGCCTCAAGATATCTTGGCAGATTTTCAAGTTCATCATCGGAATACAGCCTGTAAAAATTTGAAGGAACTATGCTGTTTGCATTTTTTCTGCAGTCTCTTATTATCTCCAGGATAAGCTTTGTATTGATATATTTTTTTTCAAGAGAATTTAAAAATGTTATAAGATTGTGATACTTTTCAATAACAACTACAGTTTTATCTTTTTTTGTTTCAGCAGCTGTAATTAAACTTTTATTTTTTTTTATTTTATCTGCGTATTTTAAAAATTCATTTTTTTCTCTTATATTTTTTAAAAAGATCCTGTTTTTAACAGATTCATAAATACCGTTTTCTATTTTTTCTTTTCCTGCTGTATGTGAAAAGACTTCAGGTTTTTTTATCTGCAGTTTTATCTGTTTTTTAAGGTTTTTAAGTTCTACAGCAAAAAGTTTTTCATAAAA
>JBNJDM010000165.1:0-3705 GCA_051744925.1 Thermodesulfobacteriota bacterium | reverse complement strand
AACCGTTTACCACAACTATGCTAATTGCTACGGCGTATACTGCCAGCATCAGAGTACTTTCGAATCCAATTTTTCCTATACCATATGTTTCGCGGCGCACCATACCCATCAGAAGGATGGCGGTCATCAAAATTCCGACCAAACCCCAGATCATCTGTACAGGTGCCATGGCGTGGTAGATCGATCCCTGAGAATAGCCAATGTCAGCAGCGGCAACAACGAGAATATTGAAACTGTTGGTGCCTATGATATTGCTTACTGCCAGAGTCAGCGCTCCATAGCGTATTGCTGAAATAGTGGTTACCAGTTCAGGAGAGGATGTGGCAAGAGCCGTAAACAGGCCGCCGACAAGTGTGTCTGAAAGCCCGGTTTGTGCGGCGATTCCCTTGGCTGCCTCCATCACAAGCCAGCCTGAAATGCATGTTACAGCAGCCAGAGCAATAAAACTAATCCATGTTGCTGCCAGGCTGCCGTGGTGGTGTTGTTCAGGCTTGTCCGGAACTGTCTGGCGTGTCACACGCGGGAACCACATTGGTCTTTCCTGAGTACTGCGAACCAGGTGCAGTCCGAAGATATAAGCGATTATGATAACCGGTGTAACAGGATGTACTTTCCATTTGGTAAGTGACGGCATGGCGATAGCAAGCAGCGGCAGTGTCAGCAAGACTATCAGTAATCCCGCCAGCATCAGGTTGACAGAGGAAGCTGCTGCATGCTCCAGGTTGGCTTTTCGATAGACAATGTCTGCTATTCCAAGAAACGCCAGGTTCACAACCATACTGCCCATCACATTACTCATGGCCAGGTCGGGCCGGGCATCTGTTGCAGCACTCAGGGTTGCAGCAAAATCCGGCAGGGAAGTGACACCCGCCAGAAGTAAGACCCCGAATAATGCCTCGCCCATTCCGGTGCGATCAGCCAGTTCATCTGCCAGTCTTGCCAGCCGGCTGCCTGCGGTTACGATTACCAGTGCGGCGATTACAAATGCTGTGATACCTGGAATTAAGGATGAAAACAATGATGACCTCTGAAAGCTATATATTTATTGAGAAAAAAACCATTAAACCTGCTGCTGCAAAAGCTGATACTTTGTATTACAGTCTGTAAACGGAAAGTGTCGCAATGGTGAATCGGTTTTCGTGAGGTTGTTTGACAAAGCCGTTCATTCGGCAGAAAAAAAATAACCAATTAATGTATAACCTTTTTAAATTGATCAATTTAAAAAATTTAAAATAAATATTACACCATGAATCAGCCAGAAGTAAACCGATTTAAGAAAGTTGGTTGTTCCAGTAAAACAAGGGAAAAATATAATAAAAAGTGACCTTGTTTTACCTGAAAATGTTTTTCAAGGTATAAATAATCTGATTTTTATATAGTTGCTGAACGAAAACTGTCTTTTGTCCCGGTTCTTAAATTGGAATCAAAATTTAATCCTCAAAATACTCCTGTATTCCTGCGGTTAAATTTTTCATCTGCCGTAACTTAACAAAAAAACTCTGGTTTTCGGCCAAATACTATATAATTTCTTTGTTTACCAGGTTGTGTTTATATCTGACACTTCGTTTTTTTATGTTTGTTAATACTGGCTGGTTTGTGGTTTTTAAAGTAAATGTAGAGTTCGCCTTGATAATTATCTCTGGTGGATATAAACTGAATAAAGTTTTATTCTGTCAGTGTGACTTTGTGTCAAAAAAACTCCTTAAACAATGAGTTTTTTAATGAAATTTCAGGGCCGGGTAAATTCTTATTTTTAATAGTGATTGGCTGGAAATTATAATTTTGTTTCAGTCAGCAGCTAAATAGCTTTAATTCGGGGGGAATATGGAAAAAAAATTAGAATCATCCGGTTTTGATCTGGATAGAATTAATGATCTTATGATCAAATTTACCAACAAGCAGAAAAGTTATGTAAATGCTCTTTCAAAAAACAAGGTTAAAAGCGAACTTCCCGGACCCGGAGTGATGTTTGATTTTTTTGAAGTTTTTCAAAAAATTGCATTAAATCCTGAAAATCTTTTTAATATGAATCTGAAAATTATGAAAGATTACAACAAAGCATCTTCAAATATTGTTGAAAAAATGCTCAATTCAGGGAAAGAGGAAGAAAAACCGGAAAAAGACAAAAGATTTACAGGCGAAGAATGGAATAAAAATCCTTTTTTTCAGCTTATGAGGGATTTTTATCTTATAAATTCAAAATCTGCTATAGATGCTGTTGCCAATGTTGAAGGTATTGAAGCCAAAAAAAAGAAAAAAATAGAATTTTATACAAAACAGTTTCTTGAAGCAGTTTCTCCTTCCAACTTTCTTGCAACAAATCCTGAGCTTTTAAAATATACTTTTGATAATAAAGGTGAAAATATATTTGAAGGACTTGATAATTTTTTAGATGATATGAGCAGCGAAGACGGAAGCCTGAATGTAAGAATTTCAGATAATACAGCATTCAAGCCCGGAGAAAATATTGCAGTGACCAAAGGAAGCGTTGTTTATCAAAATGATATTTTACAGCTTATTCAGTATGAGCCTACTACTGATAAAGTTTACAAGATTCCTGTATTAATATCTCCTCCCTTTATAAACAAATATTATATTCTTGATATAAATGAAAAAATGTCCCTTGTTAAATGGTTGGTCGATCAGGGTTATACTGTTTTTGTAATATCATGGGTAAACCCTTCAATTGAGCATGCCGCAAAAAGATATGAAGACTATGTGGTTGAAGGTCATCTTGAAGTTCTTGATGTAATAGAAAAAATAACAAAATCGAAAAAAGTTTCAGCCATTGGATACTGTACAGGCGGAACAATTCTTGCCACAACAGCAGCATATCTTGAGGCAAAAAAGCAGAAAAAATTTGCATCTCTTACTTATATGGCAACATTACTGGATTTTTCAGAGCCAGGGGATATTGGAAATTTTCTTGATCAGGCACAGGTAAACAAAATAGTTCAGGATATCAAAAAAGCCGGATACCTGGACGGAAGACATCTTGCCAAAACATTTAATATGTTAAAGCCAAGCGATCTTGTATGGTCTTATGCTGTAAATAACTACATTAAGGGTATAGACCCGGTTCCTTTTGATATTTTGTACTGGAATTCTGATTCAACAAATCTTCCTGCGGGAATGTATGCTTTTTATCTTCAGAATATGTATATTGAAAACAGGCTGAAAGAGCCGGGCGGAATATCAATCAAAGGAGTTCCCATTGATATTTCAAAAATAAAAACTCCTTCATATTTTCTTGCAACTGAAGATGATCACATAGTTTTATGGAAGGCTGCTTTTAAGGGGGCTCTTCTTTTTCCCGGTAAAAAAAGGTTTGTTCTCGGCGGTTCTGGACATGTTGGAGGGGTGGCCAATCCTCCGTACAAAAATAAATACGGTTATAAGGCCGCAGATCTTGAATTTGATTCTCCTGCAGAGTGGTTTGAAAACGCTGAGAAAAATGAAGGTTCATGGTGGGTTGACTGGCATGAGTGGAATAAAGAATTTGCAGGTGAAATGATAGCAAAAAGAATACCCGGGAAAGGCAAATTCAGGGAAATTGAAAAAGCTCCGGGAAGCTATGCGCTTAAAAGGTGTGATGGTTAAATACGGAAAAACCTGTATTTGAATAATGGATTTAATTTTTTATCCGGGAACCATGGGGCTGGTCGGAACAATAATAAACTTCAAAAGAAGTTTTGTCAGGAGGGA
>JBNJDM010000164.1:0-3722 GCA_051744925.1 Thermodesulfobacteriota bacterium | reverse complement strand
CCTATTTTACAAGACGAAATAATGATTGATGATACTATACCAATAATGTTAAATAACCATTTGTTTGTGCCGCAGAAAAGAAAGTTTCTGCGGCTTTTTTTATTATGAAAAAAGGAAGATAAGTATGATCAGTGCAAATAACGTTGAACTTTCTTATGGAAAGCGGGTTCTTTTTAAAGACGTTAATATAAAATTTACGCCAAAAAACTGTTACGGATTAATCGGTGCGAATGGTTCAGGAAAATCCACATTTCTAAAAATTTTGTCAGGTGAGATTGATTCAGATAAAGGAACAGTCTCTTTAGGAAACGGAGAAAGACTCGCTGTCCTGAAACAGAATCATTTTGAATACGATGAAGAGACAGTTATCAATACTGTCATTTTGGGTCATAAGAAACTATACAAATTAATGGCTGAGCGGGAAGCTCTCTATGCTAAACCGGATTTTTCTGAAGAGGACGGTATTCGCTCAGGTGATATTGAAGCTGAATTTACAGAAATGAATGGTTATGAAGCTGAATCAGATGCAGCGGTTCTTTTAAACGGACTTGGTATCTCAACAAAGTATCATGAGAAAAAAATGAAAGAGCTTGAAGGTACTGAAAAAGTCCGTGTACTTCTTGCACAGGCTTTGTTTGGAAACCCTGATGTATTGCTTTTAGATGAGCCAACCAACCATTTGGACATAAAATCAATATTATGGCTGGAAGATTTTCTTGAGCGCTTTGAAAATACAGTAATTGTTGTATCCCATGACAGGCATTTTTTAAATCAGGTCTGTACTCATATTGCTGATATTGATTATGGTAAAATCAACGTTTATGTTGGTAATTATGATTTCTGGTACCAGGCAAGCAGGCTGATAATGAAACAAAAACAGAATGAAAATCGAAAAATGACAGAAAAAGCAGAAGAGCTGAAAAAATTCATAGAAAGATTCAGTTCCAATGCCTCAAAATCAAAACAGGCGACATCCAGAAAAAAAATGCTCGATAAACTCGATGTTGATGATCTGCCGGTTTCAACAAGAAAATACCCATTTATCAGTTTTAAACCGGAAAGACCATGCGGTAATGTTATCCTTGAAGTTAAAGGTCTCACAAAGACAATAGACGGTGTAAAAGTACTTGATAATTTTAACCTTGTCGTAAATAAAGACAATAAAATAGCTTTTGTCGGGGCAAATACTCTTGCAAAAACAACACTTTTTCAGATTCTAATGGGTGAACTAGAAGCCGACAGCGGTGAGTTTCGTTGGGGACAGACCATCAGCCAATCCTATTTCCCAAAGGAAAACAGCGAGTTTTTCAATAATGACATGTCCATTGTCCAGTGGTTAAACCAATACCATAATGAAGGAGATACTTTCTCAAGAGGGTTTTTAGGAAGAATGCTCTTTTCAGGAGAAGAGGCTCTTAAGAAAACATCAGTTTTATCAGGTGGAGAGAGAGTCCGCTGCATGCTTTCAAGAATGATGTTATCGTCTGCCAATGCACTTATTCTTGATGAACCTACAAACCATCTGGACCTTGAAGCTATTACTTCCCTGAATGAATCGCTAATCGAGTATCCTGAAGTAATTCTTTTCTCCTCACATGACTATGAATTTATTTCTACTGTTGCTAACAGAATAATTGAATTTACTTCAAATGGTTATATTGACAGGGAAATGGGTTATGATGAATATTTAGAAAACAAAGGTGTGCTTAAAGAAAAAGCTAAACAGGCTGCATAACAGGTAAAAGATTGAAAGCCGGATTGATAAAAGTCTCTGACATAGAAGCTGCTGAGCCACACAGTTTTCTTTTCCCTGTTGGAGCTGATCCATTGGCATCGATTACAATCTCTGATTGTGAATGCATAAATATATAATATTCTTCAAAAAATTAATGATTTATATACGCTTCCTGGGAGACCTCGAAAGCGGGAAAGGGGTTAAACACTATCGGTATTTTTAAGCATACAATAACCCATATGATCGCACACATGGTCGGCAAAACCAACACCAGCCTCTTCATATAAATTGTATACGCCATCAATACCGGCTTTTTTTAACAATTCCATTTCGTCCTCATAGCGGACAGATGCGGTGATCTGACCTTTGTAACCTCTTTCCTTCATCTGCTCAATTGAAAATATGTTTGTCCTGGGATCCGGCAGGGCAAGCATAACCAGAGAAACCGAACTTTTGGAAGGTTCGACTCGTTTCCAAAAATCACTGTCGCTGGCGTCTGCGAAAATTACCCTTCTTCCTTTTTTCTGGTGTTCTTTCACTTGTTCGCTGCTAAAATCGACACCGATCACGATATCACCGTACCGACGCCTCATTTCATCATAGGCGCTCGTCCCTATGCGTCCCATACCGAGAATCGCAATTTCAGCATCACCCGTATCAATGGGCTCATCTTCCGGTAACCGTTTCAAAGTCTCAAACGGTTTCAAACGGCTAGAAATAAGTGCATATATGCGATGAGAAGCAGCATTCAGGGGTGCAGCCATGATAAAGGTCAGTGAAAGTGCTATGGCAATTACCACAAGCCATTCATTGCTGATCCAGCCGATGGCAACGCCGATTGATCCGACAATGAGGCCGAACTCACTGTAATTCGAAAGACTCAGAGAGGCAAGAAGCGAAGTACGGGGACGCAACTTGAAGCGGGTAAGGATGAAAAAAAACAATCCCGTCTTCAACGGCATTAACATGGCCAGTAGTACTGCAATCATAAATACTGTGAGTGTTGGAGAACCGGAAATGCCGATATTTAAAAAAAAGCCGATCAAAAACAAATCCTTGAACCCAAGCAACTTATCTGACAGTTCATGCGCTTTGGGGTGAGAGGCTAAGAGCATTCCAACCACCAGAGCACCGAGGTCGCCTTTCAACCCTACAAGTTCAAATCCGCTGTAACCGACAACCGTCATAAAGATACCAAAAAGCATAAGAAGTTCGCCATGACCACAAAACGAAATGATCCTGGCAAGAAGAGGCCTTGCAATAACAAGCAGTACAATAAGAGGCAAAGACCACACTGATGGTATTTTTCCGGTAGACACCGCCAAAAAGACAACCGCAATAACATCCTGCATAATAAGAATACCGATTGCGACAGCTGCATGCCTGGAGGCCATTTCATTTTTTTCTTCCAGCACTTTCACAGCAAATACCGTACTGGAAAAACTCAAGGCAAATGCGATCAGCAGAGTTGTCTGGAATGTCAACTGGTCAAACAGGGGTACCCCTGAATAGCAGAGTATATTGGCAAAGACGGCAAAAATAATTACCGTAATAATCATATGAATGGATGTACCGGCCCAAACCGCTGGTTTTGCCAGGTTTTTTATCTTCAGCTTCAGCCCGATGGTAAACAAAAGCAGCGTAACACCGGCATTGGCTACGGTTTCCAGTAATTCGCCACCCACAACCCCCATACTGTTGAGCGCAAAACCTGCCAGCAGATATCCCACAAGAGGCGGCAAACCGATTCTGCTGATTACCGCTCCAAATATAAAGGCTGCAAAAATCCATAAAGGGTTCATTGTTAACCACCTAATATTTTAAGAAAATGATTGATTATTTAGGCTGTATTATAACGCCATTAAAACAAGCCGTCCCCCTGCTCCTCAGACAAAAATCTAAGACAAATAATAAAGAAACTTAAACTAATTTTTCATGGGATGGTAGAATTATTTCCGTCTTACAGAAGCAATATCCATATTAAAAT
>JBNJDM010000163.1:0-3730 GCA_051744925.1 Thermodesulfobacteriota bacterium | reverse complement strand
AGTTTTGGTTTACACAAGTGTATCGTTACACATGTGTAATGTTACGCTTTTTTTACACCTGTTCTTCCCTTAAAATACTTACTTACTAAAGTCTTAAAAAATTTTAAAACCAATTATCTCAGCAAGTTTCAGAACTTTTATCATACAGGTCTTTGTGTCTGAATTTTCAGGCACGGATTTTGAATAGAAGTAAGCAGTGTTTATCAGCATAAACAATCCTTAAATTCAAAATCGGAGGAATAATGACTTCCGTTCTGGTAATAGATGATGAAGAAAGCATAAGGTATTCCTTTGAGCGAATATTAACTTCAGCAGGGTATAAAGCAGAAGTTTTTTCAAGCTATATCGATGCAGAAGAAAGTATACAAAAAAAGGATTTCAGTGCTGCATTTATAGACAGGATTCTTTTAAACAATGAAAACGGAATGGATGCAGCAAAAAACATAAAACAAATCATGCCTTTTTGTGAAGTAATTCTTATTTCAGCATACCCGACCTTTGAATCTGCAGCAAAAACAATAGAATACGATATTTTTGCATATCTTACAAAACCTGTAAAAAAAGATATGCTTCTTAATACTTTGGAAAAAGCAGTAAAAAAATCTGAATTAAAAAAAGAGGAAAAAGCTTTTGAAGGCGGGCTTGAAGTACTTTTTGAAAAATCTCCTGAAGCTGTTTTGATCTGCAGTGATTCCGGTGTTGCAAGGTATGCAAATGCTGCCTTTGAAAAAATGTTTCTTCCGGATAAAGAAACTGATGTTTCAGATTATCTGAAAATTCTTGAACTAAAGGGTTATAATATAAAAAAAGATGGTGTTTCAGAGTTTTTTTCAAAGGAGACAATACAAGATCAGGAAGTAATCATAGAGACCAAAAACCGGAAAAACGGAATTTTTCTTGTAACAAAATTTCAGTACGGAGCAACCAGTACACTTTCAGGATCAATAATAAAAATAAAAGACATAACCGAAAAAAAAGAAAATGAAAAAAACATGGAAAGAGCCCAGAGAATGGAGGCTATAGGTAATTTTGCCGGTGGAATTGCCCATGATTTTAACAATATTTTACATGTAATATCAGGTTATGCAGAGCTTGTTCTCGGAACTGCAGATAAAACTTCTGATTCTTATAAATACGCAAAAGAGATTTTCAAAGCCACAGAAAGAGGAAGCAATGTAACAGAACAGATTCTTTCCTTTTCAAGAAAGGAAGATGAAAATATTTCTGCTGTGAATATAGAGCCTCTTATTAAGGAGGTTGTTAAGTTTCTGGGTTCAACAATCCCTTCAACCATATCAGTCAGTAAAAAAATCGGCAGTAATGTAAGTTCTGTTTATGCAAGCCCGGTTAAAGTTCATCAGCTTATAATGAATCTTGCATCAAATTCCAAAAGGGCAATGAGTGAGTCCGGAGGAAGTCTGGTTATAGGAGTTGAAAATGCAGAGTCAGAAGAAATAGCAAAAATTGCTGACGCCAATCAGGTCGGCTCAGGATATGTAAAAATTTATGTTCAGGATACAGGCATGGGAATACCAAAAGAGAATCTTGAAAAGATTTTTCAGCCTTTTTTTACAACGTCTGAAGATATGGGAGGAAGCGGTGTAGGGCTTTCAATAGTTTACGGAATAATTAAAAAATTAAACGGTTATATAAATGTTGAAAGTGAACCCGGAAAAGGGACTTTGTTTGAAATTTTTCTTCCTGCAGCCCAAAAAAATGAACAACCGGAAAGTGATTTTTCTCCGCCAGATGAATCAAGGTTAAAAGGAAAAGGTAAAATCCTTTTTGTTGATGATGATGAAAACATAGTAAAAATATCAAAAATGATGATTAAAAAGCTTGGTTATGAATGTGTCTCATTTACATCTAGTGAAGATGCTATGAATGAGCTTCTGAAAAATTACTCAGCCTATGATGTTTTAATTACAGATATGACAATGCCCAAAATCAGGGGAGATCAGCTTGCTTCAGCAGCCGCGCAACTAAAACCCGGCCTTTCTGTAGTACTTTCCACAGGATACAGCGAAAAAATCGACTCTGAAGAAAAAATAAATGGAGTACATGTTTTGTTAAAAAAACCTGTAACAAAGGAAAATCTTGGTTTGGCAATAAAAGAAGCAATGGAAAAGAATAAATATTAATTGGCCGAAAACTTGAAAAGTATTTAAAAACATTAAGTATTAAAGAAAGGACCTTTTATGAAAAATCTCAGTCTCAGAAACAAACTGATACTCTCCTTTCTTGCAGTTGGGGTTATCCCTTTTGCAATTATAGGGGGTGTTTCACTGATGAAATCGGGTTCAGCACTTTCTCAAAAAGCTTTTGAACAGCTTGAGTCGTCAAGGGAGACAAAAAAGACTCAGATTGAAAGGTTTTTTAATGAAAGAAGAGGGGACATGAAGGTTATGATCGAAAGTGTCTCCAAGATTCAGGAAGAAGCAGTAAATAAAATCAGCAGTATTCAGGAGCTTAAAAAAAGTCAGATAACCCAGTTTTTTGAAAAGGTAAGAAACGATATAAGCCTTTTATCGGAAAGTGAGGATGTAAAAGCTGCTTACAAACGGCTTAAACAGTATCATGATGATATGGGCTTTGGTGAAGGTGATGCCTACGATGTAGAAACTGAAAGATATAAAAGAATATGGTCGGAGTTTGAAAATTCTCTTGGAAATTATGTAAAAAAATTCGGATATTACGATGTTTTTGTTATCTGCCGCCCCCACGGACATGTAATGTATTCTTATGAAAAAGAAAAAGACCTCGGTGCCAATCTTTCCATGGGAAAATACAGGGATGAAGCTCTTGCAGATATATGGAAAAGAGCTGTAAGCGAAAAAAAGATCGTATTTGAAGATTATTCTGAATATGCCCCCAGCAACGGAGCCCAGGCAATGTTTACAGGTGCTCCTGTTTTTGATTCTTCAGGGAATGTAACAGCAGTTGTAGCACTTCAGATTTCATCCGAAAGAATAAACAGCATTGTCCAGCAGAGAAAAGGACTTTCAGAAAATGGTGAAACCTATCTTGCAGCAGAAGAAAACGACAGAGTTGAATTCAGAAGTGATCTTACAACTATGGGTGATGGTAAGTATAATACAGGCTACGATATAACAGATATAGTACCTGGATATTTGAAAGAGACTTTGTCAGGAAAAGTTGTTCTTGATACTTTTACAGACTCAAATGGAAATCCGGTTATTGCAGGAGGCGATCTTGTAAAAATTTCAGATAATATTTCATGGGCAATGGTAACCAAGGAAAATCTTGAAGATGCTCTTACCGGAGGTCAGAAAGGGGAAAAGGATTACTTTGCAAAATATATTGATGCCTACGGTTATTATGATCTTTTCCTTATAAATGAAAACGGTTATGTCTACTACACTGTTTCAAAAGAAGCTGACTATCAGACAAATTTGGTGGATGGTGAATTTTCCGGTTCAAATCTTGGGGAGATTACAAGATCTGTAATCTCTGATAAAAATATTCGTATAGCAGACTTTAAACCTTATGAACCAAGCGGCGGAGAGCCTGCAGCTTTTATTGCAGGACCTCTGATGCATAATAATGAAGTTGAAACTGTTGTTGCAATGCAGCTTTCACTTAAAGCCATAAATACGATCATGCAGGAAAGAACAGGGATGGGGGAAACAGGAGAAACATACCTTGTTGGTCCTGATAAAAGAATGCGTTCAGATTCTTTTCTTGATCCTGAAAATCATTCTGTAGATGC
>JBNJDM010000162.1:0-3785 GCA_051744925.1 Thermodesulfobacteriota bacterium | reverse complement strand
CTTATTAAACTTAACAAGCTTGAAAATACTCTTGCAAGAGCTGTCAAGTATATTCAGACTGAAGGAAAGAGCTCAACAGATCTTAGAAATATACCTGAAGATATAATAATTCAGTGGGGAAGACTGGAAACTCTTGGCAGACTAACATCAGGGATAATGCATGAAATAACCACACCTGTTCAGTATGTTACAGACAATATGAGCTTTCTTGATGAATCATTTCCAACTATTATCAATGCTCTTGATAAATTTTCAGAAATTACAAACGAGGCAAAAGAAAAAGGGGTTGATAAAAATCTTATTTCAAAAGGAGAATCGGTTTTAAATGATCCCGACCTTGAGTATTTAAAGAATGAAATCCCCCAGGCTGTTAAACAGTCTTTAAACGGAATAGAAAAAATCACCGGCATTCTCTTATCTGTCAGAGCAATATCAAGGGAGAATCTTTTAGAAAAAGTATCTTCTGATATAAATAAAATTGTTGAGAATGCTGTCCTTATAACAAAAAGTATATGGCAAAATTCTGCAGATCTTAAAACAGAGCTTTCTTCGGATATTCCTATGACCGTATGTCAGCCCGGAGCCTTAAACCAGGTTTTAGTAAATCTCATTGTAAACGCAGCCCATGCTGTGGAAGAAAACAGATCAGAAAAAGATCATTTTATAAAGATAGAAACAGGTATAAAAAACAGGTTCGTATTCATAAAGGTAAGCGACTCAGGAGCAGGAATACCTGAAAAGATTATAAATAAAATTTTTAATCCCTTTTTTACCACAAAAAAAATAGAAAAAGGTACTGGCCAGGGACTTGCAATTGTAAAAACAATAGTTGAAAAACACGGGGGTAAAATCTCAGTATCTTCAAAGCCTCAGAAAGGTACAGAGTTTACAATTGAAATCCCTGCTAAAACTGAGGAAGAAGAAAAGACTGAAACTAAAGAAAGCCTTCTTGAAACAGCACCTCAGGACGAAAAACCGCTTATTCTTTTTGTGGATCAAAACTGGGATATGCTCAAAAGCCTCAAGAGAATGCTTAAATCGATGGAAAAAGAATGGAACCTGGCTTTTACCCAGACCGGAGAAAACGCACTTAAAATAATGGATAAAACTCCGGCAGATATTGTTGTTACTGAATATCAGATGAAACATATGAGCGGCTATAATCTTTTAAAGGAAGTCAAAAATAAATTCCCCCAGACAGACAGAATTATTCTTTCAGGAGAAACAGATGAAAAAAAGATAATGAAAACAGTCTCTATTGCACATCAGTTTATTTCAAAACCTGTTAACGGAGAAAAACTTAAAAAGGTTTTAAAAAGAACAATTGCAATGAGAAATATTTTAAAGAACAAACATTTAAGAAAAACAATTTCAAGGCTTGACTCACTTCCAAGTGTTCCGTCTATATACAGGGAAATAATTGAGGAACTTAATTCTACTTCTTCATCCACAAAAAAAATAGGGGATATAATATCTAAAGATCCTTCAATGACCTCAAAAACTCTTCAGGTTATTAATTCAGGTTTTTTCTATCTCCCTTCAAAGATTTCAAAACCTTCTGAAGCTGTTGTTCTTTTGGGGATAGATATTGTAAAAGCTCTTGTTCTTAATGTAGAAATATTTTCAAAGCTTAGGCTCCCCAATTTTTTTAAGAAATTTCAAAGCCTTCACTATTCCCACTCAATGGGAACAGCAAATACTGCAAAGGATATTGCAGTAAGTGAAGGACTTTCTTTGTTTAAGGCTGACCAGGCTTTTATGGCGGGTCTTATTCATGATTGCGGAAAACTTATTCTGGCTTCCAATTTTCCGGAAGATTACAGAAAAGTTATAGAAAACACCGAAAAAAACAGCTCTTCTTTTGAAGTGGAGGAAAACTCTGTCTTCGGAGTCGGTCATGATACTGCAGGTGCTTTTTTAATGGGAGTATGGGGACTGCCCCTTGAAATAATTGAAGCTATTTTATACCACCACAGACCGTCTGAATCCTCAGATAAAGAATTTGACATAACAGCGGCTGTTCACTGCGCAAACATAGTAGAACTTGCAAAAGAAGACAGACTAAACCTTGATTTTGAAGATGCTTTTGATCTTAATTTTATAAAAAGACTCGGTATTGAGGACAGGATTGAAAAATGGAGAGAAAAATTTATTGAGGGTTAACCCTGCTATTGTAAAAGGATGGGAACTCCTTTGGAATATTTTCAGATAAAGGGTTAAAAAATTCAAACTTTACAGGATCAATGAGATTTCATGTTTTTATCAAAAGCTTGTAAAATTATTAAAGTAGACTTTTTAATCTTATTAAAATTTTATATAAACTGAGGCAGATCATAATAAATGCCGTTTATATTATCAGTTTCATCAATACCTCGGAGAAAAAGATAAAATACCCCACCGAAATTTTTTTCATATGAATAATTACTTCCAAGCCTGTAACTCAGATATTTATCAAGGGCAGCAGTATAAATGTAATACTGTAAAAAATATAAGGTTTCTGCAATTTCGTGTTCAAGGTTTTCAATATTATAATCTTCAGGTAAATATCCAAGATGATTCGATTTCCAGTCAAGGATGTAATATTTACCTTCATGCTCAAAAACAAGGTCTATAAACCCCTTCATAAAGCCTTTTGCATCACCAGGAGTAATTTGTTTCAGTCTTTTTTTAAATTCAGGATTAATATCTGAATTTATAAGATTATTAAAAAAAAGATTAATCTCTTTTTCCTGAAGTGGATAATAAAATTCAAGCTCTGTAATCTTTTTTTCTTCTTTTAAATCAGAAAGTGAAAATCCGTATCCAAGATTTTTATTTAAAACATTTTTTACCATTTTAAAAACATGGGGCTGCCACTGAAGATCATAATTAAAATTTTCAAGTTTTAATTTTATCAGCTCATTTATCTTTTCATCATCTGCACCAAAGCTAAGATCTTCAAATACAGAGTGAAAAAAAAGCCCTGCAAAAGCACCTTTTGGAAAACCGATAATACCTAAGTTTAAAGGATCTTCTTTAAATTCCGGTTCATAGGTTTTTGTTTCTGTATCAAGCTTTTCAACATCACCCGATTTTGAAGAAGCAAGTGAGGAAAAGCTTAGTATTTTAAAATTTGTGTATAGATTTTTCGTAAATGAGCATCTTTTAAATTCCTGATTTTCTTTAACCGGATTGAATTGATAAAAATTAAAATCTTCATCCGAATCAAAGTATTTTGTTTTTATTTCGTTTTCTGAAAAAGATTCAAGAAATGATAATAACTTTTTTGTATCGTCTTCAAAATCATGTTTAAGAATATAGTCCGGTGATCTTACACAATTTTGTTTCTGACTTTCATTCATGAAAAAATATGTCTTATATTTTGCCCTTGTAAGGGCTACATAAAAAAGCCTTAAATCTTCTGAAAGAAGTTCCTTTTCCATAAGTTCAAGAGCTTTCTGGTCTGACTGGGGACGAAAATCGATAACAAGCTTATTGTCTTCTTCCCTGTGATACATTGTCTCTTTAACAGAAGAAAACGATTTTACAGCTTCTCTTTGTATAAAACCGCAGAACACAATGCCAAATTCAAGGCCTTTACTTTTGTGAACAGTAAGAATTTTTACTTTGTTTTTATCACTTTCAAGGCGAAGCTCGTATTCCGGAGATGAAGATGTTCTGTTGTAAATATTGTCTGCCAGCCACTTGATCAGAGATTTTCTGCCACGCCTGTTTTTTACTTCTTCTTCATGCAAAATTTCAAAAAGATGCAAAAGATTGGTTACCCTTCTTTCACCTGATCCAAG
>JBNJDM010000161.1:0-3798 GCA_051744925.1 Thermodesulfobacteriota bacterium | reverse complement strand
TATATAAAAATAGTAAAAATATGGTTGTTTTGATTTTTGCTATGACTGTAATTTTTCTGACAGTAAAAACAGGAGGTATAATATGAAGTCTTTTAAAACACTAGCAATCGCACTCATTTTTATCTGTTCCATTTGTATCGTAGGCGCAGGTAACGTATTTGCAGACAATTATGAAGATGTTTATGAAAGTGAAGTCGATAAAAATACTGAACTCTCTGTTAAGGATATAGAAAGAGAAGACCTTAAAGCCTTTATTGAAGCTGCTGAAAAGGTTAGTGAAATAAGGGCCGAGTACTCTGAAAAAATCCTTGAAAAGACAGAAAGTGACGAAGCAGACGAAAAGTATAAAGATTTAAGGAAGGAGGCTGTTAAGACTATGGTTGACGCAATAGAGGACACAGGCCTTGATGAAAAAACCTACCGTGGCATAGGCTATCATCTGCAGGAAGATAAAGATTTATTTTCCAAGGTCGATTAAAAAATAGTTACATTTTAACTTTTAAAAAGAGGGCTGATACTGCCCTCTTTTTTTATTCTTAATATGCTGCATTCAGATTTTGATACACAATTTTTAATGCAGAAAAACCATATATCTTTATGACCCATGTATCATAAAGATATATGGGTCGTATAAACACATATGCTACACAACTACTTATGTCATCATCCATAATTCCAAAATGCAATAAAATTTTAAATATAAATCCGGGGTCTATCTGTGCCAAAGAAACAAATTTAGAGACGCGATTTATCGAGTCTTATTCTTTAAAATGAAAAAGTTTCCACTTTGTTTTTATAGACCAGAGATATTTTTTTATTGAAAGAAACAACAATTTTTTCTGCTGGTTACAAAGGTCCTCCTTTGTAACCTTTTATGCAAGACTTTTTAAATTTCAGGCCAAAAGCCTTTAAATCCGGAACATTGAAAAAACATAATAATTAAATGTAAAAAGAGATTGCAAATAACTTTCATTTTGTAATCTCTTTGGGATAGCTTTAAAAAAATACCTTTTTTATTATGCACGCATGTATTACAATGTATTACAGAAACATAAAACATTAAGAGGTTATTATGCCGAATATATCTTTGAGACTCTCAGAACAGGAAAAAATTCTTGTAGACAATTATGCAAAATTAAACGGACTTACATTGTCTGATGTTTTTAAAAAAGCTTTGTTTGAAAAACTGGAAGATGAGTATGACTTAAAACTGATAAAAGAATATGAAAAAAAAGGTGATTCATTGAAAACTTATACTTTGGATGAAGTTGAAAAAGAGCTTGGCTTTTAGTATGCCTTATCGCGTTTTACTTACTGAAAAAGCTTTAAAAAAATTAAAAAAAACTGACAAACATCAAGCCAGGCTTATTTTTTTATGGATAAAAAAGAACCTTGAAGGCTGTAAAAATCCGAGGTTTTCAGGAAAAGCCCTTACCTGGACAAAAAATGAATACTGGAGATACAGAGTTGGAAATTACCGATTGATAGCTGATATTCAGGACGAACAAATCCTGATAAAAATAATTGCTGTTGGTCACAGGAAAGATATTTATAAATGAGTATTAAATGAAAAGATTTTTAGAGTCTGAAAATACAGTTACTGACGAAAAAACAGGTCTAATGTGGTTTAAAAATGCTTCTTTTTCTGAAATGCCGCTTACATTTAAAGAAGCTCTGGAATATATAAAAGAGATAAATCAGGAAAAACTTTTTGGATTTAATGACTGGAAACTACCCAACAGAAGAGAGTTTTTAAGTATTATAAGTCTTGAGTCCATAAACCCTTGTGTTAATATAAACGCTCCATTTTATGATGTATTCAATGGATATTACTGGACATCCACAACCTGCAGCAGAACACCTGATCAGGCATGGATTATTCATCTTGGAGGAGCAAGAGTAAGGGGCGGAATAAAAAATTTTTCTTATATGGTATGGCCGGTAAGAAACACAAAAAAATATCAACTCGATTTTTTCAATACAGGCCAAATAAATTGCTATGATGATTCAGGTAATATTATCGACTGCAGAAAAACCGGCCAGGACGGTGAATTTTATAAAGATTTGAAAAAGAAAAATATTGCTGATCGGTTTGATGAAGATGAAATAACTCTGAAAGACAAATTTACAGGATTGCAATGGCTTAAAAACGGTGATCTGCTTAATAAAAAACTTGATTATCATGAAGCAGTTAAATGTATAGAAAAGATTAACTCTGAAAATTTACACGGTTTTGATGACTGGAGAATACCAAAAATTGAAGAATTCGATTCCATTGCAGATATGGGAAAACATTCTCCTGCAATTGTAAAAAAAGATTCTTTTTTAAATATAAAAGACTATTACTGGTCTTGTTCTTTAAGTGAATTCAATAAAGATTATTTATGGGTATTTTATACAAAAGACGGATATATTGGAGTTGGTTTCAAAGAAAACAGAGATTTTTATCTGCTTCCGGTAAGGGGAGAAAAGTATGACAGATCCTTTTTTTATTAGGATACCAGATTTATATTTTATACACAGCTCAATTTAGGTTAAAATAAAAAGATGTCAAAAGATAAGCTTGAACAGATAGAAATATATAAAAATCTCCCTGAAGAACACCAATACTGGATTCTAAACCTTGCTGAAGATTACAGGTTTTCTATGCAGCAGTTAAGACTTATTGTGGAATACAGTCATGACATGGTCTGCTGGGAAGAAGGTTTGCTCAAAAGATTTTACAGACCTGAAGATATTAAAAATGAAAAGGGAAAACAGGCTGCTGCAAAAATATTCAGCCAGCTGAAACAAGGCTATGATGATCTTAAAAACAACCTGAAAACCTACCCTCAAAACAAAAGCTTTTATGCACAGGAAAAAAAATTTCCTGACAACAGAATAGTAAAGACCGAGCTCAAAGGTTCAATCATGGGTAAATGCCCTGTTGCTTCTGAAAAGACCAGGTGCTGTAACCTGAACACTCTTGATGCTGTTCAACAATGCGGATTTGACTGCAGTTACTGCTCTATTCAGTCTTTTTACCACGGCAATCAGGTAAAATTTGTTAAGGATCTTTCCAGACATCTTGAAAACCTTGAGATTGAAGATAAAGAACCTGTTCACATTGGAACAGGCCAGTCATCAGATTCTTTGATGTGGGGAAATAAATTCGGACTTCTGGATAATTTAACAAATTTTGCAAAAAAACATCCAAATGTTATTCTTGAGATGAAATCAAAAAGCAGCCGTATAGACTATTTTCTTAAAAACCAGCCGCCTTTTAATATGGTTTTTACATGGTCTCTTAATCCCCCGGAAGTAATTGCAGCTGAAGAAAAAGGTACTGCACCTCTTGATAAACGCCTTGAAAGCGCAAGAAAACTTGCAGACATGAAAATACCTGTTGGATTTCACTTTCATCCTATGATCTGGTACAAAGGCTGGGATAAACAATACCTTTCAATTGTATCAAAAATAGAGGAGCAATTTTCACCTGAAGAGGTTGTCATGATATCAATAGGAACTCTTACTTTTATAAAACCTGTTATAAAAAGACTTCGTAAGAGAATGGCAAAAACATCTATTCTTAAAATGCCTATGGAAGAATCTGCAGGAAAACTCAGCTACCCATTTGAAATAAAAAAAGAGCTTTTTTCAACTCTTTACAACGGTTTTTCAAAAAAATGGCGTGATTCAGTCTTTTTTTACATGTGTATGGAAGATATCAATCTATGGGAACCTGTTTTCGGCAGAAGTTATGAATCAAACGAAGCTTTTGAAGAAGATATGCTTGAGTCTTACAAAAAAAAGATACTT
>JBNJDM010000160.1:0-3858 GCA_051744925.1 Thermodesulfobacteriota bacterium | reverse complement strand
CAGGAAATCTTATTATAATTAAAAGAAAACAGGTTCATATGCCCGAAACTGAAAAAGTTTCTGCACCTGATAAAACCCCGGAAGCCGGTGCCGCTGTATCATAAACTCTAAAGATTTTAATCAGGGTCTTTTATTAAAAAAAAAGTTCCTGATGAGTAGTTTGTATTTGGCCGTAAACCAGTTTTTTGCTCAGCAACTATTTATAATTTCCTGTCAAGAATCTCGCGCACTTTCATGGCAAGATCCTTATTTGAAAAAGGTTTCTGGATCAGCTCCCTTCCCGGATCAAGAACACCGTGGTGGGCTATAATATCAGAAGTATACCCTGACATAAACAAATGTCTGATCCCAGGTCTTACTTCACTTATCCTGTCTAACATTTCAGATCCGTTCATATCAGGCATTATAACGTCAGTAATTATAAGATCAATTTTGTGTTCTGCTGTTTTTGCTTTTTCAATTGCTTCTTCAGGTGATGATGTTGCAATCACCCTGTATCCATATTTTTCAAGGGATCTTTTTACAATATCAAGAATTGAAGCTTCATCTTCAACAAGAAGAATAGTCTCGCTGCCTCCTGTTATTTTGTCATTTTTTCCCTGAGCTTCAGACTTATTATCTTCTCCCTGATACCGGGGTAAATAAATCTTAAAAACTGTCCCTGTCCCGGGTTCG
Source organism: Thermodesulfobacteriota bacterium (assembly GCA_051744925.1). Taxonomy (GTDB): domain Bacteria; phylum Desulfobacterota; class Desulfobacteria; order Desulfobacterales; family JACKCP01; genus JACKCP01. The sequence goes on along the minus strand of JBNJDM010000160.1, from coordinate 3,183 downwards.
CTGTATACAGATATAAAACCGTCATTTTGCTTTACAATTCCGTATACCGTGGAAAGACCAAGACCTGTCCCCTTTCCCTGCTCCTTTGTTGTATAAAAAGGCTCAAAAATATAAGATATAAGCTCCTTGTCCATGCCGCAGCCTGTATCACTTACCGAAAGCATAACAAAATCTCCCTGAAAAGCTTCAGGATTATATTCAGCATATGACTGGCCTATTGCTATATTCGATGTTTCAATTGTAATTTTTCCTGTATTAGTTATTGAATCTCTTGCATTAACGCATAAATTTGCAAGTATCTGGTCAAGCTGGGAGGAATCTATTCTAACCGGCCATATATTTTCTGCTGTTCTAAGATCAAGATATATATCCTCACCTATAAACCGCTTAAGCATTTTAAGCATTCCTTTAACAGCTTCATTCAGATTTATCACCTGAGGTACAATTGCCTGCTTTCTTGCAAATGCAAGGAGCTGTTTTGTAATATCTGCCGAACGCTCAGCAGCCTTAATTATTTCCCTTATATGTTCATAAGAAGGATCAGATTGATCAATTCCATCAAGCACCAGTTCTGCATGACCAAGAATTACTCCGAGCATATTATTAAAATCATGTGCTACTCCGCCTGCAAGTCTTCCGATTGATTCAATTTTTTGCATCTGATTTATCTGTTCAGATAATTTTTCCTTTTCTTTTTCTTCTTTTTTTTTCTCTGATATATCTTTTGCAGTACTTAAAACACCTATCAGTTCCTTGTCTGCATCAAAAACAGGAACCTTTGTAATATCAAGAAGCTTACCCTTATCATCGTTATTAAGCGAAATTTTTTGTTCTATTCTAACCGGCTTTTTCTTTTCTAAAACTTCCTGATCATAGTTTTTAAAATAATTCGACATTTTTTGAGTAAAAATTTCATAATTTGTTTTACCTATAATATTTTTCTCTTCAAGACCTGTAAATTTTTCAAAAGCCTTATTGCAGGCAAGATAAATACCTTTGTCATTTTTAAGCCAGATAAAATCTGGTATTGTGTCAAGAAGTATTCTAAATCTTTGTTCACTGTCTCTGAACCTTTTTACTTCCTGCTGAAGTTCATCATATTTTAGTTTTATCTGGGTAAGCATTTTTTTAAATGAATTTCTCAGACTCTCCATTTCTCCGTAGAATTGATAATTATCAAGTGAATTATCTTCTATTTTTCCTCCGGAAACTGACAAAGAATATGCTTCAAGTTTTTTGAGAGGATCAATAACCATTTTTGAAAAAATAAAGTAAAGGGTCAGTGCAAGTATTGTTCCCATGACCAGAATACTTACTGCAAAATAAAATATGCTTTTAAAAAGCTCATGACTGCGGATATCTCTGGTAAGAAAAAGCTTTATTGTCCCAAGTTTTTCACCTGAATAAGATACTGGGTTTGTTACAACAACTGTATTATTATCAATTAGAGGTTCTCCTTTAGCATAGTTGGAATCAGAGTTTTTTTTAACTGAATATTTCCCCTGATCTGATTCAACAGCAATTCCTTTAATCTCAGGGTCGATCATTGCACTTTCTAATATTTTACCGATCTGATTTTTATCATAATACCACAAAGGAACTGCTATTGCAGCCCTGAGCTCAGCTCCTTTCATTTCTGCCTTTTTTCTGAGATCTTTCATCTCATTTTTGTAATATATATGCATTGTAATAACAGAATATATTCCAAGAATTAAAAAAGCTGCAGTAACAACAGTAAATATTATCCGTGCAGAGATTGATTTTTTCCGGGAAAACAAACACTACCTCCCCATGATAATGGTATTATCTACATAAGTTGTTTCGGGAACCGACTTACCATTTGCAGCATTTTTCATAAGCTTATATGCAAGCTTTCCGGTTTGCTTAAAATTTATACTTACAAAACCATGGACAAGCCCCTCTTCAAGAAGCTTTTGATATTCAGGGAGAACTTTCCCAACACCTGCTGCTATTATATATTTTTTATTTCTAAATTCATTATGAAATTCAGATAAAATTTTTCTGTATTTATCTGTGTTTATAAGAGGCCAGTGACCAACGGAAATAAATGCATCAGGTTTAAAATGTTTAAAAGTATATAAAAGCTGATCCATTGTTCTGTCATGATCATCACCTGAAATCCACGGAGATCTTTTAAACTCTTTCCATCCCCCTTCTCCGTTAAGACGCTTGTTTGCCGGAAAATCGGAATCTCCGCTCAATTCCCGCCTTACACCACATACTCTCTGAGAAAGATTGGTGTCATGCATGTCACCCATTAAAAAAACAGTTCCTCCGTCCGGTTTGTATTTTTTTATTATTTTTGCAAGATCACGCCCGAACTGAACATTGTCTGTACCAACATATGCTTGTGCTGCAAAAGAATCTTTTTTATTAAATGGTGAATCAAATGTAATAACCGGTACATTAACATACTTTTCAACAGCTTCAGCCATAACCCCTGAAAGAACAACAGATATTGCAATTGCTGAGAAATCGTTTTTCCCAATGGCTTTTTTAAGTGCTGAAATCTGTGATCTTGGATTTGAAGATTTTTCCGGACCTATATGAATGCAGATATCATTGTTTTGAGCGGCCTGCTTACTGCATCCTTCAGCAGCGGCTTTAAAGTTTACATCATCTTTATTCTTGCTTAAAAGTCCGAAAATATTTCCTTCGGACCAGACCGGATTCAAGGACAAAGTGATTAGAAACAAAGCTGAAAAAACTGCTAATAAATACTTCATACACTTCTTTCCAAACTTTTTTTATTATAATACAAAATGATTTTCAGAAGATCTGTATATTGTTAAAAATTTTCAGCAATTGACCAGTGTAATTAAAGAACTGAGAGAAAAAGATAAAAAACTGTAAGTAAAAATATTATACTTAAACTTATAAATTTTCAAGCTTAGTGTGGCAGCGGCTGGTGTTTATTAAAAAAGCAGAAAATATTTTTTTATACATATATACCGAAAAACGGAAAGATTGAATGATCTTTATTTAAAACAAACAAATAAACTTCTTTTTTCAAAAAACAAGAAAAAGTATTATAAAATATTTTCTTTTTAAGACAAAACAAGACTATTCCTTAAAATAAGCAATTTGAGAAGTAGTTGCAAGAAGCTGTCCGTTTGAAGACCAGATCTCACCTGTCTGGTCACAAAAATTATTTTTGAGTAT
>JBNJDM010000159.1:0-3864 GCA_051744925.1 Thermodesulfobacteriota bacterium | reverse complement strand
GATCTGAGTAATTATTGTATATGATATTTGATAAATTTACATAATCATTTACATCAAGATTTTCTGCTCTGGAATCAGGCGGGATTTGAGCTTCATGAAAATAAGATTCAAGAAGTGATTTGTCTTTTACTATTTTTGAAAGAGAGTTTTTAACTGTTTTTCTTCTCTGATTAAATGCTGTTTTTACGATATTATGGAAAAAAATTTCACTGACTGCCGGATTATCGATTTCTTTTTTAAACTTTATTTCTATAACACATGAATCTACTTTAGGCCTTGGATAGAAAAGATTAGGCTTAAGTGATGCAATGTTTTTTAAGTCAGCGTGATAACCAAGCACCGCAGAAATTCTTCCGTACTCTTTGTTCCCTATTTTAGCACAGATTCTCCATGCAAGCTCTTTTTGAAGCATGAAAACGCATTTTTCAATAAGAGCTTTGTGTTCAAGAGCTTTAAAAATTATCTGTGAAGAAATATTGTATGGAAGATTTCCTATAATATAGTTTTTTTTATCTTTTTTTAAAAGCTCTGATAAATCTGTTTTAAGTATATCCTGATTTATAATTTCAATATTTAAAGCCTGATAAAGTTCAGCTTCCTGTTCAAGAAGGGGGATAAGTCTGCTGTCTCTTTCAACTGCGAAAACTTTGTCTGCAGACTTTGAAGCTGCAATAGTAAGAGCGCCAAGTCCGGGCCCTATCTCTATAATATTTGAACCTTTTTCAATTCCTGCTTTTTTTATAATCATTTCGGGCGAAGAAGGATCTGTTAAAAAATTCTGGCCGAGTTCTTTTTTTGCAAAATATCCGTGTTCTTTTAAAAGCTTGTATGGCGCTGTCATTTTTTATTTGAAACCTTTTCATTGCGTATCTGTTTTACCCATTTTCTTGTAAGAAAATAAGAGGCAACCGACGCTGGCAGCCCAAGCACAGCACCTCCAAATAGCATTGCATAAACAATCTCCATCTCAGGCTTCATAACCATAAGAATCTGATCAATTTTTTGGGAAGTATTCATGTTTCCTTCAATAATATCTATAAGATCATAAATAAACTGAATATCAGCATGCTGTGTGCCGAGAAGAAAAATACCTGTGTAATATGCAGCTGCATAAAAAATAGGAATAGTAAGAGGATTGCTTAACCAGACCGCAATTACTGCTGCCCTTTTACTTCCGCCCATAATAACCGCACAGATGATTCCAAGTATTGTATGAAAAGGGATTGTCGGAGAAAAAGATATAAATATACCTGCGCTTACACCCATTGCAATGTTATGGTCGGTTCCGTCAAGGGTGGCAAGTTTCGTAAGAAAATTCTGAAATCTTTTCATATATATTTATTAAACCCGTAGCTTCTTTTTACATTTATAAACGTGCCTGAAAAGTACTTAATACTCTTTTATATCTGGCTTTCTGCGACCGCATAATTTTTTTTGATTAATACATTTATTGATAAACTTTTGCAATTAAAAACAATAATAATTGTAAAAGTTTATATTAAACTTGTAAGTAATTGTAAAATTTAATAAAATGATTTTTAATCTGTATGTGTTTTAAAACTGCTTTAACTACAGATCAGATATGTATCTGTTACCGAATTTACCCGGCACTGAGCATTCAGCTTACAGACTTTGTTACACTGTTTTTGCTTTTTTATGATTGTAACCCTGAAATAAGTATTTCTTTACATTAAATAAGTACTGCTTATAATTGATATAATAACTTCAGGAATTACTTTAAGATATTTTGCTTATAAATAAAGGAGATCCCATGACTTCAAAAAGAAAAAAAGAATTAGGCCCTCTTGTAAATGAATTAATGGAAGAATACAATATCCCTACAAAAAAAGATTTTGAAAGACTCAATGAAAGAATAACTGAGCTTGAAAATCTTCTTAAGCAGATTGCGCTTGCAGCTTCATACACAAATGTAAAAGGGTTTGGAGAAAAAAAACCGGGCAAAAAAGTTACTGCTGCTGAAATGGTTTTCAATATAGTTAAAAAAGAAAAAAAACCGGTTAACTTTAAAATTTTAAAACAAAAAAGCGGTTTTGATGATAAAAAACTCAGAAATATTATATTCAGGCTTCATTCAACCGGTCAGATAAAAAGAGTTGAAAGAGGGTGTTATCTTCCAGTTGAAAAAAATGAAGAGTAATAATTTTAAACATTGCGCTTTTTTTACTTTTCCTGATGAAAATATCTTTATTAAGGGATGTTCATCAGGCTCAAAAATTTTATCTTAATTAAAGGCTGAGCTTTTTTATTTATTGAAACAGGCTTTGTTTTTTTTAATTAATATTTTGCGTACCTGATTTAGTTATTTAATTTTTAAACATTAAAATTAACAATATAGTTGCAAATATTAGATTGCAGTCTTTTTTATTTTTACTATCCTTTTTATTCTTCCGCAAAAATCCAAAAAGAGTTTAAAAATCTAATAAATGTGTTAGATTTTGTTTCGTTGCTTTCAGACAGCCGGGTTTGAACTTATGATATAAATAAACCGGCTGCAGTTTGGCAGTAGTTTGTTAAAGCATGTATTTGATAAAAAATACGGTAATTTATCCGATTACTATATACAATTTGAAAGGTTTATATATTTATGAGTAATACCAGAAAAGATTTAAATGAAGGTGATACAATATCAGGCTACAAACTTTTAAGAAAAAAAAATATTGATCTTATTAAAGGTGTTTTTTTTGAATTTGAACATGAAAGAACAGGTGCAAAACATATCCATATAAAATCTGAAGACAGTGAAAACGTTTTCGGAGTCGGATTTAAAACAGTTCCAAATGATTCCACAGGTATAGCCCATATTCTTGAACATACAGCTCTTTGCGGATCTAAAAACTATAAGGTAAGAGACCCTTTTTTTTCTATGATAAAAAGAAGTCTTAATACTTTTATGAATGCTTTTACAGCATCCGACTGGACTATGTATCCCTTTGCTACAGAAAATGAAAAAGATTTTTATAATCTTTTAGGTGTTTACCTTGACGGAGCTTTTTTCCCGAATCTTGATGAACTCAGCTTTATGCAGGAAGGTCACAGGCTTTCAGCAGACGAAGATGGCAATCTTTCGTATCAGGGTGTTGTATATAATGAAATGAAAGGTGCAATGTCATCCCAGAGCCAGGTAATGGGCAGATATCTTTTAAATGCACTTTATCCTGATACAACCTACGGTTTCAATTCAGGAGGTGAGCCTTCTGAGATTCCCAATCTTACAAGGGATGATCTTGTAGAATTCCATAAAACTCATTATCATCCGAGTAATTCATGGTTTTTTACTTACGGGAATATGGATGTTGTAAAACATCTGGAATTTATAGATAAACATGTTTTAAGTCATTTCAGTAAAATAGATCCCGGAACAGATGTAAAAAATCAGCCTCGATGGTCTGAGCCTGTAAAAGCAGAATATACTTATCCTGCCGACGGTGAAAAAAATATAGAAAAAAAATCCCAGGCTGCAGTTGCATGGCTTGCTTCAGATATTACAGATTCTTTTGATTCTCTTGTACTTTCCCTTCTTGACCAGATTTTGACAGGAAATTCAGCAGCTCCAATGTACAGGGCTCTTATCGAGTCAGGTCTTGGATCTTCCCTTTCTGATGTAACAGGTTATGACGGAGATAATAAAGATACTTTGTTTGCCGTTGGGTTAAAGGATATAAAAGCAGAAGACGCAGAGAAAGTTGAAAAGATTGTTTTTGATGTTTTCAAAGATCTTTATGAAAACGGAATAGAAAAGGAGCTTATAGAAACAGCGATACATCAGTTGGAATTTCACAGAAGAGAAATAACAAACACTCCCATGCCCTACGGACTTAAAATGTTTTTAAGCATTTCAAGTAC
>JBNJDM010000158.1:0-3931 GCA_051744925.1 Thermodesulfobacteriota bacterium | reverse complement strand
GTTGCATCACATACACATCCTGATCATGCGGGAGGAGTCGGTTTTTTCAGAAAACATCTTGAAATTCCTGTTGCTGCACCTTCGGAAATAAACAGCTGGTATTCTGGGTTTAGAGGGTTTATTCAGCACAAGATAGATATAATGCTTGGTCATTATGTTGCTGTAATGAGTAAATTTCCTTTCAGGCCGATGTATTATCCCAGGAAAACTGTATTCGACTACGGACTTGGAAATGGAAGCAAACTTCCTTTTTTTGATGACTGGACAGTTTTTTCATCAAAAGGTCATACAAGCCATGATGTAGTCTTTTTTAATGAAAAAGAGAGTATTCTTTATGCAGCAGATGTTATTTTAAAAGTAAAAAACAGGTTTTATCTTCCGATTCCTGTGACTTTTCCAAATCTTATGAAAAAAAGTCTCGGGTTTATATACAGTCTTCAGCCTGGACATATATTTCTTGCACACGGAGGATATATGGAAGGTAAACTTATGGAAAAAGCTTATCCTGTACTTTTAAATCAGGCTGATATAATTTCGAAAGGGAAAGTAACAAAAAGTCCTGTATACAGGCTTACATCAATAACCCCCGAGATAAAAAAATATAAGAAAGTTAAGTGAAAAACCGGCTTGTTTTTGGTTCCAAAGATTTTTTTTAAAAAAATAAAAAACGGTTACAAAGGAAAAATCTTTGTAACCGTTACAAACAGGATAATTCCTGGTTTAATTTTTTGAGATAATATATTCTGTAATAAGTCTTACACCAAAGCCTGTTCCGCCTTTGTTTGTGTAATAACTTTCTTCTTTTGTAAAAGCAGGTCCAGCAATATCGATATGAATCCACGGGGTATCATTAATAAACTCTTTTAAAAACAAGGCTGCAGTTATTGCACCTCCAAACCTTCCTCCACCGATATTTTTAAGGTCTGCAACACTGCTTTTTAATTTTTTTGCATAATTTGCATAAACAGGAAGTCTCCAGCAGGGTTCATTTATTCTTTCTCCTGTTTTTACAATATCTTCAGCTGCCTGATCATCTGTTGAAAATATTCCGGCAATCTCTTCGCCAAGAGCAACAACACAGGCTCCGGTCAGGGTTGCCGCATCAATTATAAGATCCGGACTGAACTGTTTTTCTGCATATGAAAGAGCATCTGCCAGAATAAGTCTTCCTTCGGCATCTGTATTTAAAACTTCTATTGTTTTTCCTGAATACGATTTTAAAACATCTCCTGGTCTGTAAGCATCTCCGGAAATCATGTTTTCGGCAATGGGAACCACACCGATTATTCTTTTGTCTGTTCCTGATTTTGCAAGCGCGCTGACAGCTCCTGCAGCAGCAGCAGCTCCTCCCATATCAAGCTTCATATCTTCCATGCCTGCAGGCGGCTTAAGATCAAGACCTCCTGAGTCAAAGGTTATTCCCTTACCTACAACAGCAATGGTTTCTTTGTAATTTTCAGGAGTATATTCCATTATAACAAGACAGGCATCTTCAGAACTTCCCCTTGAAACTCCTAAAAGTGCATTAAAACCTTTTTCCTCAAGTTCATTTTTTTCCATAACAGTGGTTTTAAGTCCTGATTTTTCTGCAAAACCGACAATAAGATTTTTAAGGGCAGAAGGCCTTTTGTCCATTGGAGGAGTAGTTACAAGGTCTCTTGCAAAAAATACAGACTCACATATTATTTGTGTTATTTGGGCTTCTTTTCTGTATTTGTCTGCATTGTCTTTGCTTAATACTATTCTTATCTCTTTTAAAGGGGTTTCTTCATTTTCAGATTTGTATTTATTAAAAGAGTAGTTGGAAAGAAATGCACCTTCGCATACTGCTTTAAAAGCTTCTTTTTCATCAATCTCACTTTTTTTTGTATCAGGAAAAACAATATCTATTGTTTCAGATTTTAAAGACAAAGCTTTTTTTACAGCAGAAGAACCAAATCTTCTTAAAGATTCTGCTGTTATCTCATCTTTTTTTCCTATACCGCACAAAACTGCTTTTTCAGCGTTAATATTTTCAGGGGAATAAAAAATTACAGATTTATCTTTGCTTCCCTTGAATTCTTTAAGTCCTCTGGCTTTATTTTCAATTTCAAAATATTTTTGTTCGCCTGAAAACTCATTAATATTTTCACTTACAGCTATTGCTGTAACTTCTGAGCCGGCTTCAAGTTCTGAATGTGTAATTATTTTCAACATAAGAAAACTCCGTTTTATTCTGATTCATATTTAATGGAACTGAACTTCATAAGTTTTGTAAAATTGTGCACAGATTTTATATATCTTATAGTTCCTGTTCTGCCTCTTATTACAAGAGATTTGGTTGTTGCGCCTTTTCCTGTATATGTAATCCCTGAGAGAAATGTCCCTCCTGAAATTCCTGTTGCAGCAAAGAAAACATCATTGCTGCTTATAAGATCATCAACGTTTCTTACTTTTTCAAGATCAGCCCCTTCTTTTTTCAGAGCCTCTGCTTCTTCCCTGGACTGAGGGTCAAGCTTTGTATAGATTTCACCGTTCAGACCTTTTATTGCACATGCAGACAACACTCCTTCTGGTGTTCCTCCTGTACCCATCATAACATCTATTTCAGATTCAGGATCGATTGCCATAAGAGCTCCTGCAACATCACCGTCTGTATGAAGCTGAATTCTTGCTCCTGCTTTTCTTATCTCATCAATCATTTCAGCATGTCTTGGTTTATCAAGAACAAAAACCATAAGATCTTCAACATCTTTATTAAGAGCTTTTGCAATATTTTTTAAATTAACATCCACCGGAGCATTAATATCTGCAGCATTTTTTGCAGCTTCAGAAACAACGAGTTTTTTCATATAATAGCTTGAGCCGGGATTAAACATTGTCCCCTCAGGAGATACTCCGACAACAGCAATTGCATTAGGTCTTCCAAAAGCGAGAAGGTTTGTTCCTTCAACAGGGTCAACCGCAACATCAACAGAGGGCCCTGTTCCTGTTCCAAGCGATTCTCCGTTGTATAACATTGGAGCTTTGTCCTTTTCTCCTTCTCCTATTATTACTCTGCCGTGAATATTAATTGAATTAAAAGAGAGTCTCATTGCATCAACTGCTGCCTGATCTCCGCTTTTTTTGTCGCCTTTTCCAAGCCATCTTGCCGAAGCAAGAGCAGCAGTTTCAGTAACTCTTACAAGGTCAAGGCCGAGATTATGCTGAGGGTATTCCATGATAATTTATCTCCGTTTAAATTTTTTTTCTTTATATAAAATGTAGTTTTTAGTTTATAACAGTTTGAAAGTATTGATTTACTCAGTTCATTTTAAAGGTAAAAACCAAACCATTTAACAGCTTCATTAATCATAATATCCTGATATTCGGGATCTGAAATCCTGTGATCTCCATGTTCAAATTTAATAAGTTTTTTATCTTCTTCACAACGTTTGAAAAGTACACTGGCATTTTCAAAGGGTACAATTTCGTCATCTTCTCCGTGAAAAATCAATATATTTTTTATATTGGGGATCTGATCAACAAGATTAAAATTTGAATTTTTTTCAAAAAACTCTTTTGATAAACCTGTTTCCTGCATCATATTTTCAAGACTGTTGTTTGACGAAGATTTCATTGTTTCTCCAAAAACAGGTGCAGCTGCAACCGCAATTGCTTCAGGATTTATATCACAGTATGAATATATTGAAGCAGCACCGCCCATGCTGCTTCCGAAAAGCCCTGTTTTTTTAAGCCTAAAATTATTTTTAAGATATTCAAAAGCTGAAATAATATCTTTTTTTCTTGATACAAGATCTGTATTTTCAAGAAGGCCTTCACTTTCACCGCATCCTCTGTGATGAAATCTTAAACAGCCTATGTTTTGTTCAATAAGTCTGTCAGCAAGATTTATCTGTTTTTTTGAAAAAGCGTCACTTAAAAGACCGTGTGAGCATATTACAAAGGAGGG
>JBNJDM010000157.1:0-3943 GCA_051744925.1 Thermodesulfobacteriota bacterium | reverse complement strand
TTTTTCAGGTGAAAAAACAGTTATTCTGAAAAATTTTTCAAGGGGCTGATAATATGTTTCAAAGCTTAAGCTTTTTTGTTTTAATGCGGCTTCTGCATATATTTCCAGATATGGAGGTGGATCAGATTTATAAAACTCTGAAGCTTTTTTTCCAACAGCGTTTTTTATCTCATAACCAAGAATTTGAACAAATGCTGAGTTACCTCCCCTGATTTCATAATCTGAAGGTTTGCCTGATTCATCAAATAAAAGCTTGTGTATACAAACCCCGTCTGACAATGATTCAAAAAAAAGGTTAAAATCCCAATCACCCTGCTTGTCAGGCAAAAAAACGCTCATAAAGACTCCGGATGGATAATGTTTTGTTATTTTATTTTTTCATAAATTTCTTTTGTTAGTCGTTTCATTGTTTCAGCCTGATTTTTAAGTTCTTCTGAAGCTGCTGCTGATTCTTCTGCTCCTGATGCATTCTCCTGTGTTACTTTATCCATTTGAGAAACTCCGATATTTATCTGTTCTATTCCATCAGACTGTTCCTTTGAAGCACCTGCAATCTCATCAACTATTTTTGCTATATTAAGGGAGCTTTCAATTACACCTTCAAAAGCCTGCTTTGTATCTTTTGCATAATCTACGCCCTGATTAATCTTTTCAGAGGAAGTTTCTATAAGATAAGATGTCTGTTTTGCAGCTTCGGATGCTCTGTTAGCAAGATTTCTTACCTCTTCTGCAACAACTGAAAAACCAGCTCCTGCTTCACCTGCCCTTGCCGCTTCAACAGCTGCATTTAGTGCAAGAAGGTTTGTCTGAAAAGCTATATCATCTATTTTTTTTATTATCTCGCCTGTCTGCTCACCGGAGTGTGCAATACTTTCCATGGTTGTTGAAAGCTTGTGCATCAGTTTTGAAGTATTTTCAAAAACTCCTTTTGTATTTTTTACTATGGAATCTGCTTCCTGTGCATTTTGAGCATTTTGTTTGGTCATGGAAGATATCTCTTCAAGGGATGAAGACGTCTCTTCTATTGATGCGGCCTGCTGGGAGGCTCCCTGGGCAAGACTGGATGATGAAGCTGCAACCTCGTCTGCAGAAGATGCTGTATTTTCTGCACTTGTTTTCATAAGATCTGCATTTTTTCTAAGAGGTACAAGAATACTTCTGTTAATGAAACCTATAAGTAATAAAATCATAACAGCAAAAACAACAAATAAAATTACAAAAACAGATAAAACCATTTTTTGTTCATTTTTTATCCCGCTTATTACATTATCTGTTTTCTGTGCCAGAAAATAAAGCCCTGTATTATTGCCTGTAAAATCTTTAAAATTATCAGCTGTTACAAGATACCTGTCATCAAAATAATATTTTTTGGAAGTTATCTTTTTTATGTCCGGAAAATTATCCATGTAATTTAAAAAGTCTTTGTCATAATCTTTCTGACTTAAAATAAATGAACCTATTTTTAAATTATCTGACAAAGAGCCGGCTGTTTTAAGGTCATCTGCATCCATAAAATATAAAAACTCAGTATTTGCTTTTTTCAGGCTTCTTTTAACTGAATTAAGACCGCCTTCAAAATTTATAACACCGATTATCTGATTTTTTTCAAAAACAGGAAAAAGTCCTTTCAGTCTTAAACCTTTTGGAGAGGGCTCCATTGCGCAAAATGACTTTTTCTCATTATAAACTTTTTTATAACCTTCAGAGTAATCAAGACTTTCTCCGAAATCATCAAAATCCCAGGATTTTAAAAATGAATTAAGATCTTCATCAGCAATATGAACCAATACATTTTTAAATCCTGTATTATTTTTAAATTCGTCGCCAAGATGTGAAATAACTTCAAAAGCTTTTTTTCTGTTTTTATTTTTCAGAGCTTTTTTTATTTCGGAGTTGTTTGCTATCTGAAGAGCATTTGTTATCCAGACATCTTTTTTTGCATCCATTACCTCTGAATAATTTGTTTTCATTTCAAGAACTCTGTCAGAAAGTTTTTCTTTTTTAAGATCGGAAAATTTTACAAGAAGAAAAGGAAGGCTAACTGCAAATATAATAAAAATCCCTGCCAAGCTTATTAAAACAAGTTTATTTCTAACTTTCATATATTCCCCTGACAGTTAAAATTTTTGATAATATAAATTGTATAATAATTTATTTAAACATCGTTTACAAGAAAAGAAAGGCTGCTCAAGTACTTCTCAAGCAAAAAACAGGGTCCTTTTTGACGCTGAAAAAATTTAAATACTAACTGGCCGATAACCATTTTTTTCAGACACTAAATATAAAAACGCCATGCGCAGTACCATTGATCAGGATGATCATCAGGAGGGCAGCCTATACATTCTGTTTTTATTCTTTTATCGATTTCCCTTGCAAAATATGCGTATTCAACAAGTCCTGCAGATTTACAGGGATAGTCATCAAGACCTCTTGATTTTCTTTTTTCCTGTACCCAGCATTTATTCATCTCAAAAACCAGTGAGTTATCATTTTCCCAATATGAAGACTGGGTATTTATATTTGAATAAATTCTTGCTCCAAGAGCTTTTTCAAGACCTTCAAGGCCGGGATTATCAGGAATATTAAGAAGTTTTTTTATTGATCTTGCCTCAAAAGGAGAGAAATTCGACCAGCATGAATCATTACATCTTTTGGCATCATTCATTCCATGTTCAAACTCCACCTCCTGAAACCAGACTCCGTCATTGACAAGCCAGTTTAAGGACAATGTTTCTATGAATTCTTCCATTTTCTTTTCTTCAAGATTCAAAAGAGGTGCAGGTATTCCGTCTTCGATTTCAAAATCAAAAACTTTTCCGAGTTTTTTCATCTGAATTTTAAGACTTTTGTGCAAAACATTATTAAGTGTTTCAAAAGCAATATCTTCACCCATCTGATGCTTTACTTCAGAAAACCACAAAAAATGATGCATAACTGTTCTGTGGAGAATATCAACAGCGAACTCTGCTTTTTCTTTTTTGCTTTTTGCTTCCATTTTTCCCCCTGATTAACCTGTTAAATAAAAAGTTTAATCAGTTTAGCACCTTCATTTTATCTTTCAATAATGAAAGCTTTCATAAATTGAGTTGATCAAAAATTTTGAAGTTCAGAAAGGCTGTTTTATAATTAGTTGATAATCAGAATTTTTGTTCAGCAATTATTTAGTTGATCTGGAGTAACATACTTCACCCTCACCATCAGATATATTTAAAATTACATCTTTTGTACCTTTGGGTATTGATATTTTCTGACCATTGGAAGGAACACCTGAAAAAATATTTTTTCCTTTTTTATTCATATCTACAGTTAGACGAAAGTCTGAAGACATTTTTCTTACCTTTGTAATTTTAAGGTAGCCTCCATCGCCAAACCATGCAATATGCACACCTCTGTCCTGGGTTATGCAGTTAAAACCCGCAAAAGTGGTACCAGATAAACAAAAAAGAAAAACTGCAAGAAAAAAAGAAATAAAAATAGTTCGCATAATAACCTCCATTTTTATTTCACTATAGCATAAAAAAAGGGGTTTATTGATTTAAAAATGATTATGTAATCATTAATCCAAAATATTTTATACTGTAGAGACGGGATTTATCGCTTCTCTATCATACAATACCCCTGGATTTAATTTTCATTAATACGCCGTCCTTTCAGGACTATGAAAAAAATAACCTTACCGGTGGTTAAAACCACCGGCTATATGACACTTCCCTTTCAGGGAATTCATGCCAAAGAAAGCTTTCAGGTTCTTTTTTTACTGATCACCTGGTTCATAAGCCTCCCAAGCTTGGGAGTCAGTTCAAATTTCCCAAAGCCTGAAGCCTGGAAGAGTGCAAAAAGACGCGAAAAATCGCGTCTCAACGACGTCCTGCCGTTAGAGATTGTTGCAAAGATCATATTTAAAATTTTCAAGCTCATTTTAAGCTATCTGTTCAGGCTCCGG
>JBNJDM010000156.1:0-3971 GCA_051744925.1 Thermodesulfobacteriota bacterium | reverse complement strand
ACAGCCTATGTTTTGTTCAATAAGTCTGTCAGCAAGATTTATCTGTTTTTTTGAAAAAGCGTCACTTAAAAGACCGTGTGAGCATATTACAAAGGAGGGCGTATCTGTATCAGGTATATGAATATATCCCTGAAGTTTGATATCATCTGAATTAAAAAATATTTTTTTGCAGTCTGAGGACAATGTTTTCTCCAAATTTTTTATTTAGTAATTTGCCGAAACCAGAATTTTTTCTTCAGCAACTATTTAGAATTTGAATCCTGACAATGAATCTTAAAACAACAGGATTAGAATTATTCTATATCTTCAGCTGAAATTTTCAACTTTTCAATTTATATTATATAGTTTTTGACCGAAAACCGGAATTTTTTGTTAAGCAACTATATATACCTGATATAAAATTTTTTCCTATGCAAAATATAATTTAGAGTATAATCACCGGTATTGTTATTGTTTTTTTGAACTTAAATGAAAAATAAAAATTAAAGAGGTCATATATGATTAAAAATACTGTAAAAGCATGGCATGAACTTCTTGAATCGAAAAATCCTGAAGAACTTGACAATATTCTGGCTGATGATGTGGTTTTTTACTCTCCTGTAGTTCATACACCCCAGGAAGGCAAGGATATAACAAAAATGTATCTTACTGCCGCACTTTTTGTATTTGTTAATGATACTTTTACATATGTAAGAAAGGTTGTTTCAGAAACTGACGCAGTTCTTGAGTTTGAAACAGAAATCGACGGAATTAAAATAAATGGTGTTGATATGATCTCCTGGAATGAAAAAGGTGAGATAATATCATTTAAAGTAATGTTAAGGCCACTTAAAGCAGTTAATCTCATTCATAAAATGATGGGTGAAATGCTTGAAAAGGCAAATAAATCCTGATTTTTAAAAAATTAAATCATAACTTTGTTTGCGGCAAATCATATTAGATTATAAAGTCTGCTTTAAAACAGCAGATATTAAGCAGGAGAATAAATGGGTAAGAGAAAAGAAAAAATACTGGAACTTGAAATAGAAAATCTTGCTTTTGGAGGCAGGGGAATAGCAAAACTTGACGGGTTTGTGATTTTTGTTGAAGGAGCTCTTCCCGGAGATTTTGTAAGGGCAAAGATTGTTAAAAGAAAAAAGCAGTTTGCTGAAGCTGTTGTTATAGAGATTTTAAGACCATCTCCAAAAAGAATAGAACCTGAATGCAAGTATTTTGGAACATGCGGAGGATGCAGATGGCAGTCCCTTGATTACAAAGATCAGCTTGAATATAAAACAAGTCAGGTAAAAGAGGCTTTTAAGCATATCGGACTTATTGATTCAGTTAAAGTCCTGGATGCTCTTGGATCTCCTCAGATTTTCAGATACAGAAACAAAATGGAATTTTCATTTACAGACTCAGGCTGGCTTACTCCTGAGCAGCTGGAGGATAAAAATATTATCAAGGGAAGCGGAGTAGGTCTTCATGTGCCAGGTGTTTATTCAAAGATTATAGATATTGAGAAATGTCTTATCCAGCCTGAACAGGCAGATACAATACTTGATACAGTGCGCAGATTTATGCTTTCTTCAGAGCATAAAGTTTATGATGGAAGAAAGCATGAAGGTTTCTGGCGTTTTCTTATGATAAGGCACTCAGTTGCTGAAAATTCATTTATGGTAAACATTGTTACAGGTTATGAAGACAGAGAAGAAATCGAAGCTCTTGGTGAAGAACTTAAGAAAAACTGCCCTTATGTGACATCGTTTTTAAATAATGTATCAGCAAAAAAAGCTTCAATAAGTCAGGGCGATTATGAAATTCTGATTTTCGGTAATGATCATATAAGCGAAAAAATCGGAGAACATAGTTTCTCAATATCGGCAAATTCCTTTTTTCAGACAAACACAAAAGGTGCCCTGCAGCTATATAATGTAGTAAAAGAATTTGCAGATTTAAAAGGGGATGAATACGTTGCAGATCTTTATACAGGAACAGGTTCTATTGCAATCCATCTTTCTGATTATGCAAAAGAGATTTACGGAGTTGAAATAGTTGAAGAGGCAATAAAGGATGCAAGGAAAAACTGTGAAGTAAACAATATTACAAACTGTTCTTTTAAAGCCGGAGATTTAAAGGATGTTATTCAGGATATGAACAGGCGTCCTGATGTTCTTGTATGCGATCCTCCGCGTGCAGGAATGCATAAAGCAGTGGTTGAAAAAATTCTTGAGTTTGCTCCGGAAAAAATAGTTTATGTATCATGCAATCCCGCAACAATGGCAAGGGATATATCGATGTTTAAGGAAAAATATGATCCTGTACGCGTTCAGCCGGTTGACATGTTTCCCCATACTTATCATATAGAAGCAGTTGCAGAACTTGTTTTAAGGAGTTATTAATTGGCTTTTTTGATGAATCTTATGAATATTGAAAAATCCTACGGCATGGAAACGCTTTTTACAGATTTTTCAATCGGTATAGAAAAATTTGAAAAAATAGGGGTAATAGGCCCCAATGGAGCAGGCAAATCTACTCTTTTAAAAATAATTGCAGGAATTGTTACCCCTGACAGCGGTGAAGTCAACAGAACAAAAGGACTTAACTGCGTATATCTTGAACAGGATCCTGTGTTTGATGAATCAATGTCTGCAGGCGAGATTATTTCAAATAAAATTGAAGAGTCTCTTAAAAAAAATCCTGGCAAAGAAGGCGAAATAAGAAAAATAATAGGCATGTCCGGCATGAGTGAGTATGATGAGGCAAAAACAGGTCTTTTTTCAGGAGGAATGAAAAAAAGACTTGCTCTTACATGCGCCATGATGGAACTGCCTGACATACTTCTGCTTGATGAGCCTACAAACCATCTCGATTTGAACGGAATTGAATGGCTTGAAAATATGATAAACAACTCTGGCTTTTCATATATATCTGTTACCCATGACAGGGAATTTTTAAATAACTGCGCAGACAGAGTTATTGAAATCTCACCTGTTTATCCGGGTGCAAATTTTATTGTAAAAGGTAATTTTGAAACATTTCTTGATGAAAAATACGCTTTTTTACAAAGTCAGACTGAAAAGGTAATGTCTCTTGAAAATAAGATGAGAAGAGAGCAGGACTGGCTTTCAAAGTCTCCGCGTGCAAGAACAACCAAGGCTAAGTACCGTATAGATGCAGCATCAGAACTTAAATCAGAGCTTAGTCAGGCAAAGGCAAGAGACAGTGTTAATCTCTCGCCTGAAATAGAGTTTGAATCTACAGGAAGAAAAACTAAAAAGCTTATTTCTGCACATAAAATTTCAAAAGCATATAAAGGTGAACCTGTTTTTTCAGATTTCAGCACTGTATTTCTCAGAAACGACAGAATTTCAATTGTAGGTCCCAATGGATGCGGAAAAACTACTCTTGTTGATATTTTAACAAAGCATACAGCTCCTGATTTAGGAAAAGTAGAGCATGTTGAAAATCTTAAAATAATATATTTTGATCAAAACCGGGCTTTTCTTGATAAAACCAAAACTCCCAAGGAAATTTTATGTCCTGAGTCTGATTCTGTAATAGTTAAAAACAGAAAAATTCATATTATTTCATGGCTTAAAAGATTCGGAATAGATAAGGATCAGATTGATCAGCCTGTATATTCTTTGTCCGGAGGCGAGCAGGCAAGAATTCTCATGGCTGATCTTATAAGAATACCCTGTGATGTTATTTTCCTTGATGAACCTACAAACGACCTTGATATCCCCACAATAGAAATGCTTGAAGAAGCACTTTTAAATTTTGACGGCTGTGTTGCTGCAGTTACCCATGACAGGTATTTTGCAAAAGCACTTGGTTCAAAGTTTATATGCCTTGACGGTAAAGGAGATATAGGTGTTTACAGTGAACTCAGCCAGTGGAAAAAAGATATTTCATTAAAAGAAAAAAACAGTAAACCAAAAACAGAGAAACAAGCTCCGAAAACTCATGAAAAAAAGCAGGCAAATCCT
>JBNJDM010000155.1:0-3981 GCA_051744925.1 Thermodesulfobacteriota bacterium | reverse complement strand
CTTATAGTACTTACAGGTACTGTTGTCTGCAGTATGCTCAATTCATCTCCACATGCTGTAAAATCTTTTTTTACAAATTTCGGTGAGATTATAAATTATCAGACAAACAGCTTTGATGAACTTATAGAAGAGATTTCAATGCTTGCAAGAATAAGAAGAATAGGCGGTCTTGCAGATCTTGAAGCAAAAAGCAAAAATATAAAAAACAAATTTTTAAAAAAAGGAATTGAACTTGTTGTAGACGGATACTCCGATTCTGCTGTTGTTACTACTCTTGAGCACAGGTATCACAATGATACCGCTCTTAGAAAAGAACAAAACGATTTTGTAAATACAATGATGAAGCTAAGCCCGGTTTTCGGTTTCGCAGGAACAATAATCGGTCTTATTCAGGTTTTAAATAATATGACTGCTCCGGAAATGATAGGCGAAGGGATGGCAACAGCTCTTCTTACAACATTTTACGGCCTTATTTTTGCAAACCTAATATTTCTTCCGGTTTCAAAAAAAGCTTCCCAGATGCTTACCAGTGAATCTGTTGAAAAAAGCCTTATAATTGAAGGTTTGCTTGATATTTCAAGGAATATGAACTCAAAGGCGATATCATACAGGCTTTTATCTTCACTTGGCGAATATAACTGCAGCAAAGAAAATATTAAATATCACCACCCGAATATTATGCAAAATGCAGGGGGATTATCTTCAGTACCTGAAGGAGAAACTCATGGCCTCAGCAGAAATTGAAAAGCTTAAGCAAAACCTTGAGATTTCAGAAAAAAAGAGAAGTCTTTTAAAAAGGTATTCTGTACTAAAGAATACAGAGCCGGAAAATACAGGCTTATGGATGATGGTAGATCTCATGACCCTGGTTCTTGTATTTTTTATTTATCTTTATGCCTCAAAAATAGATATGCATCACACTGTTACATATTCGTCTCCCCAGGGAGTAACTCCGGTTGAACAAAAATATGACAAACATTATTTTGACAGAACAAGAGAGCATCTGCCTTCAGGAACTTTAATGTCAGAAGCCGGAGAAGAGTTTTCAAAACTCATGGAAGGGAGAAACAGTTCTGATTATTCAGTTGAATTTAATGATGAAGAGCTTGTCCTTGTTATTGGTGAAAAAATAAGTTTTAACACAGGAGAAGCTGAGCTTTTACCCGGAATTGAAAACATGATGTCCGGCGTAGCAGATATACTGAAACGGTATAAAGATTATAATATTGCTGTTTCAGGACATACAGACAACCGCCCTATCAATTCTTCAAAGTATCCTTCAAACTGGGAGCTTTCTGCAGCAAGAGCTGTAAATGTAGCCAAAACTCTTATTAAAAACAATGTAAGGCCGGAAAGAATATATATTGAAGGTTATGCTCAGTATGCCCCAAAATCGCCTAATATTTCAGATGCAAACAGGCAAAAAAACCGCAGAGTTGAAATTTCCCTTACTAAAGGTGAAAGAACTTTTTAAACTTATAGTAAAAGAAATAGTAATGACCCTCAGCATAAACGCTTATTTTAAAAGGAATGCAGGCTTGTTCTTTAACAAAAAAGTTTTTACTTTTTTTGAAACAGTGTTTACAATTTGTATACGATCACTAAATTTCAAAAAATAAGGAGTAACTATGCTGAAGCGTATATTGGTTTTAACTGCAGTTTTTTTGATCTCAATTTCCTCAGCAGTATTTGCAAAGGAAAAAGTTGTTCTCTCTTATGTTGAATGGGCTGAAACAGTTGTAAGTACCCATGTTGTAAAAACAATTTTAGAGGATATGGACTATGATGTAGAAATTATTTCCGCAAGTTCTGCTGCAATGTGGTCGGGAGATGTTGACGGATTTACAGGAGCATGGCTACCTGTTACCCATGCCCACTATCTGAAAAAGCACGGAAAAGATATTGAAATTCTGGGTAAAATTCTTGATGGTGCAAAAGTAGGCTTTGCTGTTCCTGAATATGTAGATATAGATTCCATTGAAGATCTAAGAAAAAATCCGGAGCTTTTTGATGAAGAAATTATAGGTATTGATCCTGGTTCAGGTATTATGCGGCTGGCTGAAAAAGTTATAAAAGAATATTCACTTGAAAATTATGAACTTCTGCCTTCCAGCGGGCCAATTATGGCGGCAATGCTTAAGGATAAGCTCGATGATAAAAAACCTGTTGTTGTTACTGCCTGGACTCCTCACTGGGTATTTTCAAAATGGGATCTTAAATACTTAAAAGATCCGAAAAATATTTTTGGTGATAATGAATATGTTGCAGCAATCGGAAGAAAAGGTCTTAAAAAGGAAAAACCTGAAGTTTATAAAGTTCTGAAAAACTTTAACTGGAGTATTGAAGACTGTACTGAAGTTATGCTTGAAGCAGAAAATACTTCAGCAGGTGAAGCTGCAAGAAAATGGGTGGATGAAAATCAGGATAAAATAAAAAAGTGGACTGAATAAAAGTTATGGTTTCCATTTAATTATTGCATGTATTGTCCTGCTTAATTCAAAGAGACATATTCCGGGGAAAACTTTTTATCTGGTTTTCCCTTTTTTATTCAGTCCGGGTTTTGGTAAAGTAAATTTTGATAAGAACATTTAAAACAGGACGGTTTTATAAAAAATATGTCTGATAATATATATAAACAACTGGCTGAACATCTTGACACTCTTCCCGGAGGATATCCTGAAACAGAATCAGGCGTTGAGATAAAAATTTTAAAACTCCTTTTTTCCAAAGAAGAAGCAGAGATTACTCTTAATCTTACATTAATGCCTGAAGATGCAGCAGCAATTGCATACAGATCCGGCAAATCTCTTCAAAAAACCTCTGAACTGCTTGAGAATATGGCTGCAAAAGGTCTTATTCTCCGTACAAAAAAAGAGAAAAACTCCCCTAAATACACAGCTCTTCAGTTTGTTGTGGGAATCTGGGAATTTCAGGTTAACAGGCTTACACCAGAGCTTGTTGAATATATGGATGAATATATACCCCATCTTCTTGATGTAAAAACCTGGAAAAAAACTCCCCAGATGAGGACAATTCCGGTAAATGAGAGCATAGATAATTCATTAAAAGTAATGACTTATGAAAATGCTTATGAGCTTGTCAGAAAAAAAGAGAACTTTATAATAAGCCCGTGTGTCTGCAGAAAAGAAAAGGCAATTGACGGATCTGCCTGCAGCAGACCTGTTGAAACATGTATCTCATTTGGAGGAGATGAAGATTTTTATCTTAAAAACAATATAGGCAGAAAAGCAACCAGAGAAGAAGTTTTTGAAGTATTAAAACTTGCAAATAAAAAAGGGCTTGTGCTTCAGCCGAGCAATGGAAAAGATATTCACTGGCTTTGCTGCTGTTGCGGATGCTGCTGCGGAATTTTAAGAACTGTAAAAAATTATCCAAAACCTGCAGAAATATTATCTTCTTCTTTTATTGTAAGTGTTGATCAGTCGTTATGTACAGGATGCGGTGTTTGCGAAAAACGCTGTCAGATGGATGCTTGTGAAGTAAAAGACGGACAAGTAAAAATCGATTTTGACAAATGCATAGGATGCGGTCTTTGTGTTTCAACATGCAAGCCCGAAGCTCTCAAACTTGAAAGAAAACCTGAAAATCAGGTTCCCTCTGTTCCTCATAATATTGTTACAGCATCTTTGAAAATTCTTCACCAGAGAGGTAAAACAAGCCCTGTAGAACTATCTAAAATGATAGGAAAATCTTTGATGGACAGGTACAAATCAAGACATTTAAGAGAATAAAAATTTAAAATATCAAGGAGATAAAATGCCCCACATTATAGTAAAAATGTTTCCCGGAAGAACTGATGATCAAAAAAAAGAGCTTGCCGATAAAATTTCCAAAGAAGTGGTAAATGTATGCGGGTGCAGTAAAGATGCTGTATCTTTATCCTATGAAGAAATCCCCCAGGAAGAGTGGAAAGAAAAAGTTTACAAACCTGATATCGAAGATCAGCCTGAAAAATTATGG
>JBNJDM010000154.1:0-4000 GCA_051744925.1 Thermodesulfobacteriota bacterium | reverse complement strand
TTTAGATTCTGCTTCTTCTTTGGAAAAGGTATAAGAATAAACATTCCCAATCATTTTTTCCCAGTTAGAAACTGAACTCCAGTCAGGAGTTTCTTCAGATTCTGTTACTTTTCTTTTATACCTGTATTCTTTTAATAACTCCGGATATCTGATCGCCCATGAGAAAAAAACACCTCCAACAAAAGATTTAGGCATAAATTCTTCCACTTGTGGTGGCACATGATCTAATTCTAAAATTGCAGGGGCCTTTGATGTTACACCACTTTGATTAACAGCATATACATGAAAAGTAAGATGCGGCTCCGGAGTTCCATTGTTATCCTCTGTATTTTGTTCCAAAGAATATCTGAAAAAATTTGTTGTAACTATTTCAGATTTTATAGTTTGCTGAACAGAATTTTTAATATCTATTCTGTAAGAAATTCTGCTCTCATCATTTCCTGCACCACCTGGATTAGTTCCGGCTTTTGTTTCAAAAAAATCTGAAATATGATCCCATGTAATCTCAGCATCACGAGTAGTCCACTTAGTCTGACCGTTGGCCTGTCTCAGTCCTGTTACATTCGGAAGATATATAGTCCCGATGTCTTCCGGTGCAACCGTAATGATTTCTGATTTTATAGGTTGGTAAATTCTTTCTTCATTAACATGGGGATAAACTCTGAAAACGTATTGTCCGGGAAGTATTTTTGTATCTACAATAAAATCATTTCTGTTTTCAAAAGAACCAAATTCTAAACTTTTTCTTGTACCTGTTTTTACATCATTAAACTTTGCAGTAATTTCAGAAAAATCTATAAAGTTTGGCAAATTTTGATTTAAATGGAGTTTAAATCTATTACTATCAAGTATAGATACTTCCACATTTAAAACATTTTCGAGTTGATACGGATAGCCTTCATAATGATATCTGAGTCTTTGATTTTCCTGTACAGGTCCCTGAGAAGAACTTGAAACAGTGATTAAAATATTTGAATTTGGATATAATTCTTCAGTAGGATCTATAATTACAAAGTTTCCTGAGCTTTCTTTTGTAATTATTTTTTTAGAATTAAGATATATTGAAACTACAGTGCTTAAACAATGTCCTGTCCATGATACATACAAAGATGATTTGTTAGAAGAAGACTCCTGATAAATTTCTTTTACATTAATATCTTCGGGAATAACAGTTTCAACAGGGGTATCATCCGGATCATCATCTACAACATTATCTGTATTATAAACTTCATCATAATATTCAAGAGCAGATATTTCCCTTTTATTATTCTCCTGTCTTGAAATCTGAGTTATTCTGAAAAGCTTTCCAACATTACTGTTTTCACCTATTGTAACAACTGCATCAGGCTGTATTGTTCCGTTTTGAGGAAGTTCATTAAAGGTTATTAAAGTTTCCTGATTTGTTTCATCAAAAGAATAATCAGCATTATCAGCTTTGTTTTGTATGCTTAAAGTTTCCAGACCATCTGTACTTATATCTCTGACAAGTGCATAATAACTCTTTCCTGACTCAAACCTGAAATTTCCTGAAATATAAAACTCATACTCAGTTAAACCTTGTTTTAAAATTCTTCCTGAATGAATTCCCCAGGAAACATTTCTGTAGTTTACATTTATTACATCACCAAGCTCACAATTTATTGCATCAGTTTTTGCGGCAAACTTTACTATTTTTTTGCACCACATATTCTTGTTTGCCATAAGAGTTAAGTGTTTTTTGGCTACAAGACGTTCTGTGCAATTAAAAAGTGAATATTTTATTCTGTTTTCACGATTTATTGTATTTGTTGGATGCCTTTGTTCCAGAGTTCTTTTTTCAAAATTTTGAGCTGCATCCATATATTCAAGCTCAAAAATATTTGCCTGATCTTTTTCTGATAAATAAACCAAAGAAAATGAATCTTTGATTATATTAGAGTCATTAAAGATTTGTGCTACAGGAGCGGGCTTATCTATTAATATTGAATGCTTTGAAGATTTTTTAACCGGATAAGCTCGGCCAAGTGTATAAATAGGCTTAATCTGATCAGAAAAACTTGCCTGAGTGTCTATAATATAATTTGATTCTATTCCCTCATTAACACAAAAATCAGCCCACTCCTGAAAGTCAGATATAACAATATCTTCAAATGGTATTCCAAGCCCAATTTCTTCATCTGTAAGAAGTTTTAAAGCTTGCCATGCCGGATTATTTGCTGCTTTTTGCAAAACCTGATCAGATCCAGAGTCTTTTATATCCAGAACTGAAGATTCAACAACCATTTCTATCTTGGGAATTGAACCGTTTACAGCATCTGAAGCTCCAAGCCTTAAATCCATGAATGCACAGCCCGGATAAGTCTGCAAATCATAATCGTAATAAGAATATACTGCTTCAATAACAGCATCATTTACATGATAACTGCTGTTATAAGTATCAGGGCCGTAATTTATTCTTATGTCCATGTCTTTTGTGATCGAAGGAATATCAGAAATATCCAGAAATTCTTTAAAAGTTTTTTTTAGGTATCCTATGGTCTCAAAATCATCAAGATTATCAGGATAAATTTCACTTTGTTCTGTCTGATTTGCAAGCATGGTATCTATTTCAGAACGAGTATAATCCTCATAAAAAGGACCAAGAAAATACGTTGCCGGAGATGTAGTGTTGGCTTTTATATATATAGGTCCCCAATCTCTCCAGGCACCTCCGCTTACCCTTACCTGAACATTGAAAGACTGAACCATATAAAGATGATCACCTGCAACAATGCCATGCATTTCAGCATAATCTTTATCATCTTCTTCAATTTTTTCTAAAATTTCATAACAACCACGAGGAAAACGGATTGTGACATAAACAGCTTTTAACTGATTATTCGGATTTACTGACTGTTTTGGTGAAACAGTTACATAACCATCATCTGAATTTGCTTTAGACTTATCTAGTTCATGGGATATTATTTTTTTATCAAAAGAGGGAGATATATTCTTGTTGTTATCATAAGAGTTAGAATCTTCTTTTAACATTGTATCTCGATAATCTTTAGTAGTCGGGTTATATTCTTCGTCATTATAAGCTTTTTGGAAAGGTCTGGAATAAGGCGTAAAACCGTTTACCTGATGAAATCTTCTGTGTATTAAGCCGTTAACTTTTTTAAGGTATGTAGTATCACCTACAAATTCATAACCATCCCCTATATCAAAAAATAAATCATTTCTTGAATTTGCATGATCACCACCTTTTGACCATAACATTTCATAAATTTTTTCATTCAGGAGATGAAAAAACCACCCATCATATACAAGCATGTCATCTTTCATATTTGATCTGAAAGAAAGATTTAAATCCTCATAGGGTATTTCAACTTGTGGCTCCATTGCTTTATCAGGGTTGGATTTGTAACTATTCCAGTATTCCTCATAAAAATTGGTATAACTTTTATTTAAATCTATTGAGTTTACAAGAACCCTTTCAATATTAGAAATTTTGTTTTCTGAAACAATCATTCTTAATAATACAGAGTTTATCTTTTCTCCTGCAACAACAGCCGAACCACTCCATCTACTCATGCTTTCACTGCTTGTCTTAAAAACGTTGTAATGTTTGGATTGAGTCTGTTCAACGGTTACAGAAGTTATCGGAGGCTTTACTTTTACCCTGCCCATTATTAAAGGTATAACAAGTCCTTCCCGGTTAGGATTGGCTTCTCTCCAACCCGCTGAACTGTAAGACGGAGATTTGTTTCTTTCAGGTACATTACCTTCAGGATCAGGCAAGGGCATATAATGATCTATAAGCCTCATACCGCCATACTGAATTCCGGCACTTATAGCTGCTGATGTAGCCCAAAAAGCTGCCCCTTCTAAACCAAGAACCGGACCAGCTATATAAGGAGCTGCAACTGCCGCAACAATAATCACACCAAGAGTTGCAAAAGTTCTCCAGTCATCACTGTCACCACCAACTTTTTTGGAAAAAGTGATTTGGTCGCCTGTTTTTATTTTATGATTTACAGGA
>JBNJDM010000153.1:0-4017 GCA_051744925.1 Thermodesulfobacteriota bacterium | reverse complement strand
ACAAGAAAAATATTTATATATTTTGGATCAAGATACTTAGGATCCAAATCCTTAAACTCAGATTCTGCAGCTTCAAAAAGCTGATCAAAAACAGTCCCAAGTCTTTTGACCATAAGATCGGGATCTATTTCAGAAGTTCTTACAACCCAGTTTAAAAAATCCTGTTTTTTATCTTTACCTATCAAACCTTTATTATCATCTTCAGACCATAGCCATTTAAAAAACTTTTTAAAATCTTCAAGCTTAACAGGTTCAAGACATGTATCATCAAAGTGAAGCCAGTCCCTTGCCCACAGAGTCAGAAGAAAGTTCTCCCACGTAAGTGTAGCATCCTTTACTTTAATGCTTTTGATATTAATAAGACCCAAAAGATCATCCAGGGCAATAATTTTTTCAACCTCAGAATTGATTTTTTCTATATCATCTATGCATCCGAAAGGCCTGTATATTTCATCTGATGTTTCAAAATTATCATAATAAACAGGAGGCCATACAAGGAGTCCTCCTGTAATTCCCATCCATGTTTCACCAAGAAAGCTGATATTAAAGGAATTTTTTACCATCCATGAAGATCTCTGCCATGTAAGAATTTTGTCCCTTACACCTCTTATAGCTGAGTGACCTGCTCTGAAAATATCAGTAATATAGTATTTAGAAAAAATATTACTGATAAGAGCTTTGTTTGTGTCATTTTCATGAAAACCGCCAATAAGCTGTGCTCCGGCCTTTAAAATCCCTGAAACCCTTTTTACAACTTTACTTAGATCCTCTCTTGTTTTAACTCCTTTTTTGTCTGCAACAATTACCTTATTGCAAAGTGAAACAAATTCAGCTGCAAATTCAAAATCTGTAAAATAATTTTCAGCAGAAAAAATATCCATAATTGACCATGAATCAATATTACCGTTCTCATCTACAAAAAATCTGCTTTTTTGCTCATCATGAACTTTTTCTTTTCTTAAAGGAAGATCCTCAGGAGAGACAGGAGCATAAACTTCTATGGCCTCATGAAGAGGTAAAAGCCCTTTTTCTTCAAGCCTTGCATTTTTCAGCCTGTAAAGATTTTCAGCATGTTCTGCATTTATAACACCTGCAGAAGTAAAAATCAGTGTCTGAAACAATGAATACGATTCATCTGCTATTCTTGAAAAAAGATCATACACAAGACTTGTTATATCTACAGGAAGTTGTTGGCTTTCTTCATTTTCAAAAACTTTAAAATAAATTACATCATCAAACGTTCTGAAATCATCAGGAATAATGGATGGATCTTCATCATGCTCTCTTATAACAACATCGATCTTATTTCTTAAAAAATAGGTTAAAAACTCATCCTGATCATTTAAAAGCCAGTTTGCAAGCCTTGCAGGATCTGCCATATGAAACACACCGAGCCAGTATGAAGCTTTGTGTATATCTATTTCATCCCTGTCCCAGATTTCCTGATCAATTATATATTCCCATTGTTTTTTACTTGCCATTGCAAGAACCGGAAGAAAATCTTCATATCCGCATTCATGCATTAGCATATATAAAGACTGTTCAGGAAAGGAATGAACAAGGGGTAGGCTTTCCCGAAAATCTAAGATTTCGTTTAAAGCTTCTTCAGGCTCCAGCTTTAGAATCTCTTCTTTTTTCTTTTTTACTGCTTTTATTTTTTCTTCAGCCAGATTGCTGACATTTTTCTGTGTCATGGTCTCCCCGATTTAGATTAAACTGCTATATTATAAGATCATCAAGCTTTATTTTCGGCACATGATGGACCTGATTTTCATCTCTGAAATACTTTATATCTTTATCTTTTCCCACCTCTTCAATTACAACTTTTTCCAAAGGCTTACCAAGGGCAATTACAAGAACAGGCTCGACCTCTGGTGGAACAGACAACTCTTTTATAAGCTCATCTTTTTTAAATGAAGCAATAATGCATCCCCCAAGATCTGAAAAAGATGCTCCAAGCAAAATCGTCTGAGCTGATATTCCGGCATCATATTTGTACAGATCACCTTTTGATAAAGAATCTTTTAAAACAACTATATATCCGCCAGGTCTTTCTCCTTTTACAGGACCGTCAAAATTTTTTAGATAAGCAGCCCATGATAAAGTATTAAAAACCTTTTCTTTTTCATCTTCCAGAGAAACAAGCCTGTATCTTAAAGGCTGAAGATTTGCTGCAGACGGGGTAAGTCTTGCATAAGATACAAGTTTTTTCAGATATTTATCATTCAGTTCATAGTTTTCATAAAATCTTCTGTAAGATCTGTTTTTTAATACTATATCACCGAAATCTACCTGCTGCATTCAAATTTCTCCTGTTTGGGAAGATTCTGATCAAGCCATGTAAGAACCTTGCCAAACTCCTGCTTTACTTCTTTTAAAGCTTTACCCCTGTGACTTATTTCTGATTTTTCTTCCTGGGAAATCTCTGCAAAAGTCTTTTCAAGTTCAGGATAGAAAAAAACAGGGTCATAACCAAAGCCGTTTTTGCCTTTTGGCTCCTTTGTTATTACTCCGTTGCATCTTCCTTCATATGTAAGTGCAGGTCCTGTTGGAACAGCTATCGATATTACACACTCAAAATAAGCAGATCTGTCCTCAATATTTTCAATATCTTTTAAAAGTTTTGCAACATTTTCTGCATCACTTGAATTTTCTCCTGCAAATCTTGCAGAATGAACACCCGGCTTACCATTAAGTGACGGAACAACAAGACCTGAATCATCTGAAATAGCAGGAAATCCAAGATACCTTGCAGTAAGGCTTGCCTTTTTATAGGCATTTTCATCAAATGTTTCTCCGTCTTCTGTTATCTCGGGAATAGGCCCGAAATCATCAAGGGTCATTATTTTTACAGGATAACCTTTTAAAAGGTTAATTATTTCACTTTTTTTACCTTTGTTTTTTGTTGCCAGAACAATTATTTTTTCTTTCATTCTAATACTCCAGAGTAAAATTTATATTTTTGCTGAACTGAGCTTTTCATCATTTTAAATTAAGCACCCAATTCAGACTTTACAATTAATCAGCTTTTTCTTCAATATTGAGATATTTCCCTGCAAACCCCACAAGAAATAAAACAGGGATTCCTGCAACAGCAGTTATAAGGAAAAAACTTTCATACCCAAGACTGTCTACTATTGTACCTGAATATCCTCCGAAAAGCTTGGGAATTAATGTCATCAAAGAGCTGAATACTGCATACTGAACCGCTGTAAACTTTATATTTGTAAGGCTTGATAAAAAAGCCACAAAAGATGCGGTTGCAAGTCCTCCTGCAAGATTATCCGCAGATATTACAACATAAAGCATAAACATATCTTTACCTGAATAGGCAAGAATCATGAACAAAAGATTTGTTACCGCAGAAAGAAAGGCTCCTGCAAATAATATTTTTAAAACACCAAGCCTCTGGGCAAGAATTCCGCCTAAAAAACCTCCGGCTATAGTCATGAAAAGTCCGTATGTTTTTACAATTGTTGCAATTTCAGTTTTAGTAAACCCAAGATCCTGGTAAAAAAGATTGGAAATTACACCAAGAACAATATCTGAAATACGATACAATCCAATAAGCGAAAGAAGTATAAAAGAAAGCTTAAGCCCGTACCTGTCGAAAAAGTCTTTTACAGGCTCAATATAAGTTACTTTAATCATCTCCTGATTAACAAGCCTGGTTTTTCCGAAAAAATATGCAGTAGCAACCCCTGAAAAAATTGCCATGCTAAGTCTTAATGCCTCAGATACAAAACCTGCCATAAAACCGTTAAAAGCAAAACTACTTACGAAATCAGTAACTCCTGAAAAAAAAGAATTTGTATAATAAAAAACTCCTGCAAAAACAGATACAGAAATAACAAACACAATAAATGAACCGAAATAATCAGAAGCAGTCCTGTTAAAAACTTTATTTATTTTTATCTCAGGTTCTTTGATCACAAGCGTTGTAACAACTCCGATGAGCATGAGTGCAGCCATCATTAGATAAGTGTATTTCCATGCTGTGTAATCATAATTCCCCTG
>JBNJDM010000152.1:0-4032 GCA_051744925.1 Thermodesulfobacteriota bacterium | reverse complement strand
TCTTCTTATAAACTCTGTTGTTCCGTTTCCGGGAACTATACGATTTGTATCTGCATTAATAAGTTCTGAGATAAAACCTGAAGCAGCCTGAGAATCATAATCAGGAAGTAAAAGAAGATCATTTATATTATCCCGGAGATACTCCAGCAGTCCTTTGGGAGGACCAAGGGGATTCAGATTTGAACTGAAATCTTTTAAATCTTTAATATTTATATTCATTTTAGAGGATATATCCTTAAGATTTCCTCCGTGCATAAGAACGCTCATCAGGCCTCCTGTTTCTTAACCAAAATCGACACTGAAATGTAATATAAATACAAATTTAAAATTTAAAAGATAAATATTTATTTAGTGATTGGCCGAAAACTAGAATTTTTTGTTCAGTTCAAGGCAGATGAAAAATTTAACCGCAGGAATACTGGGGTATTTTGAGGATTAAATTTTGATTCTAACGCAGAACTGGGCAAAAAAGGCAGTTTTCGTTCAGCAACTATTTAGCTGTTGAAAATACTCAGCTATTAATGCTGTTAAATTTTTTATCTAACCGGAAAAAGCAGCAAGACCCTGAAACACAGCAAAAAAGTGTAGAAGACTTCCTGAAATCACAAATATATGCCATATACCGTGATTAAATTTAAGGCTTTTCCATGCATAAAAAATTACGCCTGCAGTATAGAAAACACCTCCGAGCACAAGATATTTTAAAGCCTCAGGAGTTAACACTTCTATTATTGTACCTATTGAAAAAATACACAACCACCCCATGGCAATATAAATAGCTGATGACAATTTTTTAAACCTAGAAATACAGGTAAATTTGAAAATTATCCCTGCAACAGTAAGAGACCATATCACTGAAAAAAGAAGCCATCCTTCAAACCCCTTTATATGAACAAGTGTAAACGGAGTATATGTGCCTGCAATAAGTATATAAATAGCACTGTGATCAAGCTTTTTAAAAAGATATTTGAGCCTTGGATTTCTTACAGAATGATACAGAGTTGATGCAAGATATAAAAGGATCATTGAAAATCCGAAAACACTGTATGTCACTATATGCATAGCATTTCCGTACAAAGCCGCATAAGCAACCAGAACAACAAGTCCGACAAAGCTTAAAACAACTCCTGCCCCATGAGTAACTGAATTAACAATCTCTTCTGATCTGGTATATTCACAAATATATTCCTGGTTCATTTTTTCTCCGGTAGTAAGTTTCAGTTATTGAAGTCTAAAATCTTATAAAATCGATTCGTGCCCATATATATCACAATTATTCCTTTGCAATAGTAAATCTTTTGTAAAACATGAAGTAATCCATGAAAAATATTTTTTAAAAACATTAAAATATTTTACCTTAACCTTTGCTGTGCTATAGATACCTTTGAATATTTAAAGCGTTCTCAGGTAATAATCCAATACCGGGATTTTTTATTCAGTTCAGGTTTTTCTGATATAGTATTTGGCCGAAAGCCAGAATTTTTTGCTTAGTTACAGGTGATGAAAAATTTAACCTCAGGAATACAGAGGTATTTTGAGTATTAAATTTTGAGTTTAGCTTAAGAACCGGGCAAAAAAGAAGGTTTTCGTTCATCAACTAATATAAGGCCGGAATTAAATGAAAGTTATAAAACTATCAAGATCAGGTATTAAAAGTGCGGGATCAGAAGGAGTTTTATTTGTAATTTCTGTTCTTCCCTTTATATTTTTCCCGGATAATCCACAGGAATCTCTACTTTCATTAATGAGGTCAGGTGCATCTGCTCTTTCTTTTGTATTCTGCCTTGTCTGCGCCGCATCTTTATACAGAAACCATATTATTGCAAAACTTACCGGGACTTTTTCACTCGGTTTGTTTTTGTTTTCAGGTTATCAGTTTTTTTCGGCAGGCCCTTTTAATGCTCTTTGCGGATCTTTAATATTTATTTACCTGTTCTTTAGAATTTATCATTTCAAAAATACTGTATCTTTTATTAAATCAAGCACACATAAGCAGAGATCTTTACAAAGATCATTATGGGGATCAGCATCTTTTATATTTATATTTCTTATATCAGTCTTATACCTGAACCCCGATTCACTTACTTTAACAGGTATTATTTTTTTAAGCGCATTAATTAATCAGATTATTTTTTTTCAGTTTATAAAAGCTGTAAAAAAAAAGATGAAACATTCTTTTTATTTTTATTTTGGTCTTAGTTTTTTTCTGATTATTTTTTTTATTCCGTTTTACAGGTATGCAGGATTAATATATTTTCTTGCCGTTATAATAACAGTTTTTATGATTCCTAAATCAAAAATTTTTTATTCAAAAACAAAATGGCTGGAAGTAATTCTTGACAACCCTGCAAGCATTCTCATTTCCGGATTTCTCTTTTTATGTTTTACAGGAACAATCCTTCTTATTCTTCCCTTTTCTTCTGCAGATAAAGTAATAAGCATTACAGATGCTGCTTTCACCTCTGTAAGTGCTGTATGTGTAACCGGACTGATAGTCCTTGATACACCAAACGATTTTTCCTTTACAGGGCAGTTATTTATATTGGGGCTTATACAGCTCGGCGGGCTTGGTATAATGAGTATCGCTGCAACAGGTTTCCATGCTCTGGGAAGAAGACTGAGTTTAAAGCAGGAAAAAATTATTTCTGCTGCAACAAGTATAGAATCACGAGATCTTGTTAAATCTCTTTTATTTATTTTAAAATTTACTTTTTCAGCCGAAGCTCTGGGTGCTTTAATACTTACTGCAGGATTTATTTACTCCGGAGATGATTTTTCTTCAGGACTTTTCAGAGGTATATTCACAGCTGTATCAGCATTTTGTAATGCAGGATTTGCACTCCAGACAGATTCTCTTATGCAGTATAATCAAAATCCGGTTATTATTTTTACTGTGGCTGCACTTATTCTGGCAGGAGGGCTTGCTCCTGCAACAAGTATAATGATTCCCGATTTTGTCGTTGGAAATAAAATCCCAACAGCATCTTTTATTCCGATTATAACAACAATTTTTTTAATAATAACCGGTTTTATTACTATTCTTATTTTTGAATGGAACGGATTTTTATCAGAATTTAATACATTATATAAACTGCAGAATGCTTTTTTCCAGTCAGTTACCTTAAGAACCGCCGGTTTTAATTCTGTAGATTTTTCTGTTTTATCAGGCCCTGTTTTTCTCTTTATGATATTGCTTATGTTTATAGGTGGAAGCCCGGGAAGTACTGCAGGAGGAATCAAAACAACTACATTTGCTATTCTTATTCTTACCTTCTGGACTACTGTGAGAAATAAAACAGATATTATAGTCCAAAGCAGAAAAATACCTCAAAACATTGTAAACAGAGCTGTTACCATTGCTTTTTCAGGTGCTGCAACATGGATTATTGTCATATTAATGCTTGAAACAACCCAGAATATTAATGTATCAGATATAGTTTTTGAAGCAATTTCAGCTGTTAGTACAGTGGGATTATCAACAGGTGCAACAGGTATGCTCGACGGAATCGGCAAAGTAATTATAATTGCAGCCATGTTTGCAGGGAGGATAGGACCTATGACTTTATTTATCTTTCTTATAAATGACAATGAAAACTCAGCTTCACAGACAAAATATCCTGAAAGCAGAATTACTCTTAACTAAATTAAGCTTAAACCGGATAAATAAATTCAAACAAAGATAAACTTATTTATTTAACTTTTTTTATAATATAAAAGGAATTTTCAGTTGAAACAACAAATACTAATTATCGGCCTTGGTCAGTTCGGGA
This sequence comes from Thermodesulfobacteriota bacterium, assembly GCA_051744925.1. Lineage (GTDB taxonomy): Bacteria > Desulfobacterota > Desulfobacteria > Desulfobacterales > JACKCP01 > JACKCP01. Next base: position 262 of record JBNJDM010000152.1, on the reverse strand, counting down.
TGTCTCTTGCCAGAAGCTTATCAGATAAAAAAGCTGAAGTTCTGGCTGTAGACAGGAGAAAAAGCCTTGTTGAGGAAGCTTCTTCTTTTGTAACAGAAGCAGTAATTATGGATGCTTCGGATGAAAATGAACTTGCAAGGCTCAATCCTTCCAAAAGAGATTCTGTAATATGCGCTATTGGTGATGACTCAAAGGAATCTTCCATAATATGCACAGCTCTTCTAAGACAAATGGGAGCTCCTTTTATAGTTGCCAGGGCAAA
>JBNJDM010000151.1:0-4043 GCA_051744925.1 Thermodesulfobacteriota bacterium | reverse complement strand
TTTGACATAAAAAAAGCAGATAAGACCCTTTTTATTATTTTTAAATGATAATAAAGTTAAAGAAAAAAAATTAAGGAGAAAATATAAATGGGAACCTGGCATAAAACAAGTTGTGTTCTTTGTGCGCAAAACTGCGGTCTTGAAGCCTTGGTTGAAAATAATAAAATGGTTAAAGTCCGCCCTGACAAGGATAACCCGAGAAGTGAAGGTTATGTATGCAGAAAAGGATTGAATGTAATTTATCATCAATACCCCAAAGACCGGCTTCAGACTCCCCTTAAAAAAGTAAACGGCAAATTTGAACCTATATCATGGGAAAAGGCAACTGAAGAAATTGCTGAAAAACTCAAATCTTCCCTTGATAAATACGGCCCGCGTTCACTTGCATATCTTGGTGCAAGTTCACAGGGCGGCCATTTTGAAGCAGCATTTGGAGTAAGTCTTTTAAAAAAGCTTGGTTCACAAAATCTTTATACTTCTGCAGGACAGGAGTTTTCTGGTGCATGGTGGATTCAGGGAAGAATGTTTGGAAAGCAGTATATTCTTCATTTACCAGACGAGCACAATACCCAAATGCTTATAGCATGGGGCTGGAACGGAATGGCTTCTCATCAGATGCCCCAGGCTCCAAAGGTTTTAAAAAGCATTGCAAATGATCCTGATAAAGTACTTGTTTCAATAGATCCAAGAAAAAGTGAAACCGCAAAAACTGCAAATATTCATCTTGCACTTCGTCCGGGAACAGATTCCTTACTTATAAAATCGATTATAGCAATTATTGTTGAAAACGGATGGGAAGATAAAGACTATATAAAAAATCATGTCCAGGGCTGGGATGAAATAAAACACTGGTTTGAAAATTTTGATTACAGATCAGCTATAGAGATGTGCGAGCTTGAATATGAGTCTGTATATGAATTGTGCAGACTTATGAAAGAAAAAAAATGGGCGTATCATCCTGATCTTGGAATTTATATGGGAAGAAACAGCACCCTTAATTCCTATCTTTTAAATATTTTAGGTTCAATCTGCGGAATTTTCGGTCAGAAAGGCGGAAATGTAATTCCAGGTTTTCTTGCTCCTGTTGGTTATCATGCAGATGAAAGAGATGAAAAAACATGGAAAACTTTAGTTTCAAAAATGCCTCCGGCAGCTGCAGGATCATTTCCTGCAAGTGTTCTTCCTGAAGAGATATTAAATGATCATCCAGAAAAAATAAGAAATGTTATAGTAGCTGCATGTAATCCTATCCGTTCATGGCCTGATACAAAAGCACTTACAAAAGCTTTTGAAAATCTTGACCTTGTTGTTGTGGCAGATATTGTCATGAGTGAAACAGCAAGACTTGCAGATTATGTGCTTCCATGCCGCACTTTTTATGAATGCAATGAAGCAACCTTTTTTCCATGGTCTTATCCTGAAATTTATTTTCAGATGAGAAGACCTGTTGTAGAGCCTGAAAACGACTGCCTTGAAGCATCACAGATTCTTACAATGCTTGCAGACAAGCTTGGTCTTGTGCCTGAAATTCCCGATGATGTGATGAAAGCCGCATCTGAAGACAGAATGACTTTTGGCGCAAAATTAATGGAATGGCTTGGCAATAATCCACAGTATCTTTCTTCTGTAATGTTTATTCTTGCAAAAACAATAGGAAAAGAATTAAACAGCGCATCCCTTGGCGCACTATGGGGTCTTCTTATGACTGCTCCCAAAGATTTCAGAAAAAATGCACAAAGAATCGGATTTGAAAAAGGTCTTGATCTTGGAGACAGAGTTTTTCAGGCAGTTATGGATAATCCCCAGGGACTTTGGGTAGGAAAGCTTGATGAAACTGAAAACCTTTCAATGCTTAAAACAAAATCAGGAAAAATAGAACTGATAGTTCCTGAATTCACGGATCAGGCCAAAAATCTTGATGCCAAGTCAGAAAAAAAAGAGATGGAGCTTTCAAAAGAATTTCCCTTGGTTTTAAATGCAGGAAGACATACTCCGAAAAATATGAATACAATGATGAGAAATCCTGAGTGGAATAAAGGGAAAAGAGCGTGTACAATAGCTGTAAATGAGAAGCTTGCACAAGAGCTTGACATAAAAGACGGAGACTTAGTAAAGGTTTCAACAGAGGCAGGCTCAGAAACAGGAGAGCTTGAAATAAGTGATGAGGTAAGAAAAAATATGGTTCTTATTCCCCATGGATTCGGCCTTATTTATGGTGATGAGGTATACGGCTTAAATGTAAATAATCTTACAAAAACCACCAACAGAGATCCTCTTGGAACACCTTATCACAGATTTGTACCGTGCAGACTTGAAAAAGCCTGTTAACTTTAAAACAGGAGTCCTGATATGAAAAACAGGCTGATGGACAGCCAGGGGAGAGTAGTAAATTATCTCAGAATTTCAGTTACTGACAGGTGCAATTTAAACTGCTGTTACTGCAATACATCCAAAAGAGATTTTATTTCCCATGATGAAATCCTTTCCTATGAAGAGATTTTAAAAACTGTTGAGATCATGGCAAAAAAAGGAATCCAAAAGGTTCGTCTCACAGGAGGCGAGCCTCTTGTAAGAAAAGATATTGATCTTCTTGTAAAGGAAATAAACAAGCTTGAGCAGATAAATGAAATCACCCTTACAACCAATGGAACTCTTTTATCAGAATATGCAGGAAAACTTAAAAAAGCAGGAATATCAAGGCTGAATATAAGTCTTGATACCCTGAATCCCGACAAATTTATAAAAATTTCAGGTAAAGACAAACTTAAATCTGTGTTTGAAGGGATTAAAGCTGCTCAGGAAGAAGGATTAAATCCGATAAAAATCAATACTGTAATTTTAAATGAAATGAATTCTTCGGAAATAGAAGAGCTTGCAGATTTATCTGTAAAAAACGATTTTCACATGAGATTTATCGAGCTTATGCCAATCGGAGAAAATGATTTTTTTCAAAAACATCAGATGTCTGCCCAAAGTGTAAAAGAAATAATTGAAAACAGATTCGGAACTCTTGAAAAAGCTAGTTCAAACCCTTTGGCAGGGCCTGCTTCAATGTATAAAATAAGAAATTCAAAAGGTCAGCTCGGCTTTATTAATGCCATGACAAGCCATTTTTGTGCAGGCTGCAACAGAATAAGGCTTACATCAGACGGAAAAATAAGACCGTGTCTTTTGGAAGATGATTTATTTGATTTAAAAACCCTTCTCAGAAATGGTGCAGACGATCAGGAAATATTAGATTTGATTAATTTTGCCCTTATGAAAAAAGCGTCTGCGCATGAAATTATGCCTGATGTCAAAACTCAAATGGTAAGCATAGGCGGATAAAAAATGAAGTTTTTAATAACTGCATTAATATGTCTTGTTTTACCTTTTCACAGTTTTTGTGAGGAACTTAAGGTTGCATGTGCTGCAAGTTTTATTCTTCCTATGAAAGAAATTGTCAAAAACTTTGAAAAGGATAATAATGTCAGAGTTATTGCAAGTTTTGCTTCAACAGGGATGCTTTACAGCCGGATAAAAAACGGGGAGTCGTATGATATATTTTTTTCCGCAGATACAATTAGTGCTGAGCAGCTTGTAAACAAAGGTACAGGAAAAGATTTTTTTCTGTATGCCAGAGGTAAGCCGGTTTTATGGACAAAATTAGAAAATTTAAAAAATCTTGAAAATTTTGAAGCTGTTTTACAAAATTCCAAAAGCATTTCTATTGCACTTCCTCAGGCAGCACCTTACGGAAAAACAGTATATGATTTTTTAAAAGAAAAAGATCTTTTATCAAAATACAAAGACAAGCTTTTTCTGGGAAAAAATGTTTTCCAGTCTTTCCAGTATGCTTATACAGGACTTACAGATTCTGGTTTTTGTGCTCTTTCACAGGCATTATCAGAAAAAGGAAAAACAGGGGTTTATTTTTTGATTGATCAGGCCCGGCCTGTTATTCACGGCGGATGTATTCTTGAAGCAAAAAAAGCTGCATACGAGTTTGTTGAATATGTAAAAAAATCGGATGTTATTTTAAAAAAATATGGGTATGAAAAGCC
>JBNJDM010000150.1:0-4044 GCA_051744925.1 Thermodesulfobacteriota bacterium | reverse complement strand
CTCGGACTGCTGGCTCCCAAGCTCCAGCCTGGGAGCCTGTATTTTATATGATCAGATCTTTAAATTTCCAGCCCTGAGCTTGAAAAGTTAAGTGTTTTATTGCTCATATATATTTATGTTGCCGCGAATGACCCGAATTTGCGCTAATACGGCTTTTTTACAAAAAGCCCTGAAAAAATGATGGATACAATTGAATCGGATTTTTTTTGCTAAGTTTTTATAGAAAGAGCACAAAAACAATATTTAATGGTTTCCCTGAAAGGGAAATGTCGTATAGCCGGTGGTTTTAACCACCGGAATGAAGATTGTTTTCATAGTCCTGAAAGGACGGCGTATTAATAATAATTCCGCTGGTTCCCAGGTCAGAAGCAGTAAATTAAAAAACATTTAATATAGACGACTATTTTTTTCAAAATCTTTTATGGAACTAACAAGCTTAAAATGGATACAGACACAACACAATCAGATTACTGCAAAGACTCTTTTCTCCTGTGTCCCCATTGTGATCTAATTCAAAAGGATATCAGGCTGAATCCCGGATTTCATGCTCAGTGCAAAAGATGCGGATTCAAATTAAAACATAAACACAAAGATGCTGTAAACAAAGCAGCAGCACTTTGCACAGCCTGTATTATTCTTTTTTTCCCTGCAGTTTTTACGCCGGTTTTAACATTGAATCTTTTTGGACAAATTCAGTCGGCAAGTATTTTTACAGGGGTTTATCAACTTTTTATTTCAGGTTTTCCTGTTATTTCTATAATTGTTTTTTTATTCACAATATTAATACCTTTTTTAAAACTGATTTTACTTTTATACGTTCTTTTATCAATATATTTTAAAATCAAATTTCCAAAAAGATTTCTCATTTACAAATTTTACAATAAAATTGATATTTTCGGTATGCAGCAGGTATATTTTATAGGTATTCTTGTTGCTCTTACAAAAATAGGGTCTTTAGCTGATACTTCAATTGAACCAGGTTTTTATTTTCTTGCTGCGCTTATACTTTTAAATACATTTAATGAATCGTCTTTAAGTAATTATGAAATATGGAAAAAACTGGAATGTATAAATGAAAACCAGTAATCCCGAAGGTGCTGAAAACAATCTTGCTGTATGCAGCGTTTGCGGCAAAATAAACAAAATTGTAAACTTGCCGGCTGACAAAAACTTAAAATGCGCAAGATGCAGCAATAAACTCTTTTTCAGAAAAAAAGAGAGTATCTCCAGAACATGGGCTTTTCTTGCTGCCGCTTTAATTTGCTATATTCCTGCAAATATACAGCCCATAATGTTTACAAATAATTTTGGAGACAAGAGTTCACAAACTATACTAACAGGTGTTACCTCTCTTATAAATGCAGATTTATGGCTTCTTGCGGTCATAGTTTTTACAGCAAGTGTTGCAGTACCCCTTGCAAAAATATTAGTGCTTATAATTCTTCTTGTTTCAGTTCATTTTAAATGGAATTATTTTTTTGAAAAAAGAACAAAAATGTTTTTAATAGTCGATATAATAGGAAAATGGTCAATGCTTGATGTTTTCTTAATCTCACTTATGACAGGTGCTGTAAAACTTGGAACAATTGCTGAAGTAACTCCTGGACCTGCATTAAGATCATTTACTGCTGTTGTGATTCTTACAATGGCAGCTGCAGCAACTTTTGATACAAGACTTATATGGGATAATAAAAATGATACCTGAAGCTAAAATAAAAAAAACCAAATTTTCAGTAATATGGCTTATTCCTCTGGTTGCTCTTATTACAGGCCTTTGGATGATGTATGACAACTACTCAGAAAAAGGAACACAAATAACACTTGAATTTAAAAACGGTGAAGGAATTACTGAAAATAAAACTGTAATAAAGTATGCAGGTATTAAAATAGGTATAGTTGAAGAAGTAAAACTGAACAGCAACTTTGACTCTGTAATTGTAAAAGCTGTAATAGAAAAAGAATACAGCCATTTTGCAAAGGAAAATTCTCTTTTCTGGCTTGTCAAACCAAGACTTGAAGTAGGCGGAATTTCAGGTATAGAAACAATTTTTTCAGGACAGTATATTGCTGTCAGACCGGGAGACGGGCAAAAACAGCTAAGGTTTAAAGCTCTTGAAAATCCTCCCCCCAGTTCTCAGACTGCTCCGGGACTTCATCTTGTATTAGAGGCCGAAGACCTTGGCAATCTTGTTCCGGGCTCACCTGTTTTATACAAAAAAATCAATGTCGGAAAAATCGAATCACACTCTCTTTCAGATAAAGGCGAAAATGTTCTTGTAAATATTTTAATAAACCCGAAATATACCCATCTTGTTAACAAAGAGACAAGATTCTGGAATGTAAGCGGAATCTCAATAAAAGGAGATCTTTCAGGAATTAAAATAGACACAGGCACACTTTCTTCGGTCATAGACGGAGGAATTGCTTTTGATACCCCTGAAAGCGAAAAAAATGCAGAACCTGCTGGTAATAACGATAAATACACGCTTTACAACAATAAAGAAAAAGCCATGGAACAAGGTTTTCTCATAAAAGTTGAATTTGACACAGGAGAAGGTCTTGTGCCGGGAAGCACTCCTGTAAAATATAAAGGTATAAACATAGGTAAAGTTATAAATGTTGATGCAGACAATACATGTAAAACAATTACTGCTGATATTCTTTTAAAAGAAAAAGCAAAAAATTTTGCAACAAAAAACAGCAAATTCTGGATGGTAAAGCCAAGACTTGATTTAACAGGAATTTCAGGATTAAGCACAATTATTTCAGGTCAGTACATTGAAGTTCAGCCTTCTCCCGGAGAACCTGAAACTGAGTTCAAAGCCTTAAGCGCCCCGCCCTTTAGCGATCCTGACGCGCCGGGTCTTCACATTATTCTTAAAGCCGACTCTGCAAAATCATTGTCTGAGGGTTCTCCTGTATTTACAAGAGGGCTTGAAGCAGGAAGAGTTGAGGGTTTTGAAATAACAGATAAAGGAGTTAACATAAGTGTTCATATTTTTGCAAAGTATGCAAAAAAAGTAGGCACTGATTCAAGATTCTGGAATAATTCAGGGTTTTCTGTTTCAGGTGATTTATCCGGAGTTAAAGTAGACGCAGGTAACCTCCAGTCACTTGTTTCAGGTGCAATATCCTTTGATACTCCGTCAAAAATAGAAAAAAAAGCAGACTCAGGATCAAAATTCAGGCTTTATGCTGACAAAGAAAAAGCTTTTGCAACTGAAAAAACAATTAAAATCTCTTTTGATAATGCTTCAGGTCTTAAAAAAGGGATAACTCCTCTTAAATACAAAGGGATTGAAGTCGGCAAAATAACAGATATAAAATATAATAAAAGCAATGATAACTTTATTGCAGAAATAAATATTTACCCTTCAGCACCAGATCTTGCAAAAGATGGAAGTGTTTTTTTTGCTGTAAGGCCCCAGATTAATTTAAGCGGTGTAAAAGGTCTTGAAACAGTTATTGGAGGCACGTATATAAATGTATACAAGGGTAATGGAAAAAGAAAATCCAGTTTTAAAGCAAAAGACTCTCCTCCACCTGTTCATCCAGATCTTACAGGAAAAAAAATAAACCTTATTGCTGACAAAGTTGATTCTCCAAATAAAGGATCATTAATTTTTTACAAAGGTTTTGAAGCTGGTATTGTTCAGGATACAAAAATTAAAAATGATAAAATAATTATAAAAGCTCTTATATATGATAATTTTTCAGACTTTTTATATACAGACACAAAATTTTTTAAATCAGGGGGAATCGATTTTTCCGCAGATTTATCAGGAATTAATATTAATACCGAAAATTTAGAATCTATTATAAAAGGCGGAATATCTTTTGATGAACCAGAAAAAAGCAGTAAAAAAGTTATAGAAAACAAAACCGACTTTACACTCCATAAAAACCGAAAAAAAGCTATGGAAGACGGTTTTTTAATTAATCTTAAACTAAAAAGCGGATACGGAATAAAAGAAAACTCAACAAAAATTATATATAAAGGTATTAAACTTGGTGAAATAAGGGATATAAAAATTGATAAAGATA
>JBNJDM010000149.1:0-4057 GCA_051744925.1 Thermodesulfobacteriota bacterium | reverse complement strand
TCATTTCAATTTTTTCTCTTAGCTTTTCAACGCGTTTTTTCTGATAATTTATAAGTTCTTTTTTGGCAAGTACTGCAGAACCAAAGACTGCTGCCTCCTGAGAATCCTGAATTATACCTTTTTCCTTTGCTTTTCTCTGTTTTATTCTCTCAATTTTTATATTTGATCTTACAAAAAGATTAAGGTTTTCATCATTTTTAAATTCCTGGATAAGCCTGTTTTCAGCCTTGTCTTTTATATCTTTGAAATTTTCATAAATAACTGTTTCAATGATCTTATCTATTTTTTTGACCATTTTTTTTTCAAGGTCATTTTTTAGAGGATCAATTTTTTCTATCCCCCCTTTTTTATATGAAAAAACATAGATATATTCAGGGTTTTTTGTTTCATAATACCATGAAGGAGCATTATCAATCTGGATTTTATCTGAAGTTGCCAGTCCTGTTTCAAAAAGAAATCCTGCTAAAACTGTTATCAGTTTAATTCCTAAAGCTTCAAGCATGATTAATTCCTTTTATAGGTTTAAAAAAGGTAGGTTAAAATGAATTATACCAGAAATATCATAAAATATAACAGATAATATTTTTCCCTTTCTTTTTTATAGTTTCTCAGGAATGCTTCTTTTAAAAAATATTGCAAAAACTGCGCATACGCCCAGAATCATGCAATAGAATACATTCATGCTTACAAATACAGGAGATATTTTAAATATTGATGCAGCAAGAAGTACCTGGGCTCCGTAAGGTATAAGACCCTGGCAGATACATGAAAAAATATCCAAAATACCTGCAGATCTTTTTGGCTCAATTCTGTTTTTATCGGCAATTTTTTTTGCAACACTTCCTGTAACAATAATAGATACTGTATTGTTTGCTGTGCAAAGGTTTGTCAAAAAAGCCATAAGACCTATTCCAAGTTCTTCAGCCTTGTTACTTTTTTTTCTTTTTGAGAAATAACCTGTAAATTTCTGAATTTTTGAGCTTAAGAAATCGAGCCCGCCTTCATTTTTCATTAAAGCACTTAGTCCGCCTATAAGCATGGAGAGTAAAAATATCTCCTGCATAGAGGTAAAACCGCTGTAAATCTGCTTTGAAAATTGCAGAAGACTGTAGCTTTCAACAGTCACAAACCCTGATATTCCTGCAAGAATAATTCCAGTCATAAGAGTAAGAAATACATTTACACCTGAAACAGCCATTACAAGTATTGCAATGTATGGAATTACAAGGAAAATATTATATTCTTCCGAAGGAGCAGAAATTCCTCCAGAAGATTTTGAAACCCATAAATAGGCTATTGTTATTAAAGCTGCAGGAAGGGCTATGAATATATTCATTCTGAATTTATCCTTCATTTCACAGCCCTGGGTTCTTGTAGAGGCAATTGTTGTGTCTGAAATAATTGAAAGGTTATCCCCAAACATTGCACCTCCTAAAACTGTTCCTGCCATAAGTGGAACAGGGATTCCGGTTTTTTGAGCTATTCCAAGAGCTATTGGCGAAACAGCTGCTATTGTTCCCATAGATGTTCCCATTGCAGTTGAAATAAATGCACCAACAATAAATATTCCCGGAAGTATAAATCCTGATGGGATTATATCGAGAGCAAGATTAACAGTTGCATCGACCCCACCCGTTTTTTTTGCAACAAAGCTGAATCCGCCTGCAAGAAGATAAATCATGCACATTGCCATTATATTTGTATCGCCAGTTCCTTTAAGAAAAGACTCGATTGTTTTTTCAAGTTTCTGGCTGCTTAAGATAACAGCAAGAATTATTGCCGGAAGAACAGCTACAGGTGAAGATATCTGATAAAAGGCGTAAGATGTCCCCTTGAGGTGAAAATATATTCCGCTTCCAAGAAATATTAATATGAATAAAAAAAGAGGTATTAGTGATATACCGCCTGTGTGGCCGTAAGAAGAGCTGTTTTTTCCCATTGTTTAAAACCGTTTTCTGTTGTTAAAATTAAAACCAGTCATTTTGTGAAGTTCATATTCCTTTTTAAATTATTTTTAAAGTCTAAATTTAAAAAAAAATAGATATTATGAAAAAATCAGTGATAATGTATTAACGCAATTCAAAAAAAATATGGAAAAAGACTTATGCTTAAACTTATAAAAAATTTAAATAAGTTAAACTTGAAAACAGTCCAGATTGAAGTTTCGTCTTATTGCAATGCTTCATGCATATATTGTCCTCATTATTTTTTTTCAGGTAAAATAGAAAACAATTTTCTTCCATCTGATGCAATAGATATAATACTTTCAAACTTAAGCCCCAAAACATATATTCATCTTCAGGGGTGGGGCGAGCCTTTTTCCCATCCTGAATTTATAAGTATTGCCAAAAAAATTAAAAAAAAGGGATTTAAAACTGGAACTACAACAAACGGTTCTTTGCTAAATAATGATATGCTTGAAAAACTTGTTGATATGAAAATCGATTATATTGCATTTTCAACAGCAGGATGTACACAATTAAGCAACGATTTTATTAGAAAAAAGACTTCATTAAAAAATATTTCAGAAAAAATCGCGGTATTAAAAGAGATTAAAAAGATAAAAAATTCAGATAAGCCTAAAATTCATATAGCAGATATTTTGTTTAAATCATCTCTTGAAGATTTTTTTTCAACCCATGAATTTTATAATGAAGTAAAACCTGACCAGGCTGTAGTAAGCTCAATTTCCCTTGCATGTTCTAAAGAAATGGAAAAGGAAGCTTTTCTTGCAGAGAGCAGGGAAGAATTCGATATATTAAAATCAAGACTGAGATGTTTCAGAAGCAAGACATTAACAGATATTAATTATCATATAATTGCTCCTGATATATTAAGAAAAGAATGCAGTGAAGATATAAAACACAGTCTTTTCATCGGTTCAAAAGGAGATGTTTTCCCTTGTGTATTTTTAGGACTTCCTCTTAAAGATAAGGCAGAAATATATATAAGGGGTGAAAAAAAAGAGATATCTCCCCTAAGTTTTGGAAATATTTTTGAAAGTTCACTTAAAGATATCAGAAATAGTAAAAAATATAAGAATTTTTTAAAAACATGTTACTCTTTAAATGAAATATGCAGACTTTGTCTTAAAAGATCTGTAGATTATGTTGAACCTGAACTCAATTCTTTTAATCCGGACAGTCTTGATGAAAGATGGGAGATTGTAAAGTCTTTAAATCAGGAAGCTGAAGACCGTAAAAGACTTGAAAAAGAACTTGAATCAAGATCAAAGGCATGACTAAACAACTTGTCCTGCACACCATCCCGAAGACCATGCCCACTGAAGGTTGTAACCGCCAAGCATTCCTGTAACATCGAGTACTTCACCTGTAAAATAAAGACCCTTAATTTTTAATGATTCCATTGTTTTTGAAGATATTTCGCGGCAGTCGACTCCGCCTTTTACAGCTTCTGCTGTTTTAAGTCCTTCTGTACCCCCGGGATTTATTTTCAGGTGCTGAAGCCTGGATTTAAGATTTTCTGTTTCTTTTTTTGTAATTTCCGGAATAACCCTGTTCTGGAGATTTTTGTCTATTACTGACTCAACAAGACTTTTGGGAAGATATTCAGATATAAGATTTTTGATTTTTTTTCTGTTGCCCGAATTTTTTTCATTTAAAACAATTTCGTCAATATCTGTATCAGGTAATAGATTTAAATCTATTGTGTCTCCCGGTTTAAACCAAAGAGAAATTTTTAAAATTCCGGGACCGCTTAAACCTTTATGCGTAAAAAGAAGGCTGTCTTTAAACGATTTTTTACCGGATGTTATAACTGCTTCAATTGTTAATCCTGAAAGTTCTGAAAAGATTTTTTTGTCATCCGGATGCAGTGTAAGCGGTACAAGTGCCGGCTGATAAGGAATGGTGTTAATATCAAAATCATCTGCAACTTTATATCCAAATGTGGTTGCCCCTGTCTCAGGAAGAGACGGTCCGCCTGTTGCTATAACAAGAGATTTGCACAAAAGTTTTTCTGAACCTGAATTAAGCTGGAAAAAATCTTTTTTCCTGAATATATTATCAATTTTAGTTTTAAAAAGAAATTCAACATT
>JBNJDM010000148.1:0-4112 GCA_051744925.1 Thermodesulfobacteriota bacterium | reverse complement strand
AATAAGGAGGAAACTAAATGTCAGATGCAATCAAAAGGAAAAGAAATGTGGCGTTGGCAGGACATGCCGGCGCCGGCAAAACCACACTTGCTGAAAATATTCTTTTCAGAGCAGGCCTAACCACAAGAATCGGAAAAGTAGAAGAAGGCAATACTGTAATGGATTTTGAACCTGAAGAGATTTCAAGAGGTTCAAGTATATCCACAGGATTCCATACCATACCCTGGAAAAAACATGATGTGGTACTGCTTGATACTCCGGGCGATCTTAATTTTTTTCAGGACTCTCCTCTTTGTTTTCAGGCAGCAGAATCTCTTTTGGTTGTTGTTGACGCAGTTGACGGAATCAGAGTTAAAACTGAAGAAACAATGGAGCTTGCATCTGAGCTTAGTAAGCCTTGTGCTGTATTTATAAATAAAATTGATAAAGAAAATGCTGATTATGCTTCTATAATTGAAAATTTTGAAGAAGTATGCGGATTAAGAGCTTCAGCAGTACAGTATCCGATTATTGAAAATTTAGTATTAAAAGGTTATGTCGACCTTTTATCAAACCAGGCCTTTGAATATGATGAAGAAGGCAACAGAAAAGCTGTTGATATACCAACTGATATTGCTGATGATGTTGAAACAGAAAGAATGGCTTTAATTGAAAATATCGCTGAATCAGACGACGAGTTAATTGAAAAATATCTTGAAGGCGGTGAGTTAACCCAGGAAGAGATTATAAGCGGCCTTAAAACCTCTTTTAAAGAAAGAGTCTTTGCTCCTGTATTTTTCGGTACTGCAACCACAGGGGCTGGTGCAGAAGCTGTTATGGACTTTATAGTTGATGCAGCGCCCTCCCCTCTTGAAGCACCTCCTGTAAAAGCTGTAACATCTAACGGTGATGAAATTAAGCTTTCAACAGATCCTGAAGGTCCTTTTGCTGCGTACGTATTTAAAACAGTTCTTGACCCGTATGCAGGTATGTTAAATATATTTAAAATTGTATCAGGCAAACTTTCCAAGGATGGAATTTTTTTAAATGCTGAAAAGGACGAAAAAGAAAAGTATTCTCAGCTATATATTCCTCAGGGCAAGACACAGAAAAATGCAACAGAAGCTGTTGCAGGCGATATTGTTGCAGTTTCAAAGCTTAAAAAAACCAAAACAGGCGATACTCTATGTGACCCTGAAAATGCTGTAACAATTCCTCAATTAAAGCCGAAGCCCCCTGTAATTTCATTTGCTGTTATGGCAGAGGAAAAAGGAGATGAAGACAAAGTTTTTACTTCCCTTGCAAAAATTATTGATGAAGATACTGCTCTCAGGCTTGAGAGAAATGATGCAACAAATGAAATGATTTTATCTGGTTCAGGTGCACTTCATATAGAAACTACAATTACCAAACTTAAAAGAAAATTTAAGGTAAGTGCAAAATTAAAAACTCCAAAAATCCCTTATAAAGAAACAATTACAAAATCTGTACGCGTTCAGGGCAAACATAAAAAACAGTCAGGCGGACACGGACAATACGGAGATTGCTGGGTTAGATTTGAGCCTCTTCCAAAAGGTGAAGGTTTTGTGTTTGAAGATGAAATTGTAGGCGGTGTTATACCAAAACAGTATATTCCTGCAGTTGAAAAAGGGATAGCAGAAGCAAAGGAAAAGGGAGTTCTTGCTGGTTATCCTACAGTTGATTTTAAAGCAGTTGTCGATGACGGATCATACCACAGTGTAGATTCTTCTGAACAGGCTTTTAAAGTTGCGGGTTCCCTTGCCTATAAAGATGCAATTGCCCAGGCAGGCCCTGTTCTGCTGGAACCTATAATGAAAATAGATGTTATTGCCCCTGAAGAGAGTATGGGCGATATAATGGGTGATCTTAACTCAAGAAGAGGACGAGTTCAGGGCATGGATTCACAAGGGAAAAAGAGTTCTGTAAAAGCTGAAATTCCCCTTGCAGAAATTCAAAAGTATTCACCTGAATTAAGATCAATGACAGGTGGTAAAGGAACTTTTACTGTTGAATTTTCACATTATGAGCAGGTTCCGCCGGATATTACACAAAAAGTAATTGATGCAACTGCTGCAGAAGAAGAAAATTAAAATATACTTTACTTTTTTAAGTCCTGCTGATAATTTCACTAGCTAATTCCAGGCAGGGAAATTAAAGAATCTAGGGGTTCTTTCATCTGGAAGAACCCCTTTTTTATATTTAAATTTTATTATAATAAAGGCTGCAGGTGTAATAATGAGAAGAGACATTGTACATGTTGGTTCAGGTCAGCTTACTTATGAAATTCGCGAAATAGTTGAAGTCGCAAATAAGTTAAGCGAAATGGGTGTTGAAATTATCTGGGAAAACATTGGCGATCCAATGGCCAAAGGTGAAAAACTTCCCCAATGGATTAAGGATGTTATAACTGAACTTGTTAATGAAGATATCTTCTACGGTTATGTTGCTACTGCGGGCGTGCCGGAAACCAGACGGTTTCTGGCGGATCAGGTAAATAAAAGAGGCGGATATCAGGTATCTCCGGATGATATACTCTTTTTTAACGGTCTTGGGGATGCAGTAAGTAAAATTTTCGGTTTTCTTAAAAGAGAAGCAAGAGTACTTGGCCCTTCACCTGCATATTCAACACATTCTTCAGCTGAAGCTGCACATTCAGGGTATGAACATCTTACATATACTCTGGATCCGGATAACAGATGGATGCCTGATCTTGATGAAATGGAGAAAAAGGTAAAATACAATGATTCCATTGCAGGTATTCTTATTATAAATCCTGATAATCCAACTGGAGCCGTATATCCTAGGGAATATCTTGAGACAATTGTCGATATAGCCCGTAAATACGATCTTTTTATTATTGCTGACGAAATTTATGCAAATATTGTGTATAATCCGGAAGAGACTTGTCAGCTTTGTGATGTAATAGGCGAAGTACCCGGAATCTCAATGCGCGGTATATCCAAGGAATATCCATGGCCGGGTGCAAGATGCGGCTGGATTGAAGTATATAATCAGGATATTCGCCCGACCTTTGGGAAATATGTTAAAACAATCAGAGATGCAAAAATGCTTGAAGTCTGCTCTACAAGTCTTCCACAGTATTCAATACCAAAAATTATGGGAGATGACAGATATAAAGCTCATATTGATAACCGTGCAAAAATGTTTGAACAAAGGGCTGACGAGGCTTATCAGATTTTAAGCAGCTTTGAAGGAATTAAGGTTCAACCCGCCAGAGGCGCTTTTTACATGACAGTTTTGTTTGAAGATGATGTATTAAATGATAAACAAAGCCTTGAAATAAAAAATCCTCAGGCCAAAGAGTTTATTGAAAAAATAGTCCGCGGAGTTGAGGTTGACAAAAGATTTGTTTATTATCTTCTTGGAGGAAAAGGAATCTGCGTTGTTCCTTTAACAGGATTTTGCTGTGAAAGAAAAGGCTTTAGGATAACATTGCTTGAAACAGATGATGAAAAACGAAAAGCAACATGGATTTCAATAGGAGAAGCTGTAAAGGAATATCTTGCATCAGCATAAACTAAAAAGAAAAAAGGGCACTTTAAAGGATTCTTATACAAGTGCCCTTGATTTTTTAAAGATAAGGGATCATACAGAGTTTGAGCTTAAAACCAAGCTTGCCAAAAAAGGCTATGCAGAAGAGGAAATAGATTTAGCTTTAAATAAATGCAAAGAATTTAAATTCATTGATGATGAAAAATTTGCAAAAGCTTTTTTTGAACAGGAAAAAAGAAAACTTAATGGTCCTTTAAAAATAAAACAGAATTTTTATAAAAAAGGTCTGTCACCAGATCTTTGTGACAGACTTCTTGCCGGTTATGAAGAAAGTGATGAAGAATATTCAACAGCTTTAAAATATTTTTTAAAATCAAAATTTAAAATAGATAAAAAACAGGGCACCCAAAAAAAAGCAGAAGCTTTTATGAGAATTATGAGCCAGAGAGGTTTTTCAAAGTCTGTTGTAATGAATATTTATGAAAATTATTTTTAACCTCATTTTTTATCAGATACAATTTTTCCAATTTTTATAAGATTTGCTTTCCAGTCTTCTGCCAGAGGATCAGCTGTTTGAATTTTAAGTTCAAGAGTTTTTT
>JBNJDM010000147.1:0-4118 GCA_051744925.1 Thermodesulfobacteriota bacterium | reverse complement strand
GCTACTTCTTCAAGTGAGGCTCCGCTTAAGGTTTCAGTATAAACAGCATCGGCTTTGTCATAAGCTGCAAATTTTGCCTGTCTTGTCTGAAGATAATCTTTAATCTCATCTTTAACATCATTGAATTCATTTACAGAATCTTTGTTTTTTTCATCAACCTTTATAATATGCCATCCGAATTTTGTTCTTACAGGCTCACTTACTTCTCCTGCTTCTGTTGCAAAAGCAGCATCAGAAAAAGGCTCAACCATATCGTCTTTTTGAAATTCACCGAGATCTCCCCCATTTTCAGCAGACGGGCCTTCGGAATATTCTTTTGCCATTTCTGCAAAAGAGTTTCCGTTCACAATCTTTTTTCTTATATCAAGAATTTTAGATTTTGCTTTTTCAACTTTTTCTTCTGATGCATTTTCATCTACATTAATAAGAATATGTGAAGCTTTAACTTTTGCTTTTTGGGAATACTTTTCTGAATTTTCATTATAATAAGCTTCAATGTCACTTTCTGAAACTGTTACATGATCTTTAAAATCGTCAGCTGAAAATCTTATATAAGATACTTTTACCTTAGGCTCTGTTTTATAGTTTTCTTTATTTTCTTCATAATATTTTTTTATATCTTCATCTGTTATTTCAAAACTTGCTTTATCATATTCACCCGGAATAAATGCTGCGTATTTAATATCTACAGTTTTATTATTGTAGTTAAACCACTCTCTTAATTCTTTATCTGTTACTTTAACAGCCCCTGTTACAATATCTGTAACTCTTTCAAGCAAAAGGTCTTTTCTCATAAGAGACTCAAACTCTTCTACAGAAAGTCTGTTTGCAGCAAGAACTTCTTTATATTTTTTGTTATCAAAGCTTCCGTTAGTAGTAAAAAAGTCCATATTAAATATATGGTCTGCAAGTTCTGCATCAGAAACTTTAATACCTAAATCCGAAGCTTTCTGAATAATAAGTCTTTCTTCGATCAGGCTGTCCAAAGCCTGTTTTTCAGCCTCAAACATTTCAAGCATTTCAGAAGACATTTCTCCTCCGAATCTTTGCTTCAAACTGTTTACAAGCTGATTGTATTTATTTTTATATTGTTCAGGGGTTATTACATCTCCGTTTACTTTTGCGACCTGATTCTGCTTACCTGACTGATAAGTCCCCCAACCGAAAAAAACAAAAACAATACAGATCAAAGCAAGAATAACCTTAACTATCCAGCTGGAAGCCTTATTTCTAATAAACTGAAGCATAAAATCCCCTTAATGAATTATTTGATTAAATATAACCTAAATTGAGCGTTTCATATTTTTATACCAACGAAAGCAGGCATGGAATCACTTTCTGATTAACCAATGACCATAATCCGCAATAAATAAACTGATATTTTTACCAGATACTAAAATAAATGATTTTCATTTTTTTTCAAACTCTTTTTTTGCTGGACCCTAAGCTCTGACCGTTACCAACGTTTTTTACAGGAAATATATATTCACTCAAATAATATCCTGCTCGGATAATCTGTAAACTATCATACCTTTTTTTGGTGGTTAACAAGTTTTAGGCTTAAAACTTTACTGATTCCCAAGCTCCAGCCCTGCCCTTTACCCACGAAATTCATTCAGGTATATCATCCAGAATTTTTATTTTTATCTGGTTGCGCTGAAAATCCGGAAAACAGTTAAATTCGAAACTATTATTACTACACCGTCCTTTCAGGACTATAAATCAAAACGATCATACCGGTGGTTAAAACCACCGGCTTTACGACATTTCCCTTTCAGGGAAACCGCACAATATTGATGCTGCCGGACTCTTTCCTAAAAAAGATATTTTATTAGTGTTTAACTGCATAATTTGTGTCAAAAAAATATTTGTGGGTAAAGGGCAGAGCTCCAGCCTGAAAACATATATCATTATTCATCTCAAGCAATTACATTCCCAAAAAGGAGCCTGGAAACGAGCCCGAAATTCTGGTTTTAGGCCAATTAATATTTATATTAAACCCGGGTAATTTTCCATTTTGGAAATCTACTGTTCCATCTTTCAGTATTTGCAACAATACAACTTTTTACAAGAGGCCTTTCCCATCTATTTGACCTAATTCCCTGAGGTACAATTATTTTTATTTTTTTCATCAGACTGCTTACCAAAGCATTATCAAGATTTACAAGGCATAGATAATGAACAGGTTTATCAATCTTGTTTTCTGCATACCTGTATAAAAAAGTATCTCTGAATTTTTCTTTAAGTATATTTGCAAGAGTATTAAACTTATCAGACTCTTCATACTCATCTGGTGAATAAAAATCTTTTACTTCAACCAACAAATAGTCTTTTTCAAGCTCTACAATAAAATCAACTGCCTTCATGCAATGTGATAATCCGTGATAATAGTGACTATTTTTATCTGTTTCATCAAATTTAAAGCAGTTTATAGCATCTGAAAAATAAAATTCTAAACTTCCTTCCCTTAAAATCATTTCCCAAGATCCCCCATAGACCGATCAATCTCCCTGTCAACAATTTCTGCAAAAGTCTCATCAATGCTGTTCGGATTAATATTGTAGTAATCATTTGTGGAATTTATCTCAATGTTTCTTGTTTTTTCATTTTTGTATAGTGAATGAAAAGTTATTTGATCATTTTTACCGGCCTGTAATTCAAATTCCTTAAGAATAACATAATCATGAGTAGCTAAAAAAACCTGAACGCCCATTCTTTGAAGTTCAAGAATAATTTCCACAATTGTTTTGATAAGGGCGGGGTTCAGATTTGCCTCCGGTTCATCCCAGTACAGAACTGATCCGTTTAAAAGAGTTCCGTTTTGAATCAATGTCCATAAAAGCCCAAGCTTTCTTATTCCTTCTGCCAGAAGAGAAAATTCGAGTTTTCCCTGTTTATTTCTCAAAAAGAACTCTTCATTTTCAATTGATATCTTACCTTCGATATTTTTTTGTAAAATTTCAATAATTCTTTTTCTGCGCTTATCAGCAGGCCCTTTTAAAAAAGGAAGCAATGCCCTGTCAATAATATCTGCGTATGTTTCATCAAAGGAAATTTTTCTTGTGTTATAAAGTGATCTGAATCCCGGGGCGTTAGAAAGCATTTCTTTTACAGGAATATACACAGATTCAAACTCTTTGGATACCCATCGGTCTTCTCCTGAAGCTGAAGCCTTATCATATTTTTTTATATGAGTTGACAATGATAGCTTAAGCTTAATATTTCCATCTTTACCTGACAATTTTCTATGTACCTCTACAGACCCCTGAGAACTTACAGATGATCTTTTAACAAGTCTTCCGGGATATTCTTTTGAAGGTAAAAAAACTTTGACTATTTTTTCAGCAAATTTTTTTTTGCTTTTTACAATATCAGAAGCAGAATAAAGAACCTTAAGAATGTGTGTTTTGCCTGTCCCGTTTTTACCAATAAATATGTTTATTCCCGGCGAAAACTCAGCTTCAAATTTTTCAAAAGCTGTAAATTTTGAAAACTTCACTTTTGATATCATATTACAAAACCTTTTTGCCTGATTATATTGTTACAAAGTTAATTACTTAAAAAACAATTATGCATAATTATATTTATTTACATTGATAATTCAATATTGAAAAAGATACAACAAAACAGAGGCAACTTCTAATCCCACCGGTTCATTTATTTAAATCTGAGCAAAGCATTTAATGTTTTTAAAATATAACCTAAATTAAGATTAAGGGCTTCACATTTTTAAACCAACCGAAAACAAGCCTTGAATCACTTTCTGATTAACCAATGATATTAATCCGACAATAAATAAACTGATATTTTTATCAGATACTAAAATAAATGATTTTTTTTCAAACTCTTTTTTGTTGATCCTTATGCTCTGCAACTTACCAATGTTTTTTGTGAGAGACAATATATTTACTCAAATATTATCCTTCACAGATAATCTGCATGCAATTATATTTTCTTTGCTGGTTAACAGGTTTTAGGCTGAAGATTTTCCATCTACCATATAAATAAAAATTGTTAAATTTGGTAAAAGAAATTTCAAAAAATGAATAAATATATTGACTTTAAGTAAATAATCACTTAAAAAAAGTTTGTCTTTCAAACCGGGGCCATAGCTCAGC
>JBNJDM010000146.1:0-4119 GCA_051744925.1 Thermodesulfobacteriota bacterium | reverse complement strand
ACAGAAAAAATAGCAGAGGTCTATAAATCAAGATATGAAGAATACAAAGCCAATCAAAGATCAAAATCAGAAGATAAAGTCCCAAGAATCGCATGGTTTCATTTGCGTCCATACTTTAAAAACCAACTTATGAAGTATATAGATGAAAAAATTGAAATTTCAGGATCACAGGTTAATTTTGTTTTTTTTGATTCTATTGATCTTTCAGATATAATAAGATCAATAGCAAAAAGAACAGTAATGCACCCTGCTTACTCATCTGTTACAGCAAGAACAAAAATTGCTATAAGCCAAATCCCTGAAGATACAGACGGTATAATTGCGTATTATCCAAAATCGTGCAGACATTTTCACGGAGGCGCAATTATGGAAAATGAAATGTTTAAAAAAGCAGGATTGTCTATACTTACAATAGACGGAGATTGTGTTGATGACAGAGGAGACGATTTTCCAATTGTAAAAACAAGGGTAGACAGGTTTTTAAAAATGATCTCAAAATAAAAAAACCCGCTTAATTGCGGGTTTTTTATAAGTTCTGCAAGCTTTAATTACTTTTTAATTTTTGTTAAAAAGTTCTGAAGCTGAACAACATGTTTTTGTTCCTCTTTTATGATCTCATTAATTTTGTCCTGCCCCATGTTTTCAGGAACAAGATACAAAATACCGACATAAAAAAGAATGGAATCTTTTTCAAGACCAATAGCAGTATTTATTATATCTTCAATTGTATCGGTTTTTGAAAGTGCTTTTACTGCTTCAGGGCTACCCTCTCCACCATGATAATCAGCCATAGACATAAGGTAGTCTGTAAGCTCATTATCAGGATCGAATACTGTCTCTTTTTTTTCAGCTTCTTTAAGTTCTTTCTTCATTCTTTCAAAAGTTGCCTTGTGACCGTCTTCCATAACCGCAAGATTTTCAAGAAACTTTACATTCTCTGCATCAGACTGAAGTTCAGCTGCTTTTCTGTAGAACTCTGCTCCGTTTTCCTCAATTTTAATCGCTACCTGAAATACTTCATCTGCATTAAAGCTGTAAGACATATTATTGTCTCCTTTTTTTAGTAATATTAAAAATATTCTTATCTGAGTTATATTTAATTAATTTATGTACTGATTCTGCTTTTTGCAAGATAAGAAAATAAATTTTTATTTATTCTGAAAAGGAACTAAACGCTAATATTAAAAAAAAATCAGGTTTTAATCAACCTGAAATTGTTCATAAGCTCTTCTACTTCAGAAGCAGTCATAGGCTTACCAAGATAATAACCCTGAATGCAGTCACATCCCATATCTTCAAGCATCAGGGCAATATCTTTTGTTTCAACTCCTTCTGCAACAGTTGTTTTTTCAAGACTTTTGCCCAGGCTGACAATAGTCTGAACAATTTTTTTATTTTCAGGTGATTTATCCATGTCTTTTACAAATGAGAGATCTATCTTTATGTTATCTACAGGAAACATATTAAGATAGCTCAGAGATGAATAACCTGTACCGAAATCATCTAGTGATATTGAAAATCCTGAGTTACTGAGGTGGTTTAAATTTTTTACAGCCTGAGTTTGATTTGTCATTATCATGCTTTCGGTTATTTCAAAATCTATGTTTTCAGGAGCCCCCTGGCATTCCTGCATAAGTTTAGATATTTTTTCAAAAAAGAATTCATCCTGGAGATCAATAGCTGACAAATTAACACCTACTTTTAATGCAAATCCCATCTCCGCCCATTTTACAGATTGAATCACTGATTTTCTTAGAATATACTCTGTAAGCTTTTTCACAAGTCCGGTTTTTTCAGCTATAGGTATAAATTTAGCAGGAGAAATAAATCCGTGCACAGGATGATTCCACCTTGCAAGAGCTTCAACACCAATTATTCTACCGCTTTTATAACAATATTTCGGTTGGAAAAGCGGATAAATATTTTCATTGTCTATAGCAGATTTAAAATCTACTTTAATAAAAACATCAAAAGAATCCATGTGATCATATTTTTTGCTATATACATTTATTTGATTTTTATCATTTTTGCTTTTATAAAGAGCTACATCTGCCCTCCGGATAAGATCTGTTCCGTTGTCAGCATGCATCGGATATATTGAAATCCCCATTGAAATATCGACCTGAAAACGTCTGTTTTTAAGTATAAAAGGGCTTTCACATTCCAGAAGAATTCTTGAAGCAATATTAAAGGCATCTTCCTCGTTTGCAATTCCGGGTAATATGACTGCAAATTCATCTCCGCCGAATCTGCCTACAATATCTTTTTGCCTGCATGAATCCTTAAGTTTTGCTGCAATGCTTTTAAGAGCAAAGTCTCCTGTCTGATGTCCGAAGCTGTCATTAATTTCTTTGAATCTGTTCAAATCGACCTTTATTAGTGAAAAAGCTGAACAGGATTCATCTGCAGTCATATCTGCAATCGATTTTAAAATATAATTTCTGTTGGCAAGGGAAGTAAGAGTATCATGATAAGCCTGGTGATAAAGCTGTTCAGTTCTTTCCTTAACGGTTTTTTCAAGAAGGAAATTATTTTTACTTAAAATCTGATAAAGTTCAACACTTTCCAGAAAATTAGAACACACAAGGAGTGTTGTAGACAGCAAAAGCATTGAAATATCAGGTAGTTTCTGGACCTCTTTTTTTTCAATGGTAGCTACAAACATTCCTCTGACCCTTGAGGATGTTGTCATAACATGAAGTAATATTTCATAACCGGATAATGTTGAGGTAACTATTACAGCTCTTTTTTCTCTTACAGCTCTTGCAAATGACCAGTCTTCAATAAGAAGTTCGATTTCTTTATTTATAAAATCTTTATCAGTAGATTTGCTTTTATGGGCAAGATGAAAATCTGAATTTTTTTCATTTACAAGAAAAAATGAAATATCTTTAAAAGGTATAATTTTTCTGATTCTTTGTTCTATATCAGCCAAAAAATTTTCTATATCATATTCATTGTTATTCAGTCTGTCTTTTAAATTAAAATCAAAAAGATTCAGGGCCTGGTCAAGAATTTCTACTGAATACTGATTTATTTTTTCAAGATACTTTACTCTTTCTTCAAGAAAAAGACTGTTATTATCTGAGAACATTGAAATACCTAACCTATAAGCTCAAGAGTTGTATTAATTTCAGTATTAAATTCTTCTATTATAACCGGTATCGCATTCTCGGATATATCAAGAAGATTCCACGCATATTCGTTTACAGGTATAACAAGCTTTTCTCCGGAAGCCCCTCTATTAAGCCCATTTACTATTATTTCTCCCAAATGCACAATAGAGCATTGAAAAGGCATCTGGGATTCATCAGGATTATGGTGATTCCCGGCAATATCGCTTATTATAAGAGGAAGGTTCCATTTGATACAGATTTTTTCTCCAATATCTGAATGGGTAAAACCTAAAATAGCCTGTTCTGCTTCAGTTATAAAAAGATTTTTATTCCATGCATATTTTATAACACTGTTAATTTCATTGGGAATCTCTTTTATAAGTACAAGACGCCCGATATCGTGAAGAATTCCTGCCAAAAAAATCAGATTCAGCTCTTTTACCCCAAGATGACCTGCTATAATTCTTGAGCAGATACCTACACCAAGACAGTGAAGCCAAAGCTTTTGCATATCAATAAAATCCGAGGAAATTTCATTAAAAATATTTACTACAGAAAGCCCCATTGACATTATGCTAATCTGCTGTGTACCCAGAATGACAACAGCATTGTATACAGAATCTATCTGATTAGCAAACCCATAGAAAGGACTGTTTACAAGTCTTAAGGTGGCAGCTGACAGAGCAGAATCTTTTTTTATTATTTCAGCTACATCAGATGCAGAAGAGTTAGGTTTGTTTATTACATCCATTAGTTTTTGAAAAATGTCGGGAAGAGTAAGAAGTTCAAGATGATCTTTTAGAATCTGTTTTTCTGTAATATTTTTTTTTAATTTGAAATCAGGGGATTCAAAATGATTTAAGGAAAATTTTTCAAAAAAAGGTTTATTATCAATATCACCGTGCTCACTGAAAATTGAAATATTACGGTTAAAAAGCTCTTTTATACATGGATTAGAAATATTTGCCTTTGAAAACCTTGAGTTAATAATCTCATTTGAATT
>JBNJDM010000145.1:0-4121 GCA_051744925.1 Thermodesulfobacteriota bacterium | reverse complement strand
AAAAATCCAGATCTTAAAACTTGACTAATCGATCTTAATAATAATTTTTTTGGTAGGCTAAAAAATTTTAAAAAGATTGAAGATAATTATGCAAAACAAAATTGATATAGAAAATTCATTTGTAAATAATCTTCCCGGAGATGATAATTCATTAAACAGGCCAAGACAGGTTTATAATTCATGTTTTTCGTATGTAAAACCTGTAACACCGCCAAAGCCGGAACTTGTTTCATTCTCAAAAGAGACTGCAGAACTTATAGGCTTAAATGAAAACGATTGCAGGTCAGACGATTTTCTTCAGATATTTTCAGGGAAAAAAAATCTGAACAATGCAAAGCCGTTTGCAATGAATTACGGAGGGCATCAGTTCGGCTCATGGGCAGGTCAGCTTGGAGACGGAAGAGCCATAAATATAGGTGAAGCTGTATATAATAATCAGAGATATTTTTTACAGCTCAAAGGATCAGGCCCAACACCATATTCAAGAAGTGGAGATGGTTATGCTGTTTTAAGATCTTCTGTAAGAGAATTCCTCTGCAGTGAAGCAATGCACCATCTTGGTATACCTACAACCAGAGCTTTATCCCTTGTTCTTACCGGCGACAGGGTTTTAAGGGATATGTTTTATGACGGAAACCCTGAATATGAGCCGGGAGCTGTTGTTACAAGGGTGTCTCCAACATTTGTAAGATTCGGTAATTTTGAAATTTTTGCTGCAAGACAAGAATATGATGCTTTAAAAAAACTTGCTGATTATACTATTGAAAACGATTTTCCTGAAATCAGATCAAATGGAAAAGAAAAATACTTAGAGTTTTTTTCAAAAGTTTTAAATTTGACTTTAGACCTTATTGTAAACTGGATGAGGGTAGGATTTGTTCATGGTGTTATGAATACTGACAATATGTCTGTTAAAGGGCTTACAATAGATTATGGTCCTTACGGCTGGCTTGAAGGATTTGATCCTGACTGGACTCCCAATACCACAGATGCACAAACAAAAAGATATGCTTTTGGAAGGCAGCCTGAAATAGCTTTATGGAATCTTTCCATGTTTGCTAATGCTGTTTATCCCCTTATAAATGAAGCTGAGCCGCTTGAACAAGAACTTAACAGTTTTCAGTCTTTGTTTAATTCAAAATACCGTGAAATGATGGCTTCAAAGCTTGGAATAAATAACTCTGAAAGTGATGAGACCAAAAATCTTATTAAAGAACTTAATAATCTGTTTACTGTTGCTGAAACCGATATGACAATATTTTTCAGAAAACTTTCTGATATTAATCCAGTGAAAGATTCAGAAACTAATTTTAATACTATTTATGAAGCTTTTTATAATATATCTGAAATTACGCCGGAAAAGAAAAAAATATTTACAGACTGGATTGAAAAATACTCAAGTGTTTTGAGAATTGAAAATAAAGACCCTGATAAAAGAAAAATGGAGATGGACAGCTTAAATCCTTTTTATGTATTAAGAAACTATCTTGCTCAGACAGCAGCTGAAAAAGCTGAGCAGGGAGATTATACATATTTAGACGATCTTTTTAATACTCTTAAAAAACCGTATGAAGAACAACCAGGAAAAGAAAAATTTGCACAAAAAAGACCTGAATGGGCAAGGCATAAACCGGGATGTTCAATGCTTTCATGCAGTTCCTGATTATAAAGGGTTGATTTTTTGAAAGAAGTCAAGTTATTTTGTAAAGGATAATGATTCTCAATTTTTTGTGATTTTATATTAAAAAGGTTTTTTTATGCTTTATGAATTTCGAGGTATCAGACCTGAGACAGGTGAAAATACATATGTGAGTGAAACAGCTGTTGTTATAGGCGATGTTACAATAGGTGACAATTGCTATATAGGCCATGGAGCAATATTAAGGGGAGACTATGGTAAGATTGTTATAGGTGATGGAACTGCTGTAGAGGAGGGCGTTATTATTCATTCACCTCCGGAACAGACAAATAATATCGGCAAAAAAGTAACCCTTGGTCATGGGGCGATTTTGCATGGTAAAACAATTGGGGATTATGCTGTTGTCGGAATGGGTGCTGTTTTAAGTATTTTGTCTGAGGTTGGTCAAAGAGCAATAATAGCAGAAGGTTCAGTTGTGAAAATGCGTCAGATTGTGCCTGAAAAACAGATTTTTGCAGGCAATCCTGCTGTTTTTGTAAGAGAGCTTCAAAAAAAGGATATAGAAATGTGGGATTATGGAAAACAGCTTTATATTGATCTTGCAAAGGAATATCTTGCAAATGGTATGAAACCGGTGTGATGATATTTTTGTAAATTTGCGGTATTTTTTTTAATGTTAATCCAGTGTGATTTGTAAATAATATTGGCCTTGTCTTAAATAAAAGAGTCGGCCATTTTTAATGATTCAAGATAAAATCCGTGAATTTTTCTGTAAAGAGAAGGATTGTTTTTATCTATCATTCTCGATTTTTCCCAGTTCCCCTTTTCAAAAGCTTCAATAATTAAAAAAAGTATATTAACAGTTTTGCTTTTTCTAAGCAGTACATTAATAAATTTCTGAGAAAATGTAATGTTTTTTAGTACTTCTTCCATTGGTTTGTCCAACATTGCATCCATAAGTGAAAAAAGGCCTATGGTAAAAAGTTCTTCAGCACTGAATTCTGTTTTTAATTCATTTCCCATGAGCTCGCACATTCTTGCTCTTATAACTGAGTTTCTCATCAGTTCATTTGGTTTTTCTTCTGCAATTCCTGATACGGCAACAAGGTTAATAAATTTTTTCAGTTCATCAGAGCCCATAAAAGTTACTGCATCGCGTATACTTTGAATTTCGCAAGGGCGGTTAAAATAAGCTGAATTTATGAATTTTAAAAGTTTGTAAGATACAGAGGGGTCGTTTTTAATAAGAGAAACAAGTTTTTCTATGTCTAAATCGCTTTTTTGACACTCAGAAACAAGCTGCAAAAGAGATAATTTGTTTAAAGGAATGTCCTTGTTTGATAAAATTTCAGGCTTTGAAAAAAAATAACCCTGGAACATAGAAAATCCCATTTCTTTAGCTTTGTGAAACTCATCGTATGTTTCAACCTTTTCTGCCAGTAAAATAATTTTTGGGTTGGAATTTCTAATTTTATCAATTGTTTCATCAAGGCTGTTAAGAGGGGTTTCAAAAAGGTCAAATTTGATTATGTTTGAAATTTTTATTAAAGATTCAAATTTATCGTGAAAAATAAAATCATCAAGGGCTATTTTATACCCCTTTTTTTTAAACTGAGATGTTACATGGACAATTTCTTCGTCTGGTTCAATATCTTCCAGGATTTCTATAATAATATTATCTTTTGGGAATACCATTGGAATCTTATTAAGAATAAGTTCTCTTGTGAAATTAATTAACCCGGGCATTGAGTTCGTGATTTCCTGTATGCCTATGTTAAAAAAGGTATTTGAAAGCACTTTTGAAGTAGCTGTGTTACCGTCAATATCAGGAAAGTAATTGTTAAGACTGTCTCTGAAAAGGAGTTCATAAGCTATTGTTTTTTTATTTGAGTCAAAAACAGGCTGCCTTGCTACAAAAATATCCATTGAAAAGCTCCGGATTTAAAATTATATATTATTGATAACAACGGGTCATATTTTAGTCAATCACGATAATTTGATTTTACCGATATGTAAAAAAAGATTAATATTATTTACATTCATTTTTTATATTTTTCTAAAATCCAGGTGACAATGAATAATTTTGAAATCTTGAAATCTAAGCTTGATTATAAAAGAAACAGTGAAAAGCAGTATGAATCTTTGTTGACTGAGATCTTTGAATACAATCATTCTGTTATGCTTATTATAGATCCCGGCTCTGGCAGTATAATCGATGCAAATAACGCAGCCTGTAAATATTACGGTTATTCCAAAGAGCAGATGAAGTCTATGAAAATTTATTCTATAAATATCCTGACTCCTGATCAGATAAAATCAGAAATGGAAAGAGCCAGACAAGAGCAAAGACGTTCTTTTCTTTTTAAACACAGGCTTTCTTCCGGTGAAATAAGAGATGTTGAAGTATATTCAGGCCCAATGCATCTGAAAGGTAAAAAATATCTTTTTTCAATTATTCACGATGTTACTGAACGAATTAAAA
>JBNJDM010000144.1:0-4176 GCA_051744925.1 Thermodesulfobacteriota bacterium | reverse complement strand
TGGTGCCCAGGGACGGAATTGAACCGCCGACACGGGGATTTTCAGTCCCCTGCTCTACCGACTGAGCTACCTGGGCTCGCTGTAAGCGATGAAAGAGTTTTTAGGTTATTTAGCTATTTGTGTCAATAGATTTTTAATCTTTTTTTAATTATTTTTTCCAGCCATCAAAAAAGATTTTTGTTTTCAGAAGTTTACATTTTAACCTGAATTGGGCAATTTATAAGTTTGGTGTATACTGGGACAAATCATTTGAGTCAGCACTAAAGATAAGATAAAAATTATTTAAAGAATCATATGAACCAAATTACAGGCTTTCCAAATCGAGTTCAAGATATACTACTCCGGAAAGCGGGTTATTATAATATGGCTTTATTCTCTTAAACCCCAGGTTTTCATAAAGGTGCAGAGCCTGTTTAAGTCTTTCAAGAGTATCAAGACGCATAACAGAGTAACCAAGTCCTATAGCAGAAGAAATTATTTCCTGAGCAAGCTTTTTCCCAACTCCTGATCCCTTAGCTTCAGGAATTACAAAAAGGCGCTTCATTTCACATACATTTTTTTCAAGACCACGTACTGCAACACATCCTGCCACTTTCCCATTATAATCCGCTAACAAAAGGTCACCTTCGGGGTATGAATATTTGCCTGGCAAGTCTTCAAGTTCTTTTTCAAAACTCTGGAAACAGAGATCAACATCAAGGTATGCTTCATACATACGAAAAAGTTTTCGTGCATCTTCTATATCATCTTTTGTCTGTGCCTGTTTTATGAGCATTTTTTCTTTACCAAACTTTTTTAATAAACTTATATTTCAGATATAAGATATTTAAACTTAAATTTAATTATTTTCAAGTTTGGCTTATCGATTCTTTAATAAAGTATTTCAGCTAATTTATGATCTTGATCATTATTTTTTGATGAAAAGAAATAGACCTACTGCAAAACTGACAGCACCGCTAATGTAGAAAATCATTACCTTATCTGTATCCGAACCTGTAATAACTTCTGTTATTTTTGAACCAGCAGAACCGGACAGCTGATAACCCCATATCGCAACGCCGGCACCTATAACCATAAGGATAATTCCGGCTATCTTCATTATTTTACCTGAATCCATATCCATATTAAACTCCTGTTTTGGGTTAAAAAAATGGAATATTTGTTGTGATTCACTTAAATATTGTCATGCCTTTTTCTTTCAAAACTTTTTCAAGCCGGTCTCCTGTTTCTTTAACTCCAAAAGAACTTTGAACATCAATCATACCTCCAACCGCGTGAGCTGAAATTTTCATGGCAAGCACAGCAAGTATTGCAAAAATTGTTTTTTTCATTTTATCATCATTTATAAAGTGTTTTTTTATCATTTTAAATCTTCAGAAATTTTCGGGTTTAAGAAAATTAATCAATCAGGACAGAAATCTGCCCTGATTGCTTGATTTTACTCTTCTTTGCTCATTTTATCAATTCTGGAATTCAGCATTTCAACTGAGTTTTTAAGGCTTTCTGTCATCGCCCTTAATTCTTCGATTTCTGATGTTTCTGAATAAACAGGAACAGGGTTTTGATAATATCTGTTCCTGTTTGCCAACCTTCTTCCAAAGCCTCTTCCTCTGCCGTAACCATAGCCAGACGAATTAAAGTTTGCCTGAAAACCACCTGAGCAAAATCCTCTTGCTCCTCCTGTCATTGGGCCCATTCCGTTTGGTCCTGTTTTGTCTAGTCCCGGCATAATATACCTCCTATGCTTTTAGATTTAAATACCTGAATGTTTAAAGTTTAAAACTCAGGTATTTTTATTAAAATCAGAATTATTATTTCTTCCGCCTCTGAAGCGTCTTCTGTTTCCAGCCTGAACTCTCAACTGATAATTTCCACCGCTTATTTTTATCCTTTTACCTTCAACAAGTGCTTCAGCTACAGCCTGCCTTGCTTCTCTGAGAATTCTTCCATATGTCTGTCTTGATACTTTCATAATTTTAGAAGCTGATTCCTGATCGAGATTCTCATAATCTGAAAGCCTTATGGCTTCAAAGCCCTCAAGAGTTAATAAAATTTCTTCTTCAGAAAAATTACCCGACGGTGCAAAAAACTTATTTTCAGGCTCCCTTGAAATAAAGCGTCTTTTTTTATATCTTGGCATCAATTCACCTTTATTATCATTTGTTAAATTAAATATAATATAAAAAACAAATAGTTCAATATTATTTTGATCAAATGATTAAAATAATTTGCAAATATATTATTTTAATCACCTCAGCAGATAAACTAAAAAATTGACTTGACGCATGATTATAAAATGAAATAACTGCATTAAAATATTTTAAAAAAATTATATTTTTTAATTATTCTATTATAGCCAATTTTAATTTATTTGTAATTAAGGAGCTCTAAATGGGCGGCATATTCGGATGTACTTTAAAAGATGATTGCCTTACAGATCTTTTCTACGGAACTGATTATCTTTCTCATCTTGGAACCAGAAGAGGCGGGATTGCAGTAAACGGTCCTCATGGTTTTCGCAGAAAAATTCATTCACTTGAAAATTCTTATTTCAGAACAAAGTTTGAACCAGATCTCCATGAACTTAACGGGAATACAGGTATCGGAGTAATAAGCGACCATGAAAGTCAGCCTGTAATGATTAGTTCAGATATCGGTGTTTTCGGTATAGTATCTGTTTCAAGAATCAAAAATATTGATGAGCTAACAAAAAGAGCATTTAAAAGAGGTCAATCATTTTCTGAAATGAGCTCCATAGGCATAAACCCAACAGAACTTATTGCAATGCTTATTTCTGAAAAAGGATCTTTTGAAGAAGGTATAGAACATGCACAGGAAATGATTGAAGGCTCGTGTACCATGCTGATCCTTACCAAAAACTCTGTTTATGCTTCAAGAGACAGGCTTGGAAGAACACCTTTAATAATGGGCAAAAAAGAAAATGGTTTTGCTTTTTCATCTGAAACAAGCGCTTTTCCAAACCTTGGTTATCAAGTCGAAAAAGAACTTGGACCAGGTGAAATTTTAAAAGTAAATCCGGAGGGATATGACCAGGTAAAAGCTTTCGGAGACAAAATGCAGGTATGCTCTTTTTTATGGGTTTACTACGGCTATCCTGCTTCTGCTTATGAAGGTATAAATGTTGAGGCTTCACGTTATGAATGCGGAAAGGCCCTGGCAAGGCAGGACAGGGAAAACATAAACATAGACTCAGTTTCAGGTATTCCCGATTCAGGAGTAGGCCATGCCCTTGGTTATGCTAACGAAAAAGGTTTTAATTATATCCGCCCTTTTGTTAAATATACACCTACATGGCCGAGAAGCTTTATGCCCCAGACTCAATCTGTAAGAAACCTTGTTGCAAAAATGAAACTGATTCCTGTAAAAGAACTTATTCAGGGTAAAAAGCTTTTGTTTTGTGAAGACTCCATTGTTCGGGGAACTCAACTTCAGGACAATGTTCAGATGCTATTTGATTACGGTGCACAGGAAGTTCACATGAGAGTAGCCTGCCCTACCCTTATATATCCTTGTGATTTTTTAAATTTTTCCCAGTCGCGTTCTACTCTCGATCTTGCAGGGAGAAAGGCGATAAAAGCTCTTGAAAAAAAAGAGGATTCAAATCTTGATGAATACGCTAAAGCAGGATCAGATAAAAACCTTGCTATGACAGAATACATAAGAAAAAGGCTGGGGCTTACAAGTTTAAAATATCAACCTCTTGAAGAACTTGTAAAGGCAATCGGTATTCCAAAGGAAAAACTTTGTACTCACTGCTTTGACGGGACCGGGTGCTACAGATAAAATTTATTAATTTCTGTAAATTTCTTTTATCGATTGGTACAGCTTGACTACTTTTAGTTAATAAAAAAACCTGTTCCAATCGATTAAGAATTCATAATCATGTCGAACCTGAATAAATTAAACCATAATACAACAGTCTTTATTATAGAAAAAATATAACAGGTTAATTTTTAATAAAAAAATATGGATATTAATTACAAGAAATGTACAATGAGAAATATTATCTGAAAAAATAAAAAAAGATGGAGCGGGAAACGAGATTCGAACTCGCGACTTCAACCTTGGCAAGGTTGCACTCTACCTCTGAGTTATTCCCGCTGTTTAGTGGTGCGCCAGGGAAGATTCGAACTCCCGACCTACGGATTAGAAGTC
>JBNJDM010000143.1:0-4286 GCA_051744925.1 Thermodesulfobacteriota bacterium | reverse complement strand
AGTAGCTGAACAAAAAATTCTAGTTTTTGGCCAATCACTAATTACTTAATCCTGGAAACCGGAATACCATGAAAGCTTAAACTGTCTGTAAAAGAATCAATTTTTATGACAGACAATCTTTCTTCCTTTTCCTTTGCCCTGAAGCATAAGATCTATTTCTTTTTCAAGATCTTTAAGACCGATCTCTTTTGTTATTTCAAATAACTTTGGAATTTTCCAGTCATTTGCAAGCATTTTCCATGTCTTTATTCTGTAATCCATAGGGCAATTTTGGGAATCTATTCCTGCAAGGGTCATGCCTCTTAATATAAAAGGAAATACAGTTAAATTAAGCTTTGGAGACAAAACATTTCCGCAGCAGGTTACAATTGAATGCTGGTTTACTGATTTTATTGCAGTTTCAAGAACTTCTCCTCCCACAGTATCTATTGCTCCGGCCCATTTTGTTTGTAAAAGCGGCTTTTTTGTATCTTCCAGAAATTCGTCTGAAGTAAGTGAATTGGAAGCGCCAAGGGATAAAATATAGTCTTTTTCATCATCAGGGCCGCTTACACCTGTTACAGAAAATCCTGCACCGGAAAGAATTAAAACAGCAATACTTCCAACACCACCTGAAGCACCAGTAACGACGATTTCGCCCATCTCCGGGGTAATGTTGTGTTCTGTAAGTTTTAAAACAGATAACGCTGCAGTAAATCCGGCTGTTCCGTAAACCATGCTTTCTTTAAGGCTGAGATTATCCGGAAGTTTTACCACCCAGTTTGAGGGAACTCTTATGTACTCGCCAAAACCGCCCGGAGTATTCATTCCAAGGTCATAACTTGTTACTATAACTTCGTCTCCTTTTGAAAAATGATCAGACTCTGAGTTTTCAACTATACCTGCAGCATCTATTCCCGGAGTATGTGGGAAATCTCTTGTAATCCCTTTGTTTCCGGAAGCTGAAAGGGCATCTTTGAAATTAAGCGAAGAATATTTTACTTTTACAAGAACTTCACCTTCTGGAAGATCTTTTGTGTTAAGTTCCTTAATCGATCTGGAAAATTCATTGTCTTTTGTTTTTTCAACAACAAGTGCTTTGTATTTAATATTATCCATTTAACTGTCTCCTTATTTAAAGTTGAATTTTTTTGAAAATTACTTGGTTTCTCTGGATTTAAAGGCTGTTATTATATAAAATTGCAAAATCTTTTACCCTGAATTGTCAGGACCTGAGTTTTTATCCGGCTGAGTTATTAAACTATTATAACAGATAAATACAACAAGGATATACAATAGTCTGAAAGTTGTAGATTTTGATTTTTTTTGCTAGGGTTGTTAAATATAATCACAAATTAAAATATTTTTAAAAACTAAAAAAAGAAGTCTTTGTTATGAAGATTAACAGATTTTATTATTTTATAATTTTTGTTGCTGCTTTATTTTTTACAGGCTCTTTTTTTCATGGATGTTCAAAAGATGAAAAAAAGATTAAAGCAAATGATTCAGAAATTTTCAGGGGAGATTTACAAAGAAGGGGAAGTTTTGAAATGTTTCCGGCTGAGCTTGATAATACAGCCTGGAGTTTTAAAACTGATGGGTCAATTGTTTCTTCACCTGTAATCTCTGAGGGTAAAGTATATTTTGGAAGCAGTGATAAAAAGGTTTATGCTCTTAATCTTTTTTCAGGAAAAAATATATGGGAATTTGAAACAGGTGGTGCAGTTGTTTCATCACCTTGCATAAGCAGTAAAAAAGTCTTTATAGGCTCCAATGACAATTATTTATATGCACTTGATAAAGATACAGGGAATCTGAAATGGAAATTTAAAACAAAAGGTTTTGTTGCCTCATCGCCAATTGAAGTTTCAGGAAAACTCTACTTCGGAAGCAATGACAAAACTTTGTATATACTAAGTTCTGAAACAGGTGAAAAAATATATTCTTTTAAAACAAAAGGTGAAATCGGATCTTCACCTGCTTTTTATAATGAAAAAATATATTTCGGATCAGGTGATAATCATATTTATGCCCTTGATGCACAAAAAAATAAAAAGCTCTGGTCTTTTGAAACCGGGGGGAGAGTCTATTCAACTCCTGCTGTTACAAAAGAGCGCATTTATGCAGGAAGCTATGACGGAAATATCTATTGTTTAGACAGAAAAAGCGGGGATTTGATCTGGAAATTTTCAACAGGCGGAGCTGTTTTATCATCAACTTCGGTTTCAGAAGAAAATGTTTTTGTCGGCAGCTATGATAATTGTTTTTACTCTATTGATAAAGATAACGGTAAGATTAACTGGAAAATAAAAACAAAAGAAAAGATTTTTTCTTCTCCTGCTGTTTTAGAAAAATATCTATATTTTGCAGGAGCTGACGGGAGAGTAAGAAAAGTAATTAAAAATACAGGTGAAATTTCTGAGCGTTTCAATTCCGGCTCTCCGATATTTTCATCTCCTCTTATATCAGGTAAAAAAATCTTTTTCGGTAATGATAAAGGAATTTTATTCTGCCTTAATTAAATCTGCGGAGGCTCAATGGGCTATAATATAAATGAAAAAAAAGAAGAGATAAAAAACAATCTTTTTAATATTCATCCTGTTGTGTTTTTCTGGGGGCTTTCGATAATACTGGCAGGGATTATATTTACACTTGCCGCAGGTGATACTGCTGAACATATTTTTTCTACTGCTTACAATTTTATCACAAGCTACCTGGATTTTGTTTATATCGGTGCTGTTAACCTGGCTGTAATTTTTTGTTTATATCTTTTGTTTTCAAGGTTTGGGAAAATAAGGCTTGGAGGAGAAGATGCTGTTCCTGAATTTACAACACCGGGGTGGCTTTCTATGCTTTTCAGCGCAGGCATGGGTATAGGTATTTTATTCTACGGTGTTGCCGAACCGCTTGTTCACTATTCATCAATGTATGTTACAAATCCTCTTGCAACTCCTGCACAGGCAAACACAGCAGACAAATCTCTTCTTCTTACATTTTTTCATTGGGGGCTTCATCCCTGGGCTATTTTTTCACTTGTAGGTCTGGGAATCGCATTTTTCGGTTTTTCCAGAAAGCAGACTTTTTCCATAAGAAATATATTTTATCCCCTTCTTAAAGACAGGATTTACGGATGGCAGGGGAACTTAATTGACATAATCGCTGTTGTATCGACTCTTTACGGTGTAGCTACATCTCTTGGTCTGGGAGTTCAGCAGATAAATGCAGGGATTGCAAATGTTTTTGAAATTCCTGACAATACAGGTTTCCAGGTCTTTTTAATAGCTCTTATAACCTCTTTTGCAACCTGGTCTGTAATAAGAGGTCTTGATAAAGGTATAAAATTTTTAAGTAAAATAAATATATGCGTAGCTGGGATTCTTATGGTGCTGATTTTTTTTACAGGACCTTCAGCATATATTCTTCAGGGATTTTTTACGGGATTTGCAGATTATATAAAAGAGATTATACCGTTATCTTTTAATATGACTTATAAAAGTGCTGAAAGCCACAAACTTACAATTTTTTACTGGGGCTGGGGAATTGCCTGGTCTCCTTTTGTAGGGATGTTTATTGCAAGAATATCCTATGGAAGAACAATTAAAGAGTTTCTTTCAGGAGTTCTTCTTGTCCCTGTTTTTGTAACCTTTATATGGCTGAGTGTGTTTGGAAAAAGTGCACTTTTTTATGAAATTATAAAAAATACAGGTCTTGCTGAAGCAGTCACACAAAGTGTTCCTGTATCTTTATTTGTTTTTCTTGAAAATTTCCCTTTTTCACAGTTTGCATCACTTCTTGCAGTAATTGTAGTTATGACATTTTTTATTACCTCATCTGATTCTGCATCACTTGTAATAGATATAATTTCTGCAGGAGGAGATCCTGAACCCCCGAAACTACAGAGGGTTTTCTGGGCAGTACTGGAAGGTCTTGCAGCGGCTGTACTTCTCCTTGGCGGAGGTCTTCTTGCGCTTAAAACAGCGGCTGTTGTTACAGGTTTTCCATTTGCAATAGTTTTGATTATTATGGTTTTTTCAGTATATAAAGGTCTTGGAGATTATCTTGCAGAAAAGGCTTGATTAAAATATATTTGTTTTTTTTAGAGAAATTTTAGCTGAATCAAAATTCAGGAATTTCAGCTTCAAGCTCTTTTTCAGTATCAGATTCTTCAAATTCTAAGTTAAGTTTGTCAAAGCTTTTATCAGCCTTTGTCATTTCAATTTTTTCTCTTAGCTTTTCAACGCGTTTTTTCTGATAATTTATAAGTTCTTTTTTGGCAAGTACTGCAGAACCAAAGACTGCTGCCTCCT
>JBNJDM010000142.1:0-4308 GCA_051744925.1 Thermodesulfobacteriota bacterium | reverse complement strand
GCTGCTTCGTGTGTTATTGCAACAGGAGGCAGCGTTGTATACAGTGTAAAAGCCATGGAAAATCTTAAAAAAAACGGTATTGTTGTATGGCTTAAAATTTCTCCTGAACATGTAGAAAAGCGCCTTAAAAATCTCAATCAGAGAGGTGTTGTTCATAAAAAAGGAGAATCTGTTCTTGATATTTACTCGCAAAGACTGCCGCTTTATGAAAAATGGGCTGATATTTCAGTTGATTCAGGGGAAAACAGACCAGAAGATGTTGTAAATTTTATTATTAAGGAATTGTCTTTGCAGGATTAATTTAAAAGTAAGAAATTAAATTTTAATTCAGGCATTAGTTATATTGCTTTTTTTTTGATATTGTTTTAATTTGAATCTAACAGCTCTAATAATCAGCTTTCAACGGACTAGTGTATGATTAAAGATTTAATAGTACTGCTGCTTTTTTTTATACTTTTTACTTCCTGTTCTGTTCTGGAAACAAACAGTAAATCAGATAATGATATTTATTGTAATTTACGATTTGAACGTCTCCGTGACAGTGCATTACTTCCCCAGTGGTTTTTTTCTCCGTCTCCCGGTGATACAATAGGTTCATTGGGTATGGCCAGAACGATTTCAGTTTCAGGAAATCCTGAATATCATGCCCGCAAATATGCTCTAAACGGACTTTTAGATTATTTTGATATTACTCCCCATGAAAATGATGAAAATTATAAAAAACTTCTTAAAGGAGAAAAAAACAAGGCTCAAATAGGAGGAAAACTATTCAGTATTCCCGATATTTTAAAATCAAGTGATTATATAATTGCTAGAGCAGTTTACGGTAATTCATCAGCCGGGAAAAAAATAAAAGAAATTTCAGATTTTTCCCCGTATGAGTGCAAACCTTTCTGGATTTGTTCACCATCATCAGGTGATACAGGCGGTATTCTCGGGGTAAGCTACAGAGCAACTTCTCCCCAGAGGCAGTATGAGATTGCTGTTGAAAACGGACTTATACTTTTGAAATATTCACATGGAATAGATGTTAAGGGTACAGAAGAGATAAACAGATTAAGAAGCGGTACAGGCATGATCAGGATAAGAAAAAACAATTTTAGTCATAAAATGCTTGGAAATACTGATAAAATAAAGTTATATGTTAAAGAAGTAAGGTTTGTCGGTGAGACAATGTTTTTAAGGCTTGTATCTCCTGATCTTCCCTCTTTTGAGGCTGACAATGCATGGATTGACGGTGATATAAAAAAAGGTGCTGTCGGTGAAAGCGGAAAAACAGCAGCCAACCTTTTGTCCTCACAGATAGAAAGTGCTGCTGAAAAAGCTGTAACCAATATGGCAATGAATAAAGAACTCGGTATAGAAGTCTTTGAGCTGATTAAAAGGTCAACATATTCTTCGCTTTTTGATCAGATTATTAAAAGTTCTGTTAACACAACAGTTTTCCCGTCTTTGAGAGGTTTTTATCTCGACAGGGAAGACAGAGTAAAAGTCTGGATGGTTCCTGCAGGGGGCTCCGGCTAAACCTTTTTTTGCGGACTCAGACTGAAAAATAAATTAATTTAAGGAGGAATGAAGATGAAAAAAGCTATTGTTTTAATGGTTGTTCTTATGACAGGAATGTTTTTTCTCACCGGATGCGGCCCTGAAAAACAGCCTGAAAAATCGAATATCGACCTTCCTGAGTGGGTTTTAAATCCTACTATTGAAGGCGGTCTTGCTGCTACTGAATGTGTTATTTATACGGGTGACATGAGTCTTGACAAGGCAGAGGCTATTGCTCTTGGCAGAGCTTCAATAGCAAAGCAGATTGAAGTTAAGGTAAAAGCAATGGACAAGACTTACCAGAGAAAGGTTAAAACCAAGGACGGAGTTGCAGCAGGCGGAGTTTTTGAAAGTGTTTCAAAGCAGGTTGCACAGCAGCATCTTAAAGGTGCAAGAGCTATAAAAATGGATCTTATCGACATCGACGGCAAAAAGCAGTGGTGTGTAATGGTAGCTCTTGATCCCAATCTTACAAAAAAGATATTCAAAGATATTGTAGATGAAAGCGGAGTAGGTGCAAATCTTGATCCTCAGGATGAAAGCGTTCTTTATGAAGAATTCAAAGCCTATAAAGCAGGTCAGGAGCTTGATGAAGAAGTTGAAAATATGTAGTTAAAATTAAAACCCCGGTTTACCGGGGTTTTTGTACTAATCAGACAAAACCGGAATATTTTCAGTACAGCAACTAAATAAATTTATCAGGGAGGCGTTTAACCAATGAAGAAAACATTGATAATAAGCCTCTTTTTTATATTTTTTTCTCCTCTTATTATATCCGCACAAACAAGCTTTGAAGAATTTAAAAAAAAGCAGGACCAGGAATTTAAAGGTTACAAAGATGCTGTAGAAGGGGATTTTGAAAAATATAAAAAAGAACTTAAAGAGTCTTTTAAAAATTATAAGAAAAAAATTTCACAGGTCTGGGGTGAAAAAAATGCTGTTATGCCTGATAAAAAAGTATGGGTTCAGTACAGAGACAGCATGAAGGAAAGAAATATTATAGATTTTGAAAAAGGCAGCGCCACAGTTGAAATAGCTGTAACCCCTGAAGAAGCAGAAGATAAAAAAAAGCTTGCAGATAAAATAAAAAAAGCTGTTGAAAAAACTGTAACTGCAAAACCTGATAAAAGATCAATAATAGAGATTTCAAAAAAGCCTGACGATATAAAGGATGATAAGACCTCAGATCCTTTACTCAAAGATCAGGTGAAAAACAAACAAGGCAATACAGTAACTGAAAAAAACTCTGAGCAGTTTGCAAAAGATTTAATAAAAGATAAAAAAACCGAAATAAAAAAGACCAAAGGCGATGATGGCATA
The DNA here is from genome assembly GCA_051744925.1 of Thermodesulfobacteriota bacterium. Taxonomy (GTDB): domain Bacteria; phylum Desulfobacterota; class Desulfobacteria; order Desulfobacterales; family JACKCP01; genus JACKCP01. The sequence goes on along the minus strand of JBNJDM010000142.1, from coordinate 1,443 downwards.
GAACGTGTTGCAGTAAGTGTTTCTTTTCCCCTTGTGCCTGATCATCTTCTAAAAAGAGTAAAAAAATATAGAAATCTTGTTTTAAAGCATTCTGAAAAAAGATCCCTTTCACCTGAACTTGTTTTTGCTGTTATGGAGACAGAAAGTGCATTCAATCCGACTGCAAAATCTCCTATTCCTGCCTTCGGCCTGATGCAGCTTGTACCTGTAAGTGGCGGCAGAGATGCATACAGGTTTGTTCATGGAAAAGACATGGCTCCTACAGACAGTTTTTTATACAAGCCTGAAAATAATGTAGAATTGGGATCTGCATATTTTTATATCCTTTTTAACAGATACCTTGATGAAATAAAGGACCATAAATCGAGATTATGGTGTGCTGTTGCATCATACAATACAGGTGTGGGAAACCTTTTAAATACTTTTGCAGGTAAATATTCGAGATCTTCTTTTCAAAACAGAAGTGAATGGAAAAAAAAGGGTTTTGCAAAAATTAATTCAATGAATTCTGAAGAGGTATTTCAGTTTCTGAAAAAGAATCTTCCTTATGAAGAGACAAGACATTATGTCGAGAAAGTAAGAAACAGAATGCCTAAATACACTTCTGATTAATTACGGAGATTTTTAAAAGATGCTGCAAAAGTGGAATAATTCAAATATAAAGTTTGTTCTTTTATCGGTTTTTTTGGCTTTTATTGTTTCCGGATGTGCTACATATGGTCAGGGAGTAAAAAAATCTATAGATAATATAAAAAAAGGTGAGTATCAGGTTGCAGAGCAGGAGATGAAAAAAGCTCTTAAACCCGACGGAGACGACAGGCTTTTGTATTATCTGGAACTTGGATCCCTTAAGAGGCTTTCAGGCGAATACAGCGAGAGCAATTTTAAATTTGAAACAGCAGAAAAAATTGCTGAAGATCTTTATACTAAAAGAGCTGGCGATGTTTTAAGCTCCATGCTTTTAAACCCCAGACAAAGTGCTTATCCCGGAAACGACTTTGAAAAAATATATATAAATTATTTCAAGGCATTAAACTACATTGATATGGCAAAAGTAAAACAGGATAAAGCTTCTTTTGAAGATGCAGTAGTAGAACTTCGAAGACTTGATTACAAGCTTAAGTCGTATGAAGTTGAAAAAGGAAATTATAAAGAGGTTGAAGACAAGAAAAAGCAGACTTTTGTAAAGCTTTTAAATATTTTCAAAAAATTTCAGGGAAGCTGGATTGACCAGGACTGGTTGAAGTTCAGGGAAGATGCACATGCAAGATATCTTTCAGGTGTTATTTATGAAATGAATAAAGACTATGATAATGCCAGGATAAGTTATCAGAATGCTGCAAAGCTTTATGAACAGGGATATGTAAAACAGTATTCCCTTGATGAAAAAATTACTGAAAGAGCCTGGTACGATGCCATAAGAATGATGATAAAATCAGGCGG
>JBNJDM010000141.1:0-4329 GCA_051744925.1 Thermodesulfobacteriota bacterium | reverse complement strand
TCGGTAAGTCTTTCCCTTATTGTTTTGGGAAGAGCTTCAAAAGCTTCTTTTCTTTGTTTTATCTCTTTTTTATCAGACGGCATAATTTTTCTCATTAAATATATTTTATTGAAATAATTTCTGATGCAGTAACAGCTTTATTAAAAACCCTGTTTCCTGCTTTTTTTACAATATTTTTAAGCCTTGGTTTGCTGAGCTGACTTTTGCTGTAAGAAGAAAACATCAGGTTTAAGGCATGGTTATAACTGCTTTTTCTTTTTAAAGCACTATTTTTGGAGCTCAAATTGTTAAAATAAAGATAAAATTTAAGATAAACTCTTTCTCCGCTTGCAAGTTTTCCAGAGTATGTAAATTCAGTCTGGTTCTCTTTTTGGGTGCATCCTGTATACATAAATACAAAATTAATACATACAAGAATCAGCAGAAAATTTTTAAAATATTTGCGCATAATGAAACTATGCTCCTGTTATAATAAATAACAAAAAATGCGATCCATAAATCAGGACCGCATTTTTAACTTTAGGGTTATATTATATGTCTGTCAATAAAATACTAAAAATTGACTATTTCAGATTCTTTGGTCAATTGTTTAAGTTTTTCCTTCCAGTTTTTTCCCCCCATGCTTTCAGCAATCGCCTCAGCAAGGTGAACAGGTTCAAAACCTGAATCTTTGTTTCTTGATAATCCCTGAAGGCATGAAGGGCAGTTTGTATAAACAAGAAGCTTTTCATCTTGTCTGAAATCTTTTTTTAACAGATCAAGATCAGACTTTTTTCTTGCAAGCATTGCATTGGTAATATCAGGCCTGCTTATAGACATTGTACCAGCTTCTGAGCAGCACGATTCTGTAGATTTTATTTCTTTTTCAGAAAGATCTGAAATAAAATTAAGTCCTTTACCGTCCATGGAGTCATGGCATGGTCTGTGATAGATCCCTTTTGCAAATTCAGAATTAACCATTCCGGAGCCGATTACATATTCATTAACGTCAATGAGATCTGCATTGAATATTTTTTCAGCCTCTGTTTTTCTCAATGCTTCCATACATGTTCCGCAGCTGACCGCACATGCATCGAACTTGAGGTATCTGAGCATTTCATTCATCTGGTTGAATATAATTGTATTTCTTAGACTTATAGCATTGAAATCGAGTGTTTTTGCATTAACATTTGCCGGGAATCCGCAGCAGAGATTGGGCGGCGGTAGAACAACCCTGTTTCCTGATTCAAGAAGAATATACAATGCAGCCATGGAAACAGTTCCAAATAAACGCTCTGATCCGCATCCGGGAAAATAGAATACCGTTTTTTCAGCAGATTGTGAAGGTTCGCAAATGATAGCCTGATTTTCCTGGCAGTGTGGCAGAAAGTTACGCATAGACTCTTTTGAGGGTACAGAAGCTTCAGACTGAAGCATCTGATATGTTTTTCTGTTTTTTACAAATTCATTTTCCAAAGGATTGAATTCAAACTTTTTGATTTTAACCGGCATTTTCCCTGTTACATAGGAAAGTCCCTTTTTAGCAAGGTTTTGTGCTTTTATACCAGGCACAAGAAATCCTTTTTTAAAAGCTGAATTAAATATCTGGTTTCTCGATTTTAGAAAATAAAGAACTGCTTTTGTGCCTGCAGGAGTATGCTTATATTTTAAAGAAGTAAGGATTTCTCTTTCAAGTATTGAAACCTCGCCTGTATCAATATTTACAGGACAGGGGGGCTGACATTTGTGACAAATTGTGCAGTGATCTGCAATCTCTTCAAGATTTTTAAGTACTTTGAATTTAGATCCTGTATGGGTTCTCTGAGCGTCATATAAAATTGATTCAATAATTGCTGCTATAGCAAGATTTTTATTTCTGGGGTGATAAAACATATTTTTTTGCGGATAAAAAACACAGCAGTCAGGCTTGCATTTACAGCATCTAACACAGCTTGAAATCTCCTCAGCAAGTGATTTTAATGAACCGTACTGTAAAATTGCAGCTTCAAGCCCCAGAAGGTTAAACGAAGGTGTAAATACATGTTTGTGTATTTCACGGTCAGATAGTTTTCCCGGATTCATAATTCCTCCAGGATCTATTGTTTTACGGTACTGATCAAGCCTTTGTATTTCTTCTTTGTCCATATGCTTGATCTTGGTAATTCCGATACCGTGTTCACCGCTTACAACTCCGCCAAGGGAAACTGTTTTTTCCATTATGTCATCAGCTGTTTTATGCGCCCTTGCCATCATTTCAACATCGTTTGAGAAAACAGGAATATTTACATGATTATTACCGTCTCCCGCATGCATATGTGTAGCAATTATAATCCTTTTATCCCTTGTTTCTTTTTTAACTTTTTCTATTGAATCCTGGATCTCCTTGTCACCTGTAAAAAGGTTAAGGAGTTTAGACATGAATTCGGATAAAATCTTTTCATTTTCAATATTTTCATGATCAGTATTTTTAATGGCTGAAACAGCTTCACTGCTAATTTTTTCCAGTTCAGGGAATTTTGAGTTTCTCCATTCCCTGTTTTCCATGGCAGTATGAATATTTTTTATATAATCAGTAAGCGTATGAATAACCTGCAGCTGATTAAACTTGTTTTCTTTTCTGTTGTAATCATCTACATAACCGGCAAAGTCTGCAAGAGCAGAAATCGGAAGAACAATATCCTCATTTAATTTAAAAGCATTTGTTCTTGCAGCGATTGCTCCGAACTTTTTTCTGTCTCCCCAGAATTTGTCTGCTTCTGCTTTATCTGCAGCAAAAAAGATTTCAGTGTTTTCATAGTTTTGTAAAAGACCAGAGAGTTTATCTTTACCTTTTTCAAGTTCTTCTTTTGTGTTTCCTACAATATCTATTAAAAGAACTGCTTTTGGAATCTCACTTTTAGGTGCCTTTACTTTGTAGTTTATTGCTTTGATATATTCGTCATCAAAGTGTTCCAGAGCCATTAAAGTTTCTTTGCTTCTGTCCTCAAAAAGCTTTGTCAGCTCTGATATAACCTTACTTGCTTCATCCATGCTCTCACCGAAAAACTCAAGGCAGCATGTTGTGGAAAATTCATAATCCTCATACAGTATAAATGAAGCAGAGGTTATAATTCCGTCGCATCCTTCTTTCTGAATTCCTGGAACACCTTTTAAAGTTTTATTTGTAATATCTTTCCACAGACCAGGTTTTCTGATTTCAGTCCCTTTAAGAGTGATCTCTTCAGACTCTTTTGTGTCAAGATCTGTTATTTTAAATGTAACAGTATCATCAGGCATTATTTTTCGTATTTTATGGTCGGTTCTTTCAACAAGCTTGGATGAACCTCCGGGCATAGCGACTTTAAAGTCTATTAAATTGTCTATGCATGTGCCCCATAAAACAGCTTTTTTGCCGCCTGCATTTTCACTTATATTTCCGCCGATGGTGCATGCCCAAGAACTTGTAGGATCTGTAGCAAAAACAAGATTGTTTGCCTGGGCATATTTCATTGCCTTGTCTGTTACTACACCGGCTTCAAGCTTTAAAACATTCATCTGCTTTGTTTCGCCTGAATCGTTTGTAAAAACTTTTTTTTCTATTCCGTGAATTTTACCAAGCTTTTCAGTATTTATCATTATGCAGTTTTCTCTCAGAGGAACTGCTCCCCCTGTAAGACCTGTTCCCGCACCTCTTGGTATTACGTTCATATTAAGATCTTCAGCCGCCTTTAATATTTTAGGCACCTGATCTTCATGATATGGCCTTACTACAGCTGCAGGAAGACACATTCTCCAGTCAGTGGCGTCTGTGGCGTGGCTGTTTAATGTGAAAGGATCAAAATATATATTCTCTTTACCTGTAATTTCTGAAAGAGCTTTGGTTATCTGTTTTCTCCGTTTTTTTATGCATGATAGTTCTTTTTTTAGATCAACCAGTGTTTTCCTGCATTTTTTTACAACAGGTATTACTTCATTATTAAGCGCAGCTGATTCTATAACATTAAGCTCTTCCGAGCTTTTTTTAAAAAAAGCTTTACGTCTTTTTGGAGAATCAATAAGTTCCTGAAAAACAAAAGGGTTTCTTTTAAGCATAAAAAGATCACCAATGAATCTCATTAAAAGCCTGGCTGATCTGCCTGTTACTCTCTGCTGCCTGAGATTTTCAAGCTTTAGCCAGATATCCGGGCCGAGAATTCTTGAAATTATCTGTTCATCATCGGCTGATGTGTAATTGTAAGGTATTTCTCTGTAACCGGTTTCTGTCATTTTTAAAGCCTCTTATATTTATTTAAATTTCAATTTTTTGTTAAGGTCAAAAAGACTATCATAATAATTGCTGAGTTTGTATATATTTTAACCTGAACCTGCCGG
>JBNJDM010000140.1:0-4397 GCA_051744925.1 Thermodesulfobacteriota bacterium | reverse complement strand
ATTTTATATCAAAATAAAAAAATATCAGGCTTTTTGTTTTTATACTCAGGCATAAGCATTCCGGCTTCAGCATTTATATAAGTAGGATCAGCTATATGATATCTTTTTCCTTCTATTCTGATGTAATCACCCTTTGCTTTGCTTTCCGGTATATTAACAGCTACAGCGACATGGCCGGGATAATCAAGAACTGCAACATCAAACCCGGTTGTCTTTTTTACAAGAGCAGCAAGAAAAGCAGACCTGTCTTCACAATCTGAGTAGGGATAATAAATCATTTCCTCAGGATAAAAATACTTTTCATAATTAAACTGTTCATCATCTGTTTTATATGGAAAAGCTTTCTGAACAAAACTTAATAGAAAATTTACTTTTTCAGTGTTTGAAAAACCCTTCATTTTATCTTTGAGCTCATTTGCCAGATAATACGAAATTAGATCATCAGGATTTCCCATAAAATATTTTTCCAGGGAAAACTGGGGAAGGGTCTGCATAAAAGATATTAAATACGGATCATAATAGGCTGTGATACTGTATTTTTTGTTGTTATGCTCAAACTCAAGTTTTTTTGTTCCTGCCTTTCCTGTGAAAAATGAAGGCCTTGAAGTAAAAAATGCTTTAAGCTTTTTGTCTGCTCCTTCATATTTTGCATCATAGGATTTGACTGACTTAGAATCATCATTAAAAAGATAATACTTTTTTGAATCAAGAGTAAAAAAAGGTATGGAATAAAGCCTTGATTCAGAAGCAAAAAGAAGTCTGATCTTATTGCTGCTGTAACCAGCTCTTACATCATAGCCTGATTTAAGCATAAGTGCCCAGGTTAAAAGAGATGCTGCATTTTCATCTTTTAAAGTTTTATCCGCATACTCCTTTACAAGAAGAAAATAGGCCCAGTCGTTTAAATTTTTTTCAGATTTATGGTATTTAAATGAATTTATTAAAGGTTTAGTATCTACTGAAGCAAAATCAGCAAAAAAATCTGCTATTGAATCTTTATCAGCATTTACCCGTCCTAAACTATTAAGCTCTTCAATATATGGCAGTTCATATACACTTCCGTAAAAATTAAGCTTAAACTTTTTTTTCGGCTCTTTTTTTTTTACATCCGGAATATAATCTTTTTCAGGCTTTTCTTTTTCTACTTTTGTTACAATATCAGATTGTACAGGATTTTGTTTTTCAGGCTCTTTTTTATCAGCTACCGGAGCTTGTACAGGTTTTGGAGCTGTATCTTCTTCCTGGCCTTTATCAACATCAAAATCTTTCCATTTTTGCTTTAAAAAAGAATGAAACTCTTTGTCCCTTTCTTCAAGAAAGCTTGTATAATCTTTTTGCTGCTGTTTAACCCATGATTGAAAATCATCACTTGCAAAACCTGATGCAGCAATAGATAAAGCTAACAAAACAGACATTAATAAAGTGGAGTTTTTCATTTTTCCCCCTGAAAATCCGGACTGAGTCCGGATTTATTTGATGAACCGGAGAAATTTTAAATTAGTTGCTGAACGAAAACTGCCTTTTTTGCACAGTTCTGCGTTAGAATCAAAATTTAATCCTCAAAATACTTCAGTATTCCTGCGGTTAAATTTTTCATCTGCCGTAACTGAACAAAAAATTCTAGTTTTCGGCCAATCACTAAATTATCAAAACCTCCGGATTTATGGGATTGAGTAAATTTGCAGGATTAAACCTGCTCAGGCATATTCTGTAAAAGCCTGAACAGGTTTAAATAATCGGCATATCTAAATTCAATTTAGGCTCTAAGCAGACTCAAAAAGACCTTTTGCTATGGAGCGGCCAAGCTCTGAAGCAAGTTTTTCAACAGCTCTTTTTGAAGAAAGTTCTGAATCACTTGAACCTGCTTTAACTCTGGAAGAAAACTCGCTTATTATATCTTTGTTTTCTTCCATAACACTGGCGCGTCCTGTGGCAAATGTAAAAAAAACACCGTCTTTATATACTGTGTTTAATGATGCGGAAAAATTCATATAAAGATCGCCTTTTCCGCTCATCCTTACTCTTATACCCTGGTCTGAAAGAGCTTTTCTGATACCTGAGGAAATCTTTTCCCCTGAAGAATCAGGCTTTAAAACAATTACAAGACTGTCGAGAAGATCAGCAATTTTTCTTCTTACTTCAGTATGCTGTTTTGTTTCGTATTCTGCATCCGACATATTGCTTACAAGCCTTATATCCGAGACAAGCTTTCTTCTTTTTTCAATAAGATTCAAAACCGGCAAAAGTCTTTGGATATTTCTTATTTTAGAATCAGGCTTTGGCGATTCGATTATTCTTTGAATTTGTCTGTCATAAGATTCAAGCTGATCTGTCATATCGAGTTCAGCCATAGACATATTTAGCTCTGCAAGTGCATAAGCCTGTTTATCTTTTTTTGCTACAGCTGTTTCAATAATTTTGATTCCTGGCAGTTCAGTCTCTTCAACAGAGCTTTTTGCATAATTAAAAACTGATCTTGTTATTTCACTTTTTCCGCCACTGATCTCTCTTTTCACACTTGCTTCCGTCTCTCCGGAAACCTTTACTCTGAGCTGTTTTACAAGTTCAAGTCTTGCATTTTCCTTTGCTCTTGTAAGAGCTTCACCAGATGAAGCATAGATTGAAGCCATGCCTACTCCGTAAACATATCCCTGGGATGACGGCGGCGAGTATACCCATGAAGGAATCTCTTCAGGATTTTCAGGGCCTTGTGAGCCGTTATCTGAGACCGAAGAAACACATCCGGCAAGCATAAGAACAAATATGCAAATAAAAACTATTTTTATTTTATTCATTTCAACTCCTTTTTAAAAGACTGAAAACTTACTTCTTTCCATAACTTTCTTTATTTTTTTCTGGCCATTCCATACTTCCATATTTCTCGTCATATCAGTAAGTTTTAAATCTACCTGATAAAACACAACTTTTGTTCCGCCAACCTGATCAACTATTGAATTTACGGACCCTGAAAGTGCAAAATCTGCTCCTTCTTCCTGTCCCATTTCTGCCCTGCTTTCATCACTTGCATAGATATCCTGCTCTTTTCTTTCTTCACGGATATCCGTTCTTTCTGAGCCGCCAACAACAAATTCAACCTTGCCCGATCTTATTCCCGCTCTTTTGATATCATTCATAAACGTATCAATAGCTATATGTTCATGGGACTTGTTTCTTATACCCTGAATAATAACTGTTGGATTTTCTCCGGAATTTTTCTGCTTAAACTTTGAAATCCATGGAAAAGTTAACATATCTGTTACCATCTCTTCTGCAACAAGCCTTGAGTCTGTATCATTCCACTTGTCAGAAAGATCTGTTTGTGTATCGCTGTCTACCCTTGAAACTTTTGGTCCACCCATACAGCCTGTAAAAACTAAAACAGTAAACATAACAATCAGTATACTTCTAAGTCCTGTCCTCATTATAAAGCCTCCTTTTATTCGGCAATGGTTCTTTTTGCCCATATTTTAACTTCACCCGGTTTCAGGTTAAACTCTTTTTCTTCCCGGGAAATTACTGCACCGGATTTATTTTTTGTAATAATTTTAACATTATGATTTCCAGGATTTAAACTAATCCTGTTTATTCTTATCTGCTCAGGCAGAGTAAGCCAGTTTCTGGTTTCACATGCACTTGTTGCTGTTGCTGCTATTTTGCCTCCCAGAGCGGCCAGCCCCCCAAGCTGAGATCCTGCCTGATATGCAAGAATATTTTTCATTGAAGCTCTTGCAAGTGCAGTATTAAGATCATTTCCTGCATTAAGAAGCTGCTCCTGAATTGCAAGACGTCCTATATCCTCACTTTGCAAAAGATATTTTATTTTACCGTCTGTAATTATTTCTGTTTTTCCGATATTGCTTCTCACAGGAGCATAATACGGAACAGTAACTCTTATGCCTGTTGAGCCTATTGCTCCTATCAGACCTGTCTTTTCGGCAACATCCCATAGAGGCCCTATACTTATTGTTTTTCTTGAAAGTCCTGTTGCAACCCCTGAAAGACCTCCTGAAGAATAATTATTTACTATGTCCATCACACCTTTGTCTGAATAAAGAAGGAAAAACCAGGCCCTCTGGTCATTTTTTTCCTGAGGACTTCCTGTAAGAATCGGATAAAGATAAAGGGATCTGGTATTTGCATTTGCCTTCAGGACAAGATTCATCTCTTTTTTTTCAGGAGCAAGACCGACATGCTCTATTATTACAACTTCGGCTGAAGAAGCAGACAGCTTTTTCAGCTCATTTCTTTTTTCTTCAGAAACCTTGTCTCTTGCCATCTGAGGCCATTCATTGGTCCATCCGCCTGATTTTATCATCATTCTTATGGCATCGTACCAGGCTCTTTCAGTAATTTTTTCATCAAGGGAATACTGTTTTACATATCCCTGTTCATAAAGC
>JBNJDM010000139.1:0-4529 GCA_051744925.1 Thermodesulfobacteriota bacterium | reverse complement strand
CAAACTGTTTCTATAAAGTAATTTTAGAATTTTTATTAAATCAGGGATAATAATCTATGGGAATAGCTGCAGACATAATAATTCTTATTGTTACATCATTTTTCTTCGGCCTTATTATGAAAAGGATGGGACAGCCTCTTATTCTGGGATATATTCTCGCAGGTATTATTGTAGGTCCTCACACTTCAGGATATACTGTTTCAAGCATGCATGAAATTGAACTTCTTGCTGAAATCGGAATTGCTCTTTTGCTTTTTGCACTAGGTCTGGAATTTTCCCTTAAAGATTTAAGACCTGTTAAGTATATTGCCCTTATAGGTACACCTATTCAGATAATACTGACCATTTTTCTCGGACTCGGAATAGGACAACTCCTTAATCTCAGTTTTAAAGAATCTTTATGGCTTGGATCAATCATCTCTTTATCCAGCACAATGATAATACTTAAAACACTGATGAACCAGGGATGGCTTGGAACTCTTTCAAGCAAGGTAATGATAGGGATGCTTATTGTTCAGGATCTTGCAGTGGTCCCTATGATGATAATTTTACCCCAGCTTAATAACCCCTCATTAGGATTAAGTGCGCTTGGTCTTGCCGCATTAAAAGCCGCCGCATTTATAGCAGGAATGATAATTCTCGGCACAAGACTTCTGCCGCCTCTTATGGCACACATAGCAAAACTTGAATCAAGGGAGCTTTTTCTTCTTGCAATTACAGCAATAGGACTTGGGATAGGATACTTCACACATACAGCAGGACTTTCCTTTGCATTCGGAGCTTTTGTATCAGGTATGGTTCTCAGTGAGTCAGAATACGGACATCAGGCCCTAAGCGATATAATTCCACTCAGAGATCTTTTTGGATTATTATTTTTTACATCTGTTGGTATGCTTTTCAACCCTTCATTCATGCTCACAAATATAGATAAAGTTCTCATCCTTATTTTAGTTGCAGCTTTAGGAAAAGGGATAATTTTTGCAGCTGTTTCAAGGCTTTTTAAATACAAGAATGTTATCCCTCTTGCAGTAGGACTTGGAATGTTTCAGATAGGAGAATTTGCTTTTGTTCTTGCAAGACTTGGAGTTTCAACAGATTCAATCAGCCAGGAGCTCTACTCTCTTGTTCTTACTGCAGCTATTGTTACAATGGCTTTAACTCCGGTTATATCAGGTCAGACAGCAAGGTTTTATTCAGTCAAAAGAAAATTTTTCAAAAAAGAGAATCTCGAATCCTCAAATATACCTGAAGACGGTCTTTCAAACCATATTATTGTTGCAGGCGGTGGTCGTGTAGGCTCAAGAATTGCCAAAATGCTTAAGCGACTTGATCTGAGATCGATTTCAATTGAGCTTGACTACAGAAAATTTGAGCAGGCAAAAAAAGACCAATTAGCTGTCTTATTCGGCGATTCAAGCCAGGAGACAATCCTTAATGCCGCTGATATAAAAGAAGCTTCCATGCTGATACTTACAATACCGGACATAGTTACATCTGTATCAATTATAAAAACAGCTTCATTTCTTAATCCCGATATAAAGATAATTGCACGAACATCTTCAAGGGAGTACCTGAATCTGTTTAAAGAGCTTGGAGTTTCAGAGGTTGTATATCCAGAATTTGAAGCAAGCCTTGAAATGACAAGACAATCTCTGCTTTATTTTAAAATCCCTCCATCTGAAATACAGAAGTGTACAAATACTGTTAGGCAGGAACTTTATTCTGACTGGTTTGATGATACAAGTGAATACAGAATGCTTACCCAGATGAGCAATGCAGAAAGCAGTTTTGATCTGGAATGGTTCAGCCTGAGCAGCAGCAGTCCTCTGGCAGAAAAATCAATAGGAGAAACCGGAATAAGAGAACATACAGGAGCATCTATTGTAGGTGTAGTAAGAAACGGTAATCTTACATCAAATCCTGAAACTGATTTCGTTCTTAAACCCGGAGATATGATAGCAATAATCGGAAGTAATAATGCAAGACAGTCTTTTTGCTCTGTTGCCTCTCCCGGCCAATGCAGCAGGTTTATAAACACCTAAATTTGAACTGATTTTTATGATACACAATTTAGAATCTTGCCACAAAGTTTATTATAGTATATTCTTGGCTAAATTATTTTAAACTTTTACAAATTATAAAAGCAAAATTTATAAGGTTATGTAGTGTTTTGTCTAAACAAAACAACCTTCAACACCTTGAATTTTTTGATATTTTTTAAAAAAGCTTTTTTTCATATCCTATTTTTTGTAAAATATTAAAAAGCTGGAACAGGACTGTATGCCAAATAAGATTTTTTACTTTATACAAGACCCTGCTGTGCTTGAGATTTTTTTCCGGGCTTCTGAAAACAGGCAGATCACCACACGAAAAACAGAAACCTTTTCTTTTTTAAACAACACAAAAAGTCTTTTTGCTGTAGTTGAAGAACACCTTCTGGATGAAGATTTTGAAGAATTCATAAACTCACCTTCCAAAGAAAATCAGGTATTTATTATCCTGATAATTCAAAAAGAGGAAAACCGTTGTAACCCTTTAAACAAAAATCTTCTTCTTGACTACATAACCTACAGTGATCTTGAAAAAAAATTACCAGCCAGAATAGATTTCGGATTAAAAACTCTAAACATCCTTCATAAAAAAAGCGAAAGTCAAAACCGCAGAAATAATGATCTTTTAAAAATAAACAGGGAAAAGGAACAAACCCTGCTTGAAATAACAGATAAAATCACAAAAGAACTTAATCAGCCCCTTACCACACTTTTATGCAATGCAGAATTTTTAAAAAGTGAAACAAAAGACAACCCTTCTGCAGCAAAAAAAGCTGAAAGAATAATTGATTCAGGTTCCCGTATAACCGAAAGTATAAAAAAAATTCAAAGCCTTAAACTAAGCAGCGATATTTATGAAGAAAAAAACAGATACTGCAGTAATGAGACATTTAATATCCTTATAATTACACCTGAAAAAACTGTTTCTAAAAAACTGAAGAAAGTATTAAAAAATATCGGCCATACTGAAGCAGATTGTGTGGAATCATTTCAGGCAGGACTTAAAAAACTTTCTGAAAAATGTTTTGATCTTATACTGACCGAAGAAAAAATAAAAACATATACATACGATTATATATTTGCAAATTTAAGATCAAAAGCTTATCCTGAAACCATAATCCTTACATCAAGACCGGAAAAAACTAAAAACACAGGTATATATATTGATAATCGCCCTGGTTACCTTCTTAAGTCCGGGATAAAAAGATCTTCAGTTGAAAAAATAATTAAAGAAACAAAAGAAAAAGTTAAACTGAAGCAGGAACTGAAACAAACAAAAAACAGACTTCATGAGCTGCCCATGAGAGATGGCCTGACAGGACTTTACAACAAAAGATGGTTTTTTGAAATTTTACCCAAAGAAATGTCAAGATCAAGAAGATACAAATCCGGACTTACTATATGTATAGGTGAAATAAAAGATTTTCACGGAATAAAGGAGCAGCTTGGATACCTTTCAGGTGAAAAACTTGTATCCATTATTAGCTCCATTCTTCTGTCATATTCAAGAAATAGTGATTTCTGCTGCAGATACGATAACAGCTTTGCAGTAGTTCTTCCTGATACGCCTGCAAAAGGAGGAGAACTTTTTGCACAAAGAATTAATAATATTTTAAACAAACATAAATTTTTATCAGAAAACTCAGAAACCTGTGTAAATATCAAATGGGGGATATGCCAGTTTAATCCTGTAAATCATCCTACTGCAGGTGAAATGGTTGAATCTGTTTTTGAATCAATACAGGCTTAAAAAAGGCTTTAGGATATGGAAAACAGCCCGGGTAATAAAAAAAAAGCAAAGTCGGCAGCAGCTTCAGAAAGCAAATATCTTACTTTTTCTCTTGCTGAAGAAGAATACGGAATAGGTATTTTAAAAATAAGAGAAATAATAGGACTGATGAACATAACTCCTGTTCCTTTAACGCCTGACTTTGTAAAAGGAATAATTAATCTAAGGGGTACAGTTATACCTGTCATAGACTTAAGACTCAGATTTGGACTTCCTTCTCTTGATTATACAGACAAAACATGCATTATTATTGTTGAAGTTGAAAAAAAATCAGGATTTCTTACAATGGGAATCGTTGTAGATTCTGTATCTGAAGTTCTTTCAATAAAACCTGAAGAGATTGAACCTGCACCTTCTTTCGGCACAAAAACAGACACATCATATATTCAGGGTATAGCAAAAATAAAAAACGGAGTTAAAATTCTTCTTAACATTGATAAAATTCTTACAGACAAAGAAGTTGAAATACTCAGGAAAAATTCTTAACATTTCGTAAAATTTTTAAATCCCCCTGTTTGACAATTAAACCTGTAGTATATAATCTGATATTAATCACAAATCAACTCTTAAGAGGCCGATATGATAATTGGAATTGATGTGGGAGGAACCCATACCGACGGTGTTCTTCTTTCAGACAAAAAAACATTTAAAAGTATTAAAATACCTACTGAAAAAGACAACCTGTACAA
>JBNJDM010000138.1:0-4535 GCA_051744925.1 Thermodesulfobacteriota bacterium | reverse complement strand
TAAAAAAAGGGGCTATAATGGATATTATAATAGGAAAATCTCTTGATTTGAGGTTTTCTGAACACGAAAATAAAAAAAAGAATTATTATGAAAAACATGAATTAAATGCACAGCTTATAAGCTGCAGATCTTCCAGAAAAAGACCTGTTGTGCTTGATACAGGTATGCATGACAGAAGGGCAAAAAGGGTTTTTAAAGATCCTTTTGATTCAAAAGTGATAAGTTTGCTAATAGAAAACGGGCATCTTATTCCTGATGATATTGAAACAGGAAATTATAAAATAAGTATTAAATTTATAAAGGGATAAACAAATGTTTTTAGCATACAAAAACGGCTGATCCTTAATTTTATTTCAGATCAGCCTGTTCAGCTAAAAAAACACCTTAAATAAAAAAAGGCTTTGCTTAAATTATTTTTTCTAGTTTTTCAGAGATAGATTCTGCAGTAAAAGGCTTTACAACATAGTTTGAAACTCCTGCCTGCACAGCCTCAATAACATTTTGCTTTTGAGCTTCTGCAGTTACCATTAAAAAAGGAATATCTTTATACGTATCATCTGCCCTTACTTTTTTTAATAGTTCTATACCGCTCATTTTAGGCATATTCCAGTCACAGATAATAAGATCAAAGGAATTTTTCTGGAGTTCTTCCCATGCAGTAGTTCCGTCGTCAGCCTCTGAAATACTTGTAAAACCTATCTGTTTTAATATATTTTTTAATATTCTCCGCATTGTTGAAAAATCGTCTACAATAAGAACTTTTTTGGAAACATCCATCTTTGGTGATCCTCCTGATTTTATCTAAAAGGTGTTTTTATTTTTATATCATAAAATTTTTATATCTAAAAATAAAAAAAGTTAAAGCTTCAATGCTAAATTTTAGTTATTTTAAATATATGTATAAATTTAAAGTGAGCAATATTTAATTAAGACCTGCATAAAAGCAAAGGCTGTTATTTTAATATAACCCGGGTTTAAGCCGGCAGAAACTAAAAAAATCCTCAGTAATTTTTAATATTTTTAATGAAGTTTTTTTATATCAAATTTTCAAATAATCAGAAGTCTATAGACCCCGGTGTTCTTGGAAAAGGAACAACATCTCTTATATTTGAAACACCTGTTATAAGCATCAACATTCTGTCAAAACCCATTCCAAATCCGCTGTGTTCAACTGTTCCGTATTTTCTTGATTCAAGATACCACCAGTATTCCTCTTTACTTACAGACGATTCTTCCATCCTTTTTTCAAGAATATCCAGCCGCTCTTCTCTCTGGCTTCCTCCTATGATTTCACCAATTTTCGGAACAAGGACATCCATTGCAGCAACAGTTTCGTTGTCGTCATTAACTCTCATATAAAAAGGTTTTATAGATTTTGGATAATTGTATACAATTACAGGCATTTTAAATTTTGTTTCTGTTATATATCTTTCATGCTCTGTCTGAAGATCATTACCGTATTCAGGTTCGTAATCAAATTTTTTACCTGATTTTTTTAATATATCGACTGCTTCATTATAAGTGATTCTTACAAATCTGTTTTCCAGTATATTTTCAAGAGTTTCAAATAAATTTTTATCCACAAATCTGTTAAATAATTCAAGATCTTCACTGCAATTATCCCTGACTCTTTTTATTATGTTTTTTATGAAGTCCTCAGCTGTATCCATATTCTGCTGAAGGTCGCAAAATGCCATTTCAGGCTCTATCATCCAGAATTCAGCTGCATGTCTTGAAGTATTAGAATTTTCAGCCCTGAATGTAGGTCCAAAGGTATAAACATCCCCAAGTGAAAGGGCAAGCATTTCAGCTTCAAGCTGTCCGGAGACTGTTAGGTTTACAGGTTCACCAAAAAAAGGTTGTTTTTCATCCTCTCCGGCATTGATGGAAAACATTTCGCCTGCACCTTCACAGTCTGATGCTGTAATTACAGGAGTATGAATATATTTAAAACCATGGTTGTAAAAGTATTCATGAACAGCAAATGAGAGTTCAGATCTGATCCTGAAAATAGCCCCGTATTTGTTTGTTCTCGGTCGTAAATGGGCAATTGTTCTTAAAAACTCATCCGTATGTCTTTTTTTCTGAAGAGGAAAATCTTCAGGTGCTTTCTGATGAATTTCAATACTGTCAGCATGTATTTCCCATTTTTGCCCCTTACCAGGAGACTCTGTTTTTTTGCCTGTAACAGAAATTGAAGAACCTGTTGTTATGTGTAAAATATCTTCATAATTTTCAAGGGCAGAATCGGCAATTACCTGAATATTTGAAAGACATGAACCGTCATTTAATTCAATAAAAGAAAAAGTTTTTGAATCTCTTTTTGTTCTTACCCATCCTTTTATGAGAACAGATTCATCCGGATTGTTACTTTCTATAATTTTGTTTATTTTTTTTCTGTCCATTTTTTAAATCTTTATATTTAGTTTCTGAAAAAATGTAATTTTTAAGTTTAGTGCCTGTGACTTTTTAAGTTAGAGTATATACCACTACTCTATTTTTTTAACAACAGATGAAGCTTTAACAAATTTAACATCTTTTTTTAAATCTTTGATATTGTTTTTCAAAGCTTTTAGTGTAGCTTCATAAGGATGCCCAATTCCAATAGCAGTACCTCTTTTTAAAGCAATTAGTTTAAGTTTTTCAAGCTGATCTTTTATTTTTTCTTCATCCTGAATATTATCTATAAAAATATCCCGTTTTGCAAAATTTACCCGGAAAAGCCTTGCAGATTCACTGCATCTGCTTTTTGAGCTTGTAAGAGAATCAATAAAAAAAAGATCCCGTTTTTTTAAAATAGTAAAAACCTGATTCATAATATCTGCTTCTTCAGTTAACTTTGATCCCATATGATTGTTAACCCCTTTTAAACTGGGAAAATAATCAAGATCTTTTTTAAGAATACTTATTACAGTATCTGGCTCCATGTAAGAAAAAAGAGCACCGTTCCCAGGATCTATAAGAGGATATTCCTTCGGTTCCATAGGCAGATGCATCATAAATTCGGTGTTTTTATTTCTGTTTTTTGAAATTATTTCCTTTCCGTACGGAGTAAACGGAAGAACAGAAAGTGTAACAGGAATGCCGAGATCTGAGAGCTGTGATGCAATTTTTTTATCAAACCCTATATCATCAATTATCAGAGCTATTCTTGGTCTGCCGCTGTATTCTTCTTTTTTATCTGGAATTTCTTTTTCATGAGTCTGATCATTGTAGATTTCATAAATATATTTGTCTTTTGTATTTTTTTTTCTTACAGAAGAGGTAACAGGCTTTTTATTTGTTATTTCAGGTTTTTTAGCTAAAAATTGGTTTTGTATCCTGACAGGATCTATAAGCAGATAAACTGCAGTAAAAGATATTATAACAAATAATACAAGCAGGGAGACTGCAGCAGCAAATTTTTTCAAATTACCCGAGTTATTTTTTTTTGGAGCTTTTTTTTTAGACATTATTTTTTTCTTTTTTTTTGTAAAAAAACAGTTATAAGTTTTACAGTATTTTTTTCAAGGATTTTTTAGACTAAACTCCTTAAGCTGATCAAATATAACCTGATTTAAGCAAATATTTTAATGTGTACAAATTTATTAACACGTTTACATATAAATAAGTTAAGTAATATACTATCTTAGCTTGATAATTTTTTTATTATGACTTTAAAGAAATAATATCGTATTGACAATTAAGAAATTTTCAAGAAACTACTAATATGAAATATTTAAAAATAAAAAGGAATTAAGGTATGAAAAAAATTATATTATTTATAATAATTTTATTATTTGCTTTTTCAGCCAGCGCAGCCTCTCTTTATGTTACAGATTCATTTGAAATAACACTGAGGTCCGGGGATGGCCTTGAACATAAAATACTTGGAATGATTCCTTCCGGAGAACAGGTTGAAGTTCTTGAAGTAGGAGACAGGTGGTCAAAAGTAAAACGAAACAACGGAAAAGAAGGTTATGTTTTAACAAGATTTTTACAGGAAGACCCCCCCAATTTTGCAAAAATGGAAAATCTTAAGAAAAAATATGATTCCTTGTCATCTCAGTTTGAAAAAAACAATACAGAACTCAAAGAACTGAGAAATGAAAATTCTGAACTAAAAAAAGAACTTTCAGGTTTAACTGAAAAATACAATGAATTAAAACAAAACCATGAAGCTCTTAAAAAAGAATCCGGAGAATATCTCTCTCTTAAGGAAAAATATGAAGAAAATGCAGATATTCTAAAGCAGAAAAAGGCAAAAGCAGACGAGCTTCAGGATAAATTAATGCAAAGAAATATAAAACTTTTTGTTGCAGGAGCAGTTGTTCTTCTTATAGGCTTTATTGTTGGAATAAGCGCAAGAAAAAAGCAGAAAAGAATTTATTATTAAAACTTTTTACAGGTAAAAAAAGAATGAATCTCACGAAGGCACAAAGGCACAGAACACCACGGTTTACTTTAAAGATTTAACCTTTTATCAGACCTTCAAAAAACAAAGAAGGAAGGTTTTTTTTAGTTTTATAGATATTTTTTTTATTGAACTGATTTTG
>JBNJDM010000137.1:0-4551 GCA_051744925.1 Thermodesulfobacteriota bacterium | reverse complement strand
AGTCTTTTTCTTTTTCAAGAAGCTCTTCAAGGGAAATACCTGTTATAAATGTAAAATATGCAGGTAAAAGCGGTATTATACATGGTGAAAAAAAAGATAAAAGGCCTGCTCCGAAAGCTGCAGGCAGGCTTATTGACTGCTCAAACATGATTCTCCTGGAGAAATTAAAGTTTTATTTATTTGCTGAACAAAAAATTCTGGTTTCGACCAAATACTGTTTGTTTTTGCCCCGGCTGCTTAAAAATATTAAATCCTTGATTTAAATTTATGCCTCAGTTTCAGTATGAGCATAAAAATCAGTACAGGTTACAAAATCAGTTTCTGCTGAGTTCATTTGCTCTGTCAGCCGCGGCTTTAACGCTTTTAAGTATTGTTTCTTTAAAATTGTTTTCCATAAATGTATTTAAAGCCGCTTCTGTTGTTCCCCCTTTTGATGTGACTTTTCTTCTTAAATCTTCAGGAGTTTCACCTGTTTGTTCCAGAAGAGCAATTGCTCCCTTTGCTGTCTGGAGAACAAGGTCAAAGGATTGATCTTTGTCAAATCCGAGTTTAATTCCTGCACTAACAAGTGATTCAATAAACAGAAAAAAATATGCAGGACCTGATCCTGAAACAGCTGTTACAGCATCCATTTTTTCTTCTTCTGTGATAAGGGTTTTTCCCATTGATTTCATTATTTTTTCAGTTTTTTCTATGTCAGTGTCATCTGCATTTTTCCCTTTGGATATACCGCTCATTCCGCATCCTGCAAGGGAAGGAGTATTTGGCATAACACGGATTACTGGAAAATTTTCAGCTCCTGAGTCATCTGTAAATGAATACAGAGCATTTTCTATAGTTTCAGTTTTTATTCCTGCTGCTATGGAAATAATCAGTTTTCTTTGTTTACTGAAGTCTGTATCTTTAAAAGATTCTTTTATTGTTTCCTTAAGTATCTGGGGTTTGACTGCAAGAATAATAATTTCTGATTTTTCTATAAGTTCGTGGTTGGAGTAACATGGTTCCACTGAATATTTTGTTTTCATCAGGTTTATACGCTGATCGTTTATGTCGCTAATAAATACAGAGTCAGGTGTGGATATTTTTTCCCTGATAATTGAAGCAGCTATTGCTTCGGCCATATTTCCTGCTCCTATAAATCCTGTTTTCAGTGACATTTCTATCCTTTCATAAAATTATTTTTAAAAATTATTTCTATTTTGAGTCATTATATTTTATTGTATTTACTTGAAAAGAAAAAATCTTTTCATTTCAAATTTTTCTTTTTTTAAACACTGAGTGATTTCTGGTCAACACTAAAACTCCTCAATTTAGATTGAACTGTCTTATATTTTTCGGAGGATTCAGCTTGAGCATTAAAAAAAAATCATATTTTAATAATGAAGTCAGTATAACATCAGGCCTTTTATTTTATATCGTTACAATAATAGGTATTACAACCTTTTTAATTATTGCTGCTCTTTATTTGCTCCTAACTTTCCAGGCAGACAAGGAGATAAACAAAAAAATAAGAGAGTATTTTGTTTATATTGAAACAAGTATAGAAAGACCTTTGTGGCTTTATGAAGAAGAAAGTCTTGTCCGCACTGCAGAAAATTTTTTCAACAGTTCTCCTGTAGTGGAGCTTGAGATTTATGACAGTGCTGAAAAAAAATATATATATAAAAATTCTGTTTATAATGATTCTGAAACAGTTTCATACAAAAACGATATTGTTTACCAGGGTAAAAAGATCGGATTTATAAAACTAAGTTTATCAAGAGAAGATTTTTATTCAGGTATTTATAAAAATCTTGCTGCTTTGGCCGGGATAGTGGTTTTTATAACGCTGTGCCTTGTGCTTTTTATAGTTGTTTTTGTACAAAGATTTTTAAAAAAACCTCTTGATAAAATGTTTGAAGGTATAAAAGCCTTATCAGGCGGAGATTACGATTATAGATTCGGTACTTTTAAACAAAAGGAATTTTCACAGATAGCCGGTTCTTTTAATGAAATGGCTGATACGGTAAAGCAAAGGGAAAAAGATTTAAAAGAGAGTGAAAAAAGGTTTAAAAATCTTGCAGATTCAACTTCTGCCGGAATAATGGTTTATCAGGATAATAAATGGATTTATGCAAATCCTGCGGCTCAAAGAATGTCAGGCTACAGCATGGATGAGCTTAAAAAAATGAATTTCTGGGAAATTGCTGATTTGTCATTTGCTGAATCTATTAAAGAAAAAGGAGAGAAAAGACAGAAAAATATCAAGGCCGAATCAGGTTATGAAGCTTTGATAAGATGCAGAAACAATGAAAAAAGATGGGCTCTTATAGAAGGCGATTCTGTGGAATATATGGGAAAAACTTCGGGGCTTATTTCTGTTATAGATATTACTGAAAGAAAAGAGGCGGAGCACAGAATTATAAGTGCCTGGACATTTGTAGAAGATGTTATCAATTCAATGCCTTCTGTTATTATTTCTGTTGATTCAGATCTGAAAATAAGGCTTTGGAATAAAAAGGCTGAAGAAAGGACAGGAGTTCCGGCAGAAAAAGCGGTAGGAAAATCTGTAGAAGATATTTTTTATCATCTTGATATGAAGGAATTTGGAATAAGAAAAGCCATAGAATTTAATGAAGTTCAGAAGCTGGAGAGAAGAAAGTCTGAAAAGGAGAAAAAAACTGTTTATGAAGATATTGCTGTATATCCTGTGGCTTCTGAAGATTTTAAAGGTGCAGTTATAAGAATAGATGATGTAACCGACAGGGTAAAGCTTGATGAAGCTTTGATGGATGCTGAAACTATAAAGAATATAAGCAGGGCAAAAAGCGAATTTCTTGCCAATATGAGCCATGAAATAAGAACACCTCTTAACGGAGTTATAGGGATGAGTTCAGTGGCTCTTGATTCATGTCCCGATGATCAGCAGAAGAGATATCTTGAAATAATAAAATCGAGTGCAGAAAGTCTTTTGATTTTAATAAACGATATTCTCGATTTTTCAAAGATCGATTCCGGCAGAATGGAAGTAGACAGTGTTAATTTCAGTTTCAGAAATATAATTAACTCCTGTGCCGAAAGATTTAAAAGAAAATCCGAAGAAAAAAATATTGAATTTATCCATTTTTACGATTCTTTCCTTCCTGAAACCTTAAAAGGTGATTTTAATAAGTTAAACAGGGTTTTAGCAAATATACTTGGCAATGCTGTTAAGTTTACAAGCAGCGGCAGTATAGAGTTCAGGGTTATAAAGAAAAAAGAGGATGAAGATAAGGTTTTTATACAATTTATAATAAAAGATACAGGTATAGGTATCCCCGGGGAAAAGCTAAAATCTTTATTCAGACCTTTTATGCAGGTTGACGGATCTTATACCAGAAAATATCAGGGTGCAGGGCTTGGACTTGCCATATCTTATCAGCTTGTAAAAATCCTTGGAGGAGATATTAGTGTTGACAGTAGCCCTGACCAGGGTTCTGTGTTTGAAATAGTAATACCTTTTAAAAAATCCGGTGCCAAATCTGTTAACGAAAAAATGCCTTCTGATTTTGTTCCTGCTGAAAACTATCAAAGACCTTTGGTGGTCGGGGATATCAGTTCAGATGAAAAAAACACCCAGGAAAAAGATCTAAAAGATGATAAAGCCGGCAGAGTTCTTCTGGCAGAGGATAATCCTGTTAATCAGTCTATTTTTATGAAATATCTCCAGAAAATAGGTGTAAATGCAGATTGTGTATCAAACGGAAAAGAATGTATTGAAAAACTGGAACAGGGTTCATACGATCTTGTGCTTATGGACTGCCAGATGCCTGAAATGGATGGTTATGAAGCATCCTCAAGAATAAAAAATCAGAAAACAAAAATTTCTGATATTCCGGTTATAATTGCTTTAACTGCACATACAGGAGATGGTCACAGAAATAAATGCCTACAGGCTGGAATGGATGATTATATCTCAAAACCGGTGGATATGGAAAAATTAAAAAATATTCTTATGAAATGGATGTAATTTTTAATTTTAGATTAAAGCTTGTTTTGCTTTTTAAGCTTTAAATAGGCATTTTCAAGATTTTTCAATATATTTTCAGCGTCGGGTGTGTTTTTGGATACAACAAAATATGCTCCAAATGATGAAACAGTATTTAAATAAATGTTTTCTTCTGAACTTTTTTTAAGTGCTTTTTCTGCGGGACGGCTGTAATTAAGAAGGTAGTCAGCTCTTCCTGCTTTAAGCATTCTTAAGGCTGAATCATGGTTGTGTGCTTCAGTATATTTTACAGAATTTGTGCGGTCTTTAATAAAATTTATCCATCCACCGTAGCTGTACCCTGATAAAATAATTACAGATTTGTTTTTAAGGTCTCCAGGTTTTTTTATATCAGGCAGGCTTTTATCAGTTCTGTATGCTTTTAATGTTATTTCATGTACTTTTATGGAACTTTTATATGCATTATTTTCGAATACAGGAATTGTTTTAAGACCTATCCATAAATCGAGTTTACCTGATGCAATATATCCTGCCATCCTTTTTACAGGATAAGAAAAAGCCTGCCAGTCATATCCGGCTTCAGG
>JBNJDM010000136.1:0-4553 GCA_051744925.1 Thermodesulfobacteriota bacterium | reverse complement strand
TTTTTTACTTAAATTTGCAATCATTTATAACATAATCAGTAAATATCCGACCAGAATTTTTATTAAGTTCAAATAATATTAAACAATATATATGCCTGTTTTTTTATAATTTTTTTGATCTTATATATCAAATAGGCTATTCTAACCGGATAGGAGTTTTTTTAGTTTGAATTAATCCGGAGAAAAAATGAATAAAAAAAAGCTTTCCTTTTTTGTATTAATTTCTGTATTTTTTTTATCACTGATTTTATTAACAGTTTTTAACTTTTATATATCCCCAAATAATAAATCTTCTGAAAAAAAACAAATAACAATTCGTCTTCAGTGGCATACCCAGGCTCAGTTTGCAGGATATTACACAGCCCTTGAAAAAGGTTTTTACAAAGAAAAGGGGCTCGATGTAAAAATCGAAGAAGGAGGCTATGGAAAAAATGCTTTGACAAGTGTAAAAGCAGGTCTCGAAGAGTTTGGAACAAAATGGACTGCTGATCTTATTGCAGCAGGAGATGATTATATTTCCCTTGCAAATATAGTTAAGGACAATGGTCTTCTTATGATTGCTAAAAAAAGCAAAGGAATAGATTCCGTAGAAGATTTTCAGGGTAAAAATATTTCTATCTGGTTCATTGGAAATGAATATCAGCTTTTTGTTTTGCTTGATAAATACAATATATCCCGTGATGAGGTAAATATAATTCCACAGAAATGGAACATGTCTCAGTTTTTAAACGACGAAACCGATGTGAGCGCTGCTATGAGTTATAATGAGCTTTTTGCAGTAGCTGAAAAAGGTTTTACAAAAGATAAACTGGATATTTTTTCATTCAGAGATCTGGGTGTAGGTTTTCCGGGACATAATATTTTTACTTCAAAAAAATTCTACAAAAATAATCCTGAAATATGTGCAAAGTTTGTTAAAGCATCATTAAATGGATGGGATTACGCTGTTGAACATCCCGAAGAAGCAGTTGGTTATGTTATGAAACATGATAAGGGCAAAATACTTAACAAAAATAACCAGCTCAGCCAGATGAAGGAGATATCAGAGCTGATTGATAAAGATTCTGTAAGGCTTGGACTTCACCTTGAAAAGGATTACAGATTCATTGAAAAGGTTTTTAAAAAATACAATATTATAAGCAGTGATGTTAATATAAAAAATTATTTTACCAATGAGTTTATAAAAAACGAGGATAAGGATGAATAAAAAATATATTTCTCTTTTAGCTTTTTCTGTTTTTTTGTTCCTTATGTTTTTTTCATGCACTGATAATAAAGAGGACTTAAACGAAGTTACATTAAGACTGAAATGGATACCCCAGGCACAGTTTGCAGGGTATTATGCTGCACTTGACAAGGGATACTACAGAGATGAAGGGCTTATTGTTAATATTGAACCTGGTATGTACGGTAAAAATCCTTTGAAAACAGTAAAAAACGGTGCAGAAGAATTTGGTGTTCAGTGGGCATCAGATCTTGTAGCTGAAGGAGAGCATTTTATTTCTCTTGCCAATATTGTTAAGGATAACGGTTTTGTTTTAATTACTAAAAAAAAGAATAATATTAAAGATGTTTCTGATTTTAAAAACCGAAAAATTGCAACCTGGTTCATAGGACATGAATATCAGCTTTATGCTCTTTTGGAAAAATACGGACTTGGCAAAGATGATGTTGAATTTGTATCCCAGAAATGGGATATGTCTCAGTTTTATAAAGATCAGGCTGATGTGGTTTCTGCACAAAATTATAATGAGCTTTTAAGAGTTTTTGAAAACGGTTACTCTGCAAAAAACCTTGAAATCTTTGACTTGAAAAAACTTGGTGTAGATTTTCCCGGACAGAATATTTTTACCTCAAGAACTTATTTTGAAAACAATCCGAAAATATGCAGAGCTCTGGTGAAGGCAAGTATTAGAGGCTGGAAGTTTACTGTTGAAAATCCTGAAAAAGCAGTAGATATACTTTTAAAATACGATAAATCAGGTGAACTTGAAAAAGATTTTCAGCTTAAACAGGTAAAGGAGATAATCGGGCTTATTAAGCCGGATCAGTATAAGTTAGGTATTCATTTAAAAAAAGATTATGATTTTATAACTTCGGTTTATTCTAAGTACGGAATAATTCCTGAAGGTAAAAAAGCAGAAAAATATTATACAAACATTTTAATTAGTCACTAAGTCAAACCAGACTTTTAGGTTTTGACCAGACCAGTTATTTTTTATGGCATAAAAATTATGAATAATAAAAGTACAGGTATAAAAAAAACAATAACTAAAGGAGTTTATTTTCTTTTTTTTCTTGTATCGTTTTATATTCTTTTTCAGCTTTTTATTTTTTTTATATCAGATAATATATTACAGAAAAATACTAAAGTAAGTGAATATGAAAAAGCTTTTTATGCTTATAACAGCAGTCTTATGGAGCTTGAGTCTGTATTTCTTAATTATAACCTCGGCTACATTCCATCCCCAAAAAAAGTTAAGTCCCTTGCTGAAGAAAACAAAAGACTTCTCAATGAATTAAAAAAATATAAAAAATTAAAAAACAAAAATATATTTACTAATCTCATCACTTCGTCAGAAAATCTTCACAAAGATCTAAGCCGGTTTTTTGAAATGAAAAGCAACTCTTCAGAGTCTTTGATTATTCTTAAGGATATAAATGAACAATTTTTTGTAAGTCGTCTTTTTCTGGTCAAATATAAGGATTTTATTCAAAATGAGATAAAATCCAATTTGAGTAATCTGAATACAGCTCAGTATATTAATCTTGCTTCTCTTATAATTCTTGTGCTGATATCTGTTGTAATTTTTTATTACTCCCTTAGAATGAAAAACTATATTGCAGGTAAAATTCAATTTCTTCAGGATTCTATAGCTTCATTTTCAATATATAATAAAAATTTTTATGTTTCTTACAAAGAAGATGACGAATTCAGAGATATTATTTCAAAATTTAATTCATTGACAAAGACAATCTCAGATCAGCACGAAAAGATTCTTCAGAGCGAAAAAAGATTCAGGCATCTTTATGATAATTCTCCTGATGCTTTGATTCTTATGAGTAAAAATCTCAGAATAGAAGATTGTAATCTTACAGCACTAAAGCTGTTTTGCTGTAAAGATGTTGAAGAGTTTATTAAATATGGAGAAGAAGCTCTTTTTACTGAAAATTTATCTGAAAATCAGACTGTATATGATTTTTTTTATGAACATGCTTTAAATGTTTTATCAAAGGACTCCGGTTTTTTTGAATGCAGATTGAAAAAAGCAGATAAAACATTTTTTTCTGCTTCTGTTTTGATGTCCAGGACAGTAATTGAAAACATTACTTATATTCAGGCAACAATAAGAGATATAAGTGAACAGAAAAAAGAGTCTGAGAGAAAAATTCAGTATCAGAAAATGGAAACCATAGGTACTCTTGCAGGAGGACTTGCACATGATTTCAATAATGTACTTTCAGGTATAATCGGACCAGTATCTATTATAGAGTATATGGCTGATAATGATAAACTTAGTAAAAAAGATCTGGCAAAATACATTAAGACTATAAGCTCCTCATCTGAGCGTGCCAAAAATATTGTTGAACAGCTTCTTTCTCTTTCCAGAAAAAAAGAGATTACTAATGAATATAATGATCTTAACATTATCATTGAAAATGTAATTCATATTGCAGAAAATTCCTTTGATAAATCTGTATCAGTTGATTTTTTTAAATCATCTGAAAAATCTTTTGTAGAAGGAGATAAAACTCAGCTTGAGCAGGTCTTTTTGAATTTGCTTATTAATTCAGCCCATTCAATGACAATTATGCGTAAAGATACCAAACCCTGGGGAGGAACAATCAGGATAGAGATTGAAAAATATCCCGATGAACAAAAAGCTTCCGGCAATGATTTGAAATTTCAAAATTACTGGAAAGTAAATGTTTCAGATTCAGGTATAGGTATGAGTCAAGATACAATTAAGAAAATTTTCAATCCTTTTTTTACTACCAAAGATAAAGGCTCAGGCACAGGCCTGGGTCTTTCCATGGCATACAGTATTGTAGATCAGCATCACGGTTTTATGAATGTATATTCAGAGCCGGGCACAGGGACATCTTTTAATATTTATCTTCCTGCCTCAGATAAAGTTGGACATACTGATTTTAAATCTGAAGACAATTTTGTACTTCCTCTTTGCAGCGGCCTTGTTCTAGTTGTTGATGATGAAGAAATTATGAGAGATCTTGCTTCGGATATTCTTAAAAGGTGTGGTTTTGAAGTAATAACTGCAGAAAACGGAAAAAAAGGGCTGGAACTTTATAAAGAAAACAAAAACAGCATTAAGTTTGTTCTTCTTGATATGGTAATGCCTGAGCTTAGCGGCAAAGAAACATTTAATGCGTTAAAAAATATAAATCCGGATGTAAAGGTTATTATTTGTTCAGGTTTTAAAGAAGATGACAGAGTCAAAGATGTTATGAGTTCAGGAGCCCATTCTTTTATAAAAAAACCATACAGTCTTGTAAAACTGTCTGAAGCTGTAAAGCAAATATCCTGAATAAAG
>JBNJDM010000135.1:0-4700 GCA_051744925.1 Thermodesulfobacteriota bacterium | reverse complement strand
TCTGATTTACCTGCATCAATCGAATTTTCATTCAAATAACTTATAAAAGTACCTGTAATCCAGTTGGAAGTTAATTTAATATCTTTTGTAAGCTCAAGAACCGATTCAAAATAATCTGCAAGCTCTTTTGAAGAAGTTATTATTTCAGCATACTCTTCCTGAAGTTTAAGCTCATTTATAAATCTTTTCTTTTTAGCTTCAGCAAGCTCGGGAATCCTTTTACGTAAAGTTTCTTCCCAGTCAGAATCGATTTCAAGCGGCACAAGGTCAGGATCAGGAAAATATCTGTAATCATGAGCTTCTTCCTTGCCTCTCATGGATGCTGTTTTAAGTTTGTCAGGGTTCCATAGCCTTGTTTCCTGAACAACTGACTGACCGTCTTCTATAAGTGCAATCTGCCTTGCAATTTCATGGTCAATCCCGTTTTCAACATGCCTGAAAGAGTTAAGGTTTTTTAATTCGGTTCTTGTCCCAAATTTTTCTGCTCCTTTTGGCCTGACTGAAATATTTGCATCACACCTGAAGCTTCCTTCTTCCATGTTGCCGTCGGAAATATTAAGATATCTAACTATTGAATGAAGTTTTTTCAGGTAGTTTCCAGCTTCTTTTGCAGATCTAATATCTGGTTCGCTTACTATTTCGATAAGCGGTGTGCCTGTTCTGTTTAAGTCGACATAGCTTACAGGCATTGAAGAATCATGCATAAGTTTTCCTGCATCTTCTTCCATATGAATTCTTGTTATTCCGATTTTTATCGGTTCTTTTGCTATGTCTGAATTTATTTCAAGATGACCGTTTAAGGCTATAGGGAGCTCAAACTGAGAGATTTGGTAACCCTTGGGCAGATCCGGATAAAAATAGTTCTTTCTTGCAAAAACCGATTTTTTCTGAATTTCACAATTTGTAGCAGCAGCAGCCATAACAGCAAACTCAACAGCTTTTTTGTTTAAAACAGGTAATACGCCGGGCATTCCAAGACATACAGGACAGGTTGAGTCATTGGGGTTTCTTCCGAAACCGACAGGGCAGCTGCAGAAAATTTTAGTGTTAGTTTTAAGCTGAACATGAACTTCAAGACCTATGACCGGTTCAAATTCCATAATTTATCCTTTAAATATATTAAATGTTATGAATATTAAGATTTAAGCTTTTATAGCTTTTATTATAAATTTTTTTAAGTTTTAGTCTTTTTAAAAAAATTTTTCAAATTAATATTTAAAAAATTCAACCGGGTTTAATTAATGTGTTAGAGTATGTTTTTTTAAGGATATAATGAAAAGGTGCTTAATTGGAATATTTTTTAAGTTTAATAGGAATGGTAATGGTGGTGGAAGGGCTTACTTACGCTCTTTTCCCTGCTGGTATAAAAAAAGTCATGGTTCAGATACTTTCCATGGAAGACAGTTCTTTAAGTAATATCGGAAAAGCTCTTATGATATGTGGTGCACTTCTTGCCTGGATTGTAAATATATAAGCTTATATATTTAATAACAGTTTGAGCTTTTTTAAATAAAGTTATGCTGGCAAAATCTGATTTGCTGATCTATGCGTCAGATGCTTATGCCTGCTCAATTTAGGTATTAATTACAGAAACTTATTTTTAGTTGCTTGATAAGGGACAAACTATGTGATATAAATATTGTTTCGTAATTAATAGTTAACCAAAATATAATGGTGGCAAAATGGAAGAAAAAGAGATGGTTGAAGAAGTCACATCAAAAAGTTTTTCCGTAGGGGATCTTGCTGTTTACCCTGCTCATGGTGTTGGACGGATTGAGTCTATAGAAACCAAAGAGATAGGAGGTTTAAAACAGGATTTTTATATTTTAAAAATTTTAGAAAACTCAATGGTTATAATGATTCCTACAAACAATGTTGTTTCTGTAGGTCTAAGGGATGTTATCTGTGAAGATGATATTCCAAAAATTTATGAAGTTATGCAAAATACTGAAAACCTTCCTGCTGATTCTCAGACATGGAACAGAAGATACAGAGAGTATATGGAAAAGCTTAAGACCGGCTCTTTGTATGATGTTGCTGAAGTTTTCAGGGATCTTTTTCTGCTTCGCATCACAAAGGATCTTTCCTTTGGTGAGCGCAAGCTCCTTGACACAGCACAAAGCCTTCTTTTAAAAGAGCTTTGTCTTGCTAAAAATTCTGATGAAGAAACAATGATGACTGAAATTGAAAAACTTTTTGCCTCTGTTGAAACAGAAGGCAACAGCTGATTAAGCAGATTGATGAGGTCTGACTGAAGAAATCTGTTATCCGAAATAGACCATGGAAAATAACATCAGACCCAACGATACTTATTTTAAATTAAGTCCTGAGAATCAGGATGAAAAAAAACGACTCGATCTTTTTTTAAGTGAAAGTAAATTTTTTTCCAGAAGTTATGCGGCAAAGATAGTAAGCGACGGTTTTGTTTTTGTTAACGGAAAAAATGTAAAGCCATCGTATAAAATAAAAGCAAAAGATCTTATAAGCGGGCGAGTACCTCATACCCGTCCGCTTCTTCCACAAGCAGAAAATATCCCTTTGAACATCCTTTATGAAGACGATTTTCTGGCAGTAATTAATAAGCCTGCAAACATGGTTGTTCACCCCTCGCCCGGACATGAATCAAATACACTTGTAAATGCACTTCTATATAATTTTGAAAATATACCTGAAAGTGATGATCCTTTAAGACCAGGAATTGTTCACAGGCTTGACAAAGATACAAGCGGCGCAATAATTATAGCAAAAACCGGGGAAACTCTTTTAAGTCTGAAAAATCTTTTTTTAAATAAAGAAATTGAAAAAAAATATTTTGCAGTTGTTTTTGGTCATCCGCCTGAAAAGGGTAAAATCGAAAAGCCTGTGGGCAGGCATTGCTCAGACCGTAAAAAAATGGGGACATATACTTCAAACGGGAGATATGCTCTGACATATTATAATGTTATAGAATATTTTGAGGATTTTTCTTTTGTTGAAATAAATATAGCTACAGGCAGAACCCATCAGATAAGAGTGCATATGTCTGATATTGGGCATCCTCTTGCAGGAGACTCAGTATACGGCTATAAATCGCCTGTAAAGCATATAAAAAATACACTTGTAAAATCTGTTTTTAAAAACAGTGTTAATCGACAGATGCTTCATTCATATTCTGTTTCTTTCATGCATCCTTTCACAGGTGAAGTTGTCAGTGTAAATGCTGATAAACCTGCTGACATGAAAGAATTTATTTCAAAATTAAATTTGATCAGGGAGGAGAAAAAATGAAAGAATCTGCACTGGTTTTTTACATGACTGCTGAAAACAAAGAAGAAGCTGAAAAAATTGCAAAAGAACTTATCAGCAAAAAACTTGCTGCATGTGTTAATATTCTCGGAGATATTAATTCCTTTTATGAATGGGAAGGAAAGGTTGAAAACGGCACTGAAACCGCTTTTATTGCAAAAACATCAAAAGAAAAGTCTTCAGAGTTTATTGAATTTGTAAAAAGCATTCATTCCTATGAAACCCCATGTATTATTTCATTTAAGCCTGAAACAGGAAACCCTGATTTTTTAAGCTGGATTTTTGAATCTGTAAAGATATGAACGATAAATTTTTACTTGAGATTGAACAAAGCAGGCATGTCAGCGTAAAAATAGATTCTTATGACAAACCAGGACCTTTGTCAGGATTTATATTCCTTCTAGCACACGGTTCGAGTAATGATATGAATCATCCTTTGCTGGAAAATATAGCATCGGTTTTTGCAAAAAGCGGAGGAACAGCAGTAAGGTTTAATTTTTTATTCAGAGAAGAGGGTGTTTATACAAAATCTGTAAAAAAAGAGAATGCTTTAACAGCTGTTAAAATCTATAACTATGCTGAAGAAAAATATAGCTCATACAATAAAAAAATAATTGTATGCGGAAAATCACTTGGGGCCAAAGTATTTGGAACATTAATAAAAGATAAAGTTATATCTCCTTCTGGTTTTATTTCTTTTGGGTATCCTCTTCATGCAAAAAACGGTTTTAAAAACGTAAAATCAGATGTTCCCTTAAATATTGACCTGCCTGCACTTTTTTTTACCGGCGAAAATGACGAGCTTTGCAGGTATGACCTTATAAAAGACCTTTTGAGAAAAAAGTATAAATCCGGATTGATTATGATTAAAAATGCAGATCATGGATTGTCTTATAATAAGGTTTATACAGATGAAATCCTGGAAAAAATATTAAGAAGTGTAGTAAACTGGCTTGGAAACTATTTGCAATCTGAATAAATATTTAGAAGATAATCGAAATATTCAATTTGACACCGAATTTAATATAGTTAATTTAAAACAAGATTAAATTTTTAATATTAAGGAGATTATATGTTTGAGGTAAGTGATACTGCACAGGCAGAAATTGCATCATACTTTGCAGATAAAGAATTAAAGCCCTTGAGAGTTTTTCTTCATCCCGGAGGATGCGCAGGTCCTGAGCTTCTTATGGCTCTTGATGAAAAAAAAGACGGGGATGATATTTATAAAATAAACGGAGTTGAATTTGTAATGGAAAAACCGCTTTTAAATGAAGTACAGCCTGTGAAAATAGATTTTGAAGAAACAGGTTTTACAATTAAGTCTTCTCTTAAGTCCGAAGATGGATGTTCAGGATGCTGCGGCGGCTGCGGAGTATAACAATAATAAACCACCTTTTTTGTAAAGGTGGTTT
>JBNJDM010000134.1:0-4719 GCA_051744925.1 Thermodesulfobacteriota bacterium | reverse complement strand
AAAAAATGGAGCGGGAGACGAGGTTCGAACTCGCGACATTCAGCTTGGAAGGCTGATGCTCTGCCAGCTGAGCTACTCCCGCTCAAAACAGGATTCAGTGGAGCCAACGGAGGGACTCGAACCCCCGGCCGGCTGATTACAAATCAGCAGCTCTGCCAGCTGAGCTACGTTGGCTTATCTTGAATTTGTCTCTTATAACAGAATTGTTTTTTTTGTAAAGTGATTTTTACCCGGAGTAAGTGATTTTTAAGTTAAGTAGTTGCTGAACAAAAAATTCTGGTTTTCGGCCAAGTACTAAGTAGCAGAAGAACTAAATCTTAAAATTTCAGCTCTTCTGCTGAGCAATAAGTATGAAAAATCTGATTCAGTTTTTAAAAAGTAAAACCTGCTTTTAGCATTGTAAGTTCTTCATTGTCACTGTCGTCAGGAATTCCGTATAGTGCGCTTAAGCTCATTCCGTTTTCAAACAGGATATCAATACCAAGTGTTGAGCTTTTAAAAGTAAAGGTCTGTTCTTCATCTGCTTCTATCTCATTATCTGCAGCGTTATCATTCTCTGTATCTACTTCTAAGTATTCATATCTGTAAAACAAGGTCGTAGTAAAGGGACCTGTTTTCAGTGCAGCCTGAATACCTGCTTCCCAGCCAAGGCCTTCATCTGTTGAATCGACAGTGTCGTTTTCCTGATTAACTTCACTTGTTGTGGTGGATTCAGACTCTCCGTAATGGAAAAGAGGGCCTCCGAAAAGTATAAAATTAACAGGTTTTATTTTTTGCTGAATTTCTCCTCTTAATCCTCCTGTTATAAAGCTATAATCCATATCCATTTCAACTTTTTTTGCTTTATCGTCGATATATGTCTGATCTCCGGTGAGGTGAAATGCTCCAAGGGAAGGAGACAAAGCAAATCTGTCTGTAAGGGCAAATCTTTTTACACCCTGTATTCCGCCGCCGTATACTTCATCATAATTTATATATACAACTTCTCCCCTTCCTTTATGCTCTCCTTTGCTGAATTCCGGACCTATAAGAGGAGATGGCGAAATCTTGACTTCTGATGCCTGGCTTGATGAAAATAATAAAAATAATCCTGCAAAAATAAATAAAATTTTTTTCATTGTTTTTTCTCCTGTTGTAAATACTTTCCGGCCTGGATTGATTTTGTTCAGGCTGTTTCATTAAAATCAGAATTAAATTTTAGTTTTAAAATATTAAATGCTCAGTTAAAGTATAATATACAAAATTATCTGAATAAAAAAGTTCTTTTTGTACAAAAAAACTGAAAAAGCAGACAAGGTTATGCTTTACTGCTGTTTATCCTGATGATAATGAGAAATTTTTAAAAACTGAATAAAAAGCCTGGGAAAAATGACTGAAAAAAAATTTATAAAAACAAATTTTGATCTTTGTACGGGCTGCTTAATATGCCAGCTTGCCTGTTCATTTGCAAAAGAAGGCGGTTATAACCCCGAATTTGCAAGACTTGATATAATCATGAGCAAAGAAAATCTTTATCACCATCCTGTGGTATGCAGGCATTGTGAGAATCCTTACTGCATGCATGTATGTCCGGTAAAAGCAATATACAAAGATGAAAACGGATATGTGCTCATTGATGAAGAAAAATGTATAGGCTGCGGATTATGTGAAACATACTGCCCGGAAAATATGTCAAAAATGAATAAAAAAGCCAAAAAAGCCTTTAAATGTGATTTCTGCGGCGGTGATCCTGAATGTGTAAAAGCTTGTCCTACAGGAGCAATTGAACTTGCGGCAGTTTTAAAGGAGGAAAAATAATGAAATCTTCATATATGGGTAAGTTTCTTGTAATAGATCTTTTTAATGAGACATTTGAGACTATGCCTCTTTCAGAAGAAATGAAAAAACTTTTTATTGGTGGAAAAGGTTTTTGTGCAAAACTTTTGTACGATCTTGTTCCGGAAGATACAGATCCTTTATCTCCTGAAAATGTTCTTATGTTTTTAACAGGCCCGCTCACAGGAACTGCGGCTCCTTCAATGAGGGGCTGTGCAGGAACCAAATCTCCTCTTACAGGTACTTTTCTTGATTCTTTTTTCGGCGGCCATTTTGCTCCTTCAATAAAATATGCAGGTTATGACGGAATTATTATAAAAGGAAAGGCTGAAAAACTATCTTATATAGTAATTGAAGATGACAGGATTGAAATAAGATCTGCAGAACAATTCTCAGGTCTTGGTACTGTTGAAACTCTTGAGGCTGTTAAGAAAACTCTTGAAGATGATAAATTCAGAGTTGTTTCAATTGGCAAGGCAGGTGAAAATCAGGTTTTATATTCTCTGATAGGGTGCGAATACAACCGTCAGGCAGGACGAGGCGGAGCAGGCGCAGTTATGGGTTCTAAAAATCTCAAGGCTGTTGCTGTAAAAGGTACAAATCTTGTTGATATAAAAGACCCTGCAAATTTTAAAAAAGCTGTGGCAAAGGCAAATGAAGAGCTTAAACAAAGCCCTGATGTTCAGGCTCTTGTAGAAGCAGGTACTGCTTCAGCTGTAGATTTTGCCAATGAAGCAGGTATTCTTCCTTCAAAGAATTATAAGTATTCAACATATGAAAAAGCTTCAAATTTGAGTGATATAGGTCAGCAGAAACATTTATGGCTTAAATCTTCGGCTTGTCTTGGATGCCCAATCAGATGCAGTAAAATCGGGGCTGTAAGAACCGGAAAATACAAAGGTACAATTTCAGATATAGTCGAATTTGAATCAGCCGCACTTATGGGTTCCAATCTTTTGATCAGTGACATAAAAGCAACAGCTTATCTTGTAAAACTTTGTGATGATTTAGGACTTGATTCAATGTCTGCGGCAAGTTGTGTTGCTTTTGCAATGGAGGCCGGTGAAAAGGGGATTCTTTCATCTGATGAGGTAACTCTGGAGTTTGGAAATGCAGGTACTGCCGAATATATTATAAAAGCTGTAGCTGAAAAGAGAAAAGGTCTTGGTGAACTTTTTGCAAAGGGAGTTAAAAGAGCTTCTGAGGAGATAAATAAAGAATCTTCAGATTTTGCTGTTCATGTCAAGGGTCTTGAATCTCCTGCATGGGGCCCCAGAGGGACTTCAGGAATGGGGCTTGCTTATATGACAGGTGACAGAGGCGGATGCCATCAAAGGGGTTTTCCTGTAGCGTATGAGGTTGGCGGGGAAGAGTGGAAAGGAAAACAGCTCGATCCTTCAGGAGTAGAAGGTAAAGGCGAGCTTGTAGCTGCTCTTCAGGATGCCCAGTCCG
The DNA here is from genome assembly GCA_051744925.1 of Thermodesulfobacteriota bacterium. Lineage (GTDB taxonomy): Bacteria > Desulfobacterota > Desulfobacteria > Desulfobacterales > JACKCP01 > JACKCP01. The sequence goes on along the minus strand of JBNJDM010000134.1, from coordinate 1,452 downwards.
GAACTGATACTCTTACCAAGTGTGACTTCGGAGGTTTTGGAATATCAAATGAAACTTACTCAGAGCTTCTTGAATCAGCATCAGGTCTTAAAATAGAGCCTGAAGAATTTGACACAACAGGTGAGAGAATATGGAATCTTACAAGGCTTTTTAATTTAAGGGAAAAAATCGATCCAAAAGATGACAAACTTCCCAAAAGATTTGTAAATGAAGCTCTTTCCGACGGCCCGAATAAAGGATGCAGAATTTCCAAAGAAGATATGGAATATATGCTTAAAGATTATTATAAAGTAAGAGGATGGTCTGAAAGCGGTGTTCCGCAAAAGGATACTCTTGTAAGACTTAAGCTTGCTTAAGCTTTGATTTAGCCTGAATTAAGGTATTCTTATTCAGGCTTTTAAATTTTTAAAATTAATCTTAAAAAATTAAAAGCTCAATCCGGGCTGAAAGATAATAAAACCGGGATATTTTGATGAATTCTATTCAGATTATAATACTTGCAGCTGTCTTGTCTTATTTTTTATTAAACCTGATTTCTGTTTATTTAAATATAAATAATTTTAAAAAAGAGATTCCCTTCGGTTTTGAAGATTATTTTGATAAAGAAGAGTATAGAAAATCCCAGGAATACACATTATTAAACTCCAAAGCTGAAATAGTAAAAGAGATTTTTGATCTTGCAGTATTTTTAATTTTCTGGTTTTCAGGGGGATTTGGTTATCTTGATATTTGGGTAAGAGGTTTTGATCTTAATCCTGTTTTTTCAGGGCTTTTGTATATAGGCGTTCTTATATTTGCAAAAGCTTTGCTTGATCTTCCTTTTTCAATTTATAATACTTTTGTGATTGAGCAGAAATTCGGATTTAATAAAACTACACCTGCGCTTTATATTCAGGATAAAGTTAAAATGATTTTATTATCCTGCATAGTAGGAGTTCCTATGCTCTCAGGTGTTCTTGCTTTTTTTGAATATACAGGAGATTATGCCTGGATTTTATGCTGGGCTGTTTTTACAGGTTTTATGTTTATTATGCAGATAATTGTTCCTGTCTGGATTATGCCTTTGTTCAATAAATTTTCACCTCTTGAAGACGGAGAGCTTAAGGAAAAAGTTTTAAAATATGCACGGGAAAACAATTTTCCTGTTCAAAATGTTATGGTCATGGACGGATCCAAAAGAAGCGGAAAGTCGAATGCTTTTTTTGCAGGATTTGGAAAAACAAAAAGACTTGTTTTGTTTGATACAATAATCAAAAATCACTCACCCGATGAAATAGTCTCAATAATTGCCCATGAAACAGGTCATTACAAGAAAAAGCATATTATTTTTGTTACAGCTATTGCAGTTTTTCAGGCAGGAGTAATGTTTTATCTTTTATCTTTGTTTATAACTTATGAAAAACTTTTTTCAGCTTTTTATGTAGAAAATGTTTCTGTTTATGCCGGACTTGT
>JBNJDM010000133.1:0-4736 GCA_051744925.1 Thermodesulfobacteriota bacterium | reverse complement strand
ATCTCTTTATAGCAGTATTTTGCACAGATTATAATCCTCATAAACTTCATACCCCCGCCTGTAGAACCTGCACAAGCACCTGTAAAAAACGAGAAAAAAATTATAACCTGTGCCATACCCGGCCAAAGCTCATAATCAGCAGTTGCATAACCTGTTGTGGTTACAATTGAAACAACCTGAAAGCAACCGAACCTGAATGATTCAAAAAAACCTGAATAAACATCTCCATATAAATTAAAACTTACAACCAGAGATAAAATTAAAAGAGTAACAAGAAAAACTCTTGCTTCAGGATCTTTGAAAAAAGAAAGCCTCTTTCCCCTGAGAAACTGAAAATGCAAAGAAAAATTCAGACCTGCCATGATCATAAAAAATATAATTACAAAATCTATATAAGCACTGTCATAATGAGCAATAGATGTGTTTTTCGGAGAAAAACCGCCTGTGGGCATTGTTGTAAAAGCATGGCACAAAGAATCAAAAAAACTCATTCCACCGAATTTCAAAGCAACAATTTCAAGAATAGTAATCAGAGAATAAACCCACCATAAAAGCTTTGCAGTCTCCTGAAGTCTTGGTTTAAGCTTGTCCGGAGCCGGAGTTGGGACTTCGGCCTTATAAAGTTCCATACCGCCTATACCTATAAAAGGAAGAATCGCTATGGAAAAAAGAACAATACCCATTCCGCCTATCCACTGTATAAAACTTCTCCACAAAAGAACCGACTCGGGCAGAGCCTCAATATCTGTTAAAACTGATGCGCCTGTTGTTGTAAGTCCTGAAACAGATTCAAAAAAAGCTCCGCCGAAAGATTCCATATATCCGCCGAACCAGAAAGGAAAAGCACTGAAAAACCCTACGGCAAGCCAGCCCAGTGTTACCATTGCCATACCTTCTCTTGGACTTACAGGCCTTACGGTTTTCTTTCTGAAGCCGAACCTGAATACAATACCTATAACTATTGAAAAAAGCATTGAATATAAAATAATTGAAAAAGCGCCGTCATTTGTAAAAAAAGACCATAAAAGCGGCAGAAGCTGGGCTACACCAACAAAAAAAATCAGAACTCCGCAGACTTCCAGCACAAATGTCCATCTCATTAGAAATACTCCAGTTTTACACTCAGAATCTTTTCAATTTTAGAAACAGCTTTTCTGCTTGCAAAAATAATTACCCTGTCATTGGGATAAATAACACTTTCACCAGTTGGAATTTCAATATTGTCGCCTCTTATTATTCCGATAACAAGGGCTCCCTTTGGAAAATCGAGCTTATGTATAGGCTTGTCTACAATGTCGGATGTTTCAAGAGCAACAACTTCCATTACTTCTGCCTGCTCACCGTTTATCGAAATTGCAGATAAAACCTTACCCCTTCTGATGTGCTGAAGAAAGGAATCGATTGCAGAAAGCCTTGGACTTACAATCTTTTCTACTCCGATTGCAGGCATAAGTGAAAAATAGCTGAACTTGACTATTTTTGTGATAGTTCCTTTTGCTCCCATTCTTTTTGCCAGAAGGGATACAAGAATATTTGTCTCTTCATCTCCTGTAAGGCTTATTACCATATCCATATTATGTATATTCTCTTCAAGGAGAAGGGACTGGTCTGAGCCATCACCATTTAAAACAATAGACTTGTGAAGTATATCTGCAAGATATCTGCATCTTGCTTCATCAATATCTACAATTTTGGTAGTAATATTTTTCTTTTCAAGGGTAAGGGCAAGCCTTCGTCCAAGCTCTCCTCCGCCTATAATCATAACTTTTTTTACAGGCCTGTATTCTTTACCAAAAGCATTTAAAGCAGGCCCGAGATTTTTTTTATCTGTAATAAGATATATAAGATCCCCTGCTTTAAGACGGTTTTTACCTTCAGGTATTATAAGCTCTTCATCTCTTACAATTGCTGCTACAAGTGCTCTTACATCTCCGAGAATCTCTCTTAAGTCGAGAAGCTTTACATTGTTCATGGGAGAATCGGCATCAAGACGGAAACCGACAAATTTAACTCTTCCGTCTACAAACTCTCCCGACTCCACAGCACCGGGAACTTTCATGAGCCTTATTATAGATTTTACAGCTTCTATTTCCGGATTTATAATCGCTTCAATAAAAGGAGGATTATCTTTTAGTGCCTGATGGTAATTATCAAAGTCAGAGCTTCTTAAACGGGCAAATTTTCTTGTATTAGGCGAAATCATATTGGCAGTAAGACAGGCCACAAGATTTACATCATCGGAATCTGTAACAGCAAGAAGACTCTCAGCACCTTTTATTCCGGCTTCTTCAAGTACTACAGGACTGTCACCCTCTCCTACAATACCCTGTACATCTATCTTTTCAGAAAGCCTTTTTATTGCCTGCGGATTTTTATCTATAACCACAACGTCTTTATGCTCAACAGCAAGCCTGCTTGCAATATGAAAGCCTACCTGACCTGCTCCCACAATAATTATTTTCAAAAGATTCTCCTGAAAAATTTTAGTTTTTTATTTTTTTCCCGATTTAGACTATTATATATTACAGTGTTCTTTTGAAAACCATATTTTTTTATAAAGCTTTAAATAACCTTTATTTTAAATACAGACACAATTTTCAATTAATAACTGTAAGATATTTTACATGCAACATTTTAAATTTTTATCCGGAGGAAAAATTGACTGATAATAAAATACAAGTAGAAACAACCCGCTTCGGTGAAATAGAAATTTTTGAAGAAAAAATCTATTCATTCCCCGACGGTTTGCCCGGATTTTCAGAATGTAAAAGATTCTGCATAGTTGACAACCAAAAGAACACCTTGTTTAAATGGCTCCAGTCCATTGAAAAACCTGAACTTGCATTTGTTATTTTTGATCCCTTTCTTATCTTAAAAGACTATAATGTTTTTATAAATGATGAAGAGCTTAAAACACTTGAAATAAATAAAAAAGAAGATGTTATTATAACTGTTATTGTAACCATACCAAAGGGTAAACCCGAAGAAATGACAGCTAATCTCAAAGCTCCTCTTGTTTTTAATATTAAGAAAAAAAAGGGAAAGCAGGTAATTTTAAATGATAAAGATTACTCCCTTGAATATCCTGTATATAAAGCTCTTTCTGAAGATGGGGAAGATAAAAACAAAGGAGTCTCCTGATGCTTGTCCTTGCAAGGCAAAAAGATGAAGCTGTAATGATAGGAAACAATATTGAGATAAAAGTAGTGGAAATAAAAGGGGGCAAAGTACGGCTTGGAATATCTGCTCCCTCAGACATTCCTGTTCACAGAAAAGAGGTATTCGAAGAAATCAGAGAGAAAAATATCAAAGCAGCAGATTCTGATATTTTTGATCTTGAAACTCCGTCAGGTAAAACAGGAGGTTCTTTTACAAATCTTTAAACCTGTTTACTTAAAATAACACCTTCAAGGCTACCGTCTTCACGAAATTTTTCCATCAGCTTTACAAGATGCTCAGGCGGAAGGCTTCTTATAACCTCACCAGACAATTTATCCTTTACCTGAACCATCATCTGGCTGATTTTATCGTTAAATGAAAACTCAACCTTTGTGTTGTTGGTATTAAGATCAGAATTAATAAAGTTTAAAACCTCTTCAAGAGTACCTTTATCTTCTGCAAGATTTTTCAGATAATCCTGAACTTCTTCTGCTGTTTTTTCAATATTTTCAGGTTTTTTATCTACAGATAAATCACTTGAAAAATCAGGTTTTTTTACACGAACCTCTGATGAATCAGCAGATTTTACATCTGTATTTGCTGTAAAATCGATTATATTGCCTGCTTCTTTTAAATTCATAACAATATCCCCCTAATATATACTTTCGGCTGACTTGTTGTAAGCATTAAGGGCATTTTTCCCCTGACGCATTCTGCCGAGTTTTAATGATAAAAGTTCAGAGTTTTTTTCAACCAGCCCCTTTAACTTATCTTCTCTTTTCATAATAAACTGTAACTTTTCAAGGAGATAATTTAAACTGTTTCCTGCCTCATACGAGTCATTTTTTTCCTGATTGAACTCATTTTCAAAATAGTCCTGTATCTCCTGATATAAAAGATCTCTTTGAACAGTAAGAAAATCAAGATCATCAATAAGAGGCTTGTCCTGTTCCAGGCCGGCAATATTATTCTGCAGTATCTCCATGTGAGAATCCTGCATTGCTAAATACCGGTTGAAAATTTCTTCTAAAGCATTGTAAGACATAATAAAGCCTCCTTAACTAAATTGCCACAGAAAGAGATTTTCTTTCTGCTTTTTCCTTTTCAGGAAGTTTGCTGCTTTTTTCTTCTTTTTTATCCGGGTGTGCCATTACACTCTGTTCCCAGATTTTTTTAAGCTCTTTTATATAATTCATTGAACGTACTATTATTTCTGTATCATGGGTAATATTAGCTTTTGGCAGTTCAAAAATCATATAAAGATAAAGCTCTCTTAAAAACTCAGCTGTTTCTCCGCCTTTTTCCACGTCAAGACATGCATTAAGTTCTGTAAGTATATCTATAACTTTACCAAGATTTTCACCCCTGAGCCTTGGATCTCTTTTTTCAGTACCCTGCCGTGCTTTTTCAAGAAATCTTAAAGCCCCGTCATAAAGCATCTGAATAAGCTTATTAGGATCTGTTACTGTACTTACTTCTGTTTTTCTGTATGCACTCATTTTATTGTTCTGGTACATGATACCTCCTGATTAATTATCTTTGGATGACTCCAGGGCACTGAAATTTTCTGAAAGATA
>JBNJDM010000132.1:0-4819 GCA_051744925.1 Thermodesulfobacteriota bacterium | reverse complement strand
GGGTCAGAAACTGTTATCTTGATTATTGTAGTGGTTTTAAAATCGATTTTTGCCGCGAATGGCGCTAATTATCGCTAATGGGGCTTTTTTTAAAAGCCCTGAAAACCTTTGGTATCATTTAAGATTTTTTTTAAAAAAAAGAATATCAGCGTTAATTCGGATAATTAGCGGCAAAAAAGATTTTAGGCTTGATTGATAATCTTTTGCCTGTGGAATAAGCTTGTAATAACAGGAGTATAAGGCTCCCAAGCAGGAGCTTGGGAGCCAGAAGTCAAAGGCAGGCCAGAAGTCCGGGAAAGTCTATCATATAAAGCAGCCTATGATTTGACTGACATCCGTCGGTCTGACTCGTTTCCAAGCTCTTGCGTAAGAATGTAATTATTTGATATTTCAATGTATTTGTTAGTTAACCGTATGGGTCAGTCAAAAACTAAAGAGTTACAATCATTTATTATCAGCATACCCTGTAAGCTCAACATAACCCGATCCCTCAATCTTTTTGCCGTCCTTTGTTCCGGATACATTTACAGCACCTTCCCAGTATCGTATGAAAAAGTCGAGTTCCTGATTCTTGATTAAAGGGGTTATATCAAGCCTGATATTATGTTCAGGAATTTTCATTACCCAGCCCGAAGGATAAACTCCGCCTTTGGGGCTTTTCCATTTGTCTTTTGTTTCAAGAACAAGTTCGTTTGCCTCTATTTTTTCATAATTACCGTCAGTGTAAACATAAACACCTTTGCTGAGCTTGTCCCTTTTTTTGGATTTAAGACGCAGGTTGTAAAACATAATCTCTGTGTTGTCGTTAAGATGTATTGCAAACCAGTCCCAGCCTTCCTGTTCTTCTGAAAGCGCACTTGTACTCCATTCCCGGTCAAGCCATGATGATCCTTCTACTTTATATTCATTTTCTTTTATATTAATACTCCCTTTTGTATTTATCCGGGTTGCAGAATAATAGTATGAGGCATTTCCTTTTCCCTTGCTTTTCTGGCTGAGACCTTCATCGCCCTGTAAAACAAAAGGTTTTGTTATTTTAAGATTAAGATCCAGGCTGATGTTCTCTTTTTTTGCTTCAAGTTTTAAATTTTCAAGCTTACCTTGCTCATTATCAGTTTCATAAAATTTCCATCCGTCAATCTCAGCTTTAAACGGTTGTTGTTTTACATATGCATTGTTTGGATTTTCCCTTGCAAACTTTTCAAAATAATAAAATTTTTTGCTGTCTGCATCTGTTACTGCAAGATGTGCCATATAGAGTGCATTGGAAGAAAATAAAGAATCTTTTTCAGTTTTTTCAGGATTAAGCTGGGATCTGAAAAGAGTAAACTGATAACCAAACCTTTTATTATTCACAGATTTAAGATTGCCTGTAAAATACCACCATTCGGTTTGAAAACCTTTATGGATTCCATGATCTTCAGGGAATTTAAACTCTCTTTTTTCAACAGCTTTTAAAAAATTTTCATCTGTTTCACTTTTCATGAAATTTGAAAAAAAATCTTCCTCATTATTTTTTTCATCTTTATCATCGAAAAATAAAAATAAAGAAAAGCACAAAAATATTATAATTATTATTAATACTGCTTTTTTCATTTTATTCCTCCCTCAAAGCATGGGCAGGTATAATTTTTGACATTTTTGAAGCAGGGTATATTCCGGCGGCCAAAGCTCCCAGAACAGCAACCAGAAGAGATTGAAGTATAATTGTATATGATATGGAAAAATCTATACTCCAGCCAAAGGCTCTTTTATTGATAATATTTATCAAAATCCATGAAAAAATATGACCAAGGGGAATAGCCATAATTGCAGATATAAGCCCCATATAAAAGGTCTGGATATAAACCTTGATTTTTATTTCTGTTGAATAAAAACCAATAGCTCTTAACACACCTATCTCTTTTTCCTTTTCAAGCATAATAGACATTAATGCGGCAACAATTCCTGTAAAAGCTACTATTATTGAAATTGCCTGTAAAATTCCGGCTATGGCAAAGGTCTGATCAAACAGTTTCATGGAGTTTTTCTTGAGTGCAGAATTGGAATTTATTATAAGCTGCTCACCTTTTGAGGCGTTTATAATCTTGTTTTTTATTGTTTCAAAATCTGAATTATTTTTAAGAAAAAGAGAAATACCTGAGATATCATTAATTTTAAAAAGCCTTGAAAATTCATCATAGGAAAAGCTTACTCTTCCCTGATCAGAAGAATAATCTGTATAAATTCCAAGGATTTTATATTTATTTTCTTTATTATTAAGGTCAAATTTTAAATGCATTCCAGGTTTAAGGTCGTTTTTAACTGCAAAAGGTTCTGTAATAATAACACCTTTGCCTTCAAGGAAATCTTTCCATATATTTTTGGAAGTTTTTTCAGTGAAGTCAAATCTTGACCTGTCATCTTCATGCAAAGAAAACCCTGTTGCCAGAATTTTTTTATCATTGAGGTATACATCTTTTTCCCTGTAATAATTTATTTTATCTATTTCCTGTATTTTTTTTATTTCATCAAGAAGGTATGGTTTCAAAGGATTATCATTTTTTAATGAAATAAGGCTCGGAGCACTTATATAAACGTCTGCGCCCAGCCTTTTGTCAAGCCAGTCAAAAACTGTGGTACGGAAACTTGCTATAGTAAGCCCGACTCCTATGGTTGCAGAAACAGCAAGTGCAAGTGCTGTTATTGCAGATACAGTCCTTGAAAGACTTTCTGTAACAGATTTTAATCCCATTTTGTGAATCAGGGATGAGCTAAAATTTATAAAGGAAAAAATTTTTACACAGAAAACAACAGCCAAAGGTGAAAGAAGTGTAAAACCTGCTATAAGAGGGATAAAGGAAGAATAACCCCAGATTATACTTTTGGTATCTATGGAAATCATTATAATTGTAATAAAAAGCATAACTATTCCAAGGAAAGAATAAACAGAGATTTTAGATTTTATCCTTTCTTCCTGGGAAGATCTTTTCATTGAAAATGCAGCAGGAAGCTGCATAGCTTCTATGGCAGGTTTCAGACCGGCTGCGGCAGATGCAGCAAGCCCCAGAGCCAGACCTTTGCTAAATACCATAAAATCAGGGGTTACAGAGTTTACACTCATGGCGAAATAAAGATCATTCAAAGATTTTGAAACCAGTAAAACAAGACCTTTTGAAATACTAAATCCGAGAAGGAGCCCGGCTATTGTTCCTGGAATCCCCAGAAGAAGAGACTCAAAAAGTATAATTAAAAAAATCTCTTTTTTATATACTCCAAGGCATTTATAAATACCAAGGGTTCTGTGTCTTCTGACAACAGAAAAACTCATTGTATTGTAAATCAGATAAAAACCTACAATAATTGCAAGAAGGCTAAGAGCACTCAGGTTGATCTGGAATGAAGATATCATCTGCTCGGTTGTATTTGATCTCGACTCAGAGCTGATAATTATATGATTTTCACTTATAATCTTTTTTAATTTTTTTTCATCTTTTTTATCAAAAATATCAATTCTTGAGATTGTATCTTTCCCAAGTATTTCCTGGGCAGTAGATATATCTGCAAGAATAATATGATCATAATTTATTCTGCCTGATTTTGCCTTTATAACCCCGTAAACTTTAACTTTGTGTTTTTTACCCGAATCTTCAATAAAAAAAGAATCTCCCGGATCAAGATTCATGTTTTCAGAAGTTTTTTGGCTAATTATTACCCCGTTTTTATCAGAAATAAGGGAAGCAATATTTTTGCCTTTAATAAATTCTATACCAGAAAATCTTGACTGAATACTTGAAGATGCAAAAGGATCTGTTCCAAAAAGAATAAAAGTGTTTTTTTTTACTTTTACAGGCTCTTCGATAACAGGGGATATATTTCTGAAATTTAAGTTTCTGAGTTTAAAATAATAGGATGAATCTATATCGGATCCTGTATTAATAATATGGGCCGCAGCATTTCCTGTAACAGCATTCATTGAATACTTAAAAGCTTTTAAAGTGCTTTGATTGGCAGTGTCTATTCCTGTTGAAACTGCAATGCCAAGAGCAATTCCTAAAATTGAAAGAAAAGTCTGGAAAGGATGTGTAATAAAATATTTAAGGCTTGATTTTACAAGCAGAATATTCAAAATTCACCTTCCTTGAGAAGAATTTTTCTGTTTTCAATTGAGTATACTCTGTCTGCAATATTCATCAGATCTCTGTTATGGGTTACCATAACAAGGGTTTTTCTTTTTTCCCTTACAAGTTTTTTAAAAAGAGAAATTACAAGATCTCCGGATTTTTCATCAAGATTTCCTGTTGGTTCGTCAGCAAGTATTATGTCTGGTTCATGAATCAGGGCTCTTGCTATGGCAACTCTTTGCTGTTCACCTCCGGAGAGTTTGTCCGGATATGTTTTTTTTCTGTCGAAAAGGCCTACTTCTTTTAAATACCAGTCAGTCTGGCCTTTATTTTCAATATTGTTTAAAGATAAAACTAGGTTGATATTTTCTTCAACATTAAGGGTTGGAATAAGGTTAAAAAACTGAAAAACAAAACCTATATTCTTTCTTCTGAATTGAGTAAGTTTTTTTTCTGTAAAATCAGAAAGATTGTTACCGCCTACTTTTACAACACCTTTATCAGGCCTGTCTATTCCGCCAAGTATGTTTAAAAGGGTAGATTTACCTGACCCGCTTTTACCTATAAAAACAGCTATATCCCCTTTTTTAATATCAAGGCCGGCATTTTCAAGAACAATTCTTTTTTTATCGCCCTCTTTATAAACTTTTTCAAGGCCTCTTATTTCAACTAAATTTTCAGAAAATGTCATATTAACCCCATATTCCTGCTAAGAG
>JBNJDM010000131.1:0-4866 GCA_051744925.1 Thermodesulfobacteriota bacterium | reverse complement strand
AAATAAAAAAAGGTCCCCGGACAAAAGCCGCGGGAACCTTTTAAATTATAATAACGCTTAATAAGCCAAACCCGGCTGTTAGCGGTCTACACCTTTAAGATATTGAAGAAAATCTGAGTCTGTGGAAAATACAAATTTTGTATCTCCGCTTGCAAGCTTTTCTTTGTAAATATCAAGACTTTCTGTAAATGAATAAAACTCAGGATCCGCTCCGTAGGATTTAGCAAGAATATTTACAACTTGTGCATCTGCATCACCCCTTACTTCCTGTGATTTTTCATAGGCTTCAGACTGAATTCTTTGAAGCTCTTTTTCTTTCTGACCTCTGATTTCTGCTGATTCACCACGTCCTTCAGAAAGATATTTTTCTGCAATCTGATCTCTTTCTGCTATCATTCTTTTGTAAACAGAGTCTCTTACATCACTTACATAGTTGATTCTTTTAAATTTAACATCTACAAGCTCTATACCGAAAGCATCAAGTTTTGGTTGTGAATTTCTCAGAATCGACTGCTCTATTTTTCTTCTGCCTGTATTAACATTTTCAGGCGCATTATTATTTTCTACTTCCATGTCAAGGGTTCTGTCTGTCCATCTTACTGACTCTGCAAGAGGGTTTGAGGTTACCTCGTTTCTTACAGCAGCTTCAATAATGTCATCAAGTCTTGAAATACCTTCTGCTCTGGTACCAACACTCTGATAATACTTCAGAGGATCCTTGATTTTCCAGAATGCAAAAGTATCAACCCATAGATATGTTTTGTCCTGTGTAGGAATCTGACCCTTATCTCCGTCCCAGTGCTGGAGATTCTTTTTAAAATTTAAGGCTTTTTGTACAAAAGGCATTTTAAATTTAAGTCCGGGCTCATAAATCGGCTCTCCGATAACTTTCCCGAACTGAGTAATTACAACCTGTTCAGTTTCATCTACAATATAGGCTGCATTAAATCCGAGAAAACCGGCTAATAGAATTAATACACCTGCAGTTGTTAAAATTATATTTTTTTTCATCTTATTGCTCCGTGCTTGTTTATTTATTTTCCAAGATTTAAGAAAGGTAGAATGCTTTTCTGATCTTCATCAATAATATATTTTTCCTGCATCTTCGGAAGAAGATCATTCAGCATTTCAAGATAAAGTCTTCTTTTGGTGATATCTTTTGCATCTTTATATTCTGCATAAATAGCATCAAATTTTGCTGCATCACCTTTTGCTCTGTTCATTCTCTGCAGTGCATAACCTTCAGCCTGTCTTATAACCCTGTTAGCTTCACCTTTTGCTGCAGGTATTGCTTTGTTATAATCCTGCTTTGCGTTATAAATCATCTCTTCTTTTTTCTGAACAGTTTTGTTAACATTATTAAAAGAAGATTGAACAGGTCCGGGAACGTTTGTTTTCTTCAATTCCACAGTAACAATTTCAATTCCTGCATCAGCATCATCAAGTTCTGACTGAAGCCTTTTTTCAGACTGATCTGCCAGTTTTTCTCTTTTTGTAATAACCTCGTTTATACTTCTGTCACCTACAACAAGACGCATTGTACTTTCAGAAAGGTCTCTTAAAACACGCTTTGAATCGCTTATTTTAAACAAAAACTTATACGGGTCATTAATCTTGTACTGAACAATCCAGGGAACAATTGCAACATTAAGATCGCCTGTAAGCATAAGAGATACTTCATCTGCATCTACTCCGCGCTCTCCTGTAGATATACTTCCTGTCTGACCTGTACTGGTTGTTTTGAAGCCGAATTCTTCTTTAAGAACCCTTTTTACCCTTACTTTGCTTACTTCCTCAATTCCTGCTGGAAGCTTGAAATTAAGACCCGGATAAACAGTTCTTTCAAATTTTCCAAATCTTTGAACTATTCCGACTTCTGAAGTATCTATTGTAAAAAACATACTTTTCCCGAAAACAAGAAGTAAAATAACGACTATTGCCGCAATAATACCTCCTGGCATTTTCTTTCCCTTAAAAAATTTAAAGAAATCATCAAGAGGAGGCATTCCGTTATTCCCGCCGCCGCCTCCGCCGCCGCCCGGAGCCTTGTTAAAATTCTGCTGTTTTTTTTGCTGTTCTCTCAGCTTATCCCAATCCCAATTCATTTTATAACCACCTTTTGTTCTGAATTAAATTTTATTATTGGATAAATATAAACATATCTGACCTGATCTTAAGGTTTCAGATTTTTAAAACGGATTATTTGTAAGGAATTAAACCAATTTATACATATATTTCAGTATATATAAGAAAAATAAAATAATCAAATTAGTTTATACAGACTTGATTCAATAGCCCAAAAAGGATATATAATCACAAAAAGAAAATAAATGAAAGATAAAGGTTAAGTCAAGGACAAAAGACTTTTGTATGAATGATAATTTCAGAAAACGGCCAAAAAACAAAAAATTTACGCATATAGAGTCTTCCCTGCGCAGTATTGTCGACCCCCTAACCCATGATGACGGAATATTCAAGGAAATCTGCTTTTTATGGTCTCAGATAGGCGAGGATGTAAATGCCAATTCAGAGCCTGTTTCTATAAAAAACAATGTTGTTACTGTTAAAATATCAAGCTCACCCTGGATGCAGCAGCTTCAGTTTATGAAATCTGAAATCCTTGATAATCTCAACGCCCGTCTGGGTGATGAAATAATTAAAGACATCAGGTTCAGGCTCGGTTAATGACTGAATATACAAAGAACAATTTTTTTGACGGATGTGTAACAGTTTATCAGAATAAAAACGGTTACAGATTTTCAATAGATTCTATACTTCTTGCACACCATATAACTCCGATAAAAAAATGCAAAATAGTTGATATAGGAACAGGTTCGGCAATAATCCCTGTTTCTGTGATATATAAAAATCAAACCAGTGATCTTCAAATTTACGGTGTAGAAATACAAAAATCTCTTTTTAAACTTGCAAAAAAAAATATTGCTGTTAACGGTTTTGAAGATAAAGCAATTATATTAAACCGGGATATAAATGATATAACCCAGAAAGATATAAACGGACCGGCTGATATTATAGTATCAAACCCTCCATACCAGAAACCCGGCTCAGGAAGAATCAATCCTGCTTCTGAAAAAGCTGCTGCAAGACATGAGTTAAAACTTGATCTTAAGTCATTACTTACAAAAACAAAAAGTCTATTAAAAAATAAAGGCAGATTTTATATTATTTATCCAGCATACAGGGCCTCTGAACTTATTTTTGAAATGGAAAAATTTAAAATACCTCCCAAAAAAATAAGATTTATACATTCATATGACTCATCTGAAGCTGTTATGGTAATATGTGAAGGTTTAGCCAACGGAAATAACGGAGTTAAAATACTTCCACCGCTTATAATTTACAAAGAAGAAAACGTATACACAGATGAAGTTCTTAACATGTTAAGATAACATTTTAATTGCTCTTTTTTAAAAAAAATTATCATGTATTTGACAGAACAAAACCTTTGATATAAACAAAATATGTATGTATTAAGCTTAAGCTCGGCCATATAAAACGGCTGCTACAATAAACAGATTAAAATATCTCTTTTGATTAGTCATTAACCAAAAGAGATATTTTTAACAAAAAATCAACTAATTATTTCTGTTTAAATTTGACATATACAGCAAGGAAGAAAATTTCAACTGATTTTTAACATTATCAGCAAGAGGCCTTAAAGTGAAAATAATAACTATCAGCAGCGGTAAGGGCGGAGTTGGAAAAACCAATATTGCAGTTAATCTTGCGGTTTCACTTGCATCCAAAGGATACAAAACCTGTCTTTTTGATGCAGATATAGGCCTTGCAAATGTTAATATTTTAATGGGAATTGCAGGCAGATATACTCTTGAAGATGTTATTTCAGGCAGAAGAATACTTAAGGAAATAATCATAAAAAACTGGAACGGCATTGATATAATTCCAGGCAGTTCCGGTGTTGAACAATTTGAAACTCTTGAAAAAAAAGAGCTGGACAATTTAATAAACCAGTTTTCAAAACTGGATGAATACGATTATATTATAGTAGATACAGGAGCAGGCATTTCAAAGGCTGTAATATCTTTTTGTCTTTCCTCGTCAATACTTCTTCTTGCAATTGTGCCTGAACCCACATCTCTTACTGATGCATACTCTCTTTTAAAAGTTCTCAAAGTAAATAATTACGGCAAAACAGTAAATATAATAGTAAACAGGAGTAAATCTGAAAACTACGGGAAAAAAGTCTTTGAAAAATTTCAGGGGACTGTAAACAAATATATAGATTTTAATTTAAAATTTTTCGGAGTTCTCAGTGAAGATGAAAAGGTTGCAGAAGCAGTTTCCCAACAGTCTCCGTTTATTCTCAGATATCCCGGATGCAAAGCTTCGGAAAATATAAGAAAAATATCCGATGTTTTAATAAATTCAGATCCTGATAACCATGATACAGACAATAGCTTTGACTCATTTATACAAAACTGTTCTGATTTTTTCCAAAGCAGACTTAAGCTTATTAAATCTGGTAAAGACTCAAAAGAGCCTGATAACAAAACTGAAATTAAACAGCCTGAAGCTGTTAATAACCCTGATAATACACAAGACAAATCGTTTGACTCTGAAGTTATATCTCTTGTAAAAAAACTTTTGGAACAAACAGTAAAAATGTCTGAAGATATAGAATTTATAAAAAAACAGCTGTCACAAAATCAGGAACCAAAAAATTCTGAAAAAAATAAAAGCATAGATTTTGAAAAATATGTCAAAAAATAGTATTGTTTTTTGAAGTGCCTGTTCCCAAGCTCCTGTTCTGCCCTTTACCCGCAAAGACTTGAGTTACATTCCCAAGCAGGAGCTTGGGAACGAGCACGGTCGCCGGCTGCCAGT
>JBNJDM010000130.1:0-4877 GCA_051744925.1 Thermodesulfobacteriota bacterium | reverse complement strand
GGTTTGACAATTATGCTGATTTTAAATATCTTCATTTTTTATACTTAAAATTTGCAGCGAAAGTTTTTTCTGCCCTTTTCTGCGTGTTATCTATAAGGAGGAAGAATGAGCAGTCATGAATTTAAAGCTTATACAAAGAAAAGTTTTAATAAAATCAAGCAGTTATATAATATTCCGAAATATATTGAAGATGCAGTTGAAGTAAGCGCCAATGTAATACCTTTCAGAGTAAGCTCTTATGTCCTTGATAAACTGATAGACTGGGACAATGTTCCTGAAGACCCTGTGTTTCAGCTGACTTTTCCCCAGCCCGGGATGATAGATGATAAAAGGTTTGCTGAACTCCATGATTTGTATTTTAAAAATGATACACAAGGTTTTAAACAAAAGGCCAGGGATTTTCATTTAAGTATGAATCCTCATCCTGCAAATCAGACAGATCTTAATGCCGCAGTTATGGATAAACGGATTTTGTCGGGAATGCAGCATAAGTATGATGAAACAGTTCTTTTTTTCCCAAGCCAGGGTCAGCTTTGCCACAGTTACTGCACTTACTGTTTCAGGTGGGCTCAGTTTATAGGACTTCAGGATTTAAAGTTTGCATCAAGGGAAAAAGAAAGTCTTTATGAGTATATAAAAAGAAATACAACAGTTACAGATCTTCTTTTTACAGGCGGAGATCCAATGGTTATGAAGACTTCTATTCTTGAAAGGTATCTTGAAGCTTTTCTTAAGGAAAAACCGGGAAACCTTGAAAATATAAGAATCGGTACCAAGGCTCTTGCATACTGGCCATACAGGTTTTATGAAGATAAAGATTCAGATGATCTTATAAGGCTTTTTGAAAAAATTATTGAAAAAGGTTATCACCTTGCTCTGATGGCACATTTTTCTCATAACAGAGAGCTTGAAACGCCTGAAGCAGTAAAAGCTATCAGGCGGCTTAAATCAGTGGGTGTTGAGATCAGGACCCAGGCTCCTTTAATAAGACACGTTAATAATTCTTCTGAAGTATGGGCTGAAATGTGGAAGCAGCAGGTAAAGCTTGGTGCTGTTCCTTACTATATGTTTATTGAAAGGGATACCGGGCCAAAATCTTATTTTGAAGTACCTCTTGCTGAAGCTTATGAGACTTTTACAAATGCTTATAAAAATATTTCCGGATTGTGCAGAACAGTAAGGGGGCCTTCTATGTCCGCAAGTCCGGGAAAAGTTATGGTTGATGGAATAGCAGAGATAAACAATGAAAAAGTTTTTGTTTTAAAATTTGTACAGGCAAGAGACACAGACTGGGTTAATAAGGTATTTTTTGCAAAGTTTGATGACAAAGCTTCATGGCTTGATGAACTGGTTCCTGCTTTTAATGAAAAAGAATTCTTTTTTGAACAAAGATATAATCAAATAAAAGAAAAAAAATTAAACCTGTTGAACAGCTGCGCATCTGTTTAAATTTATTCTTTTTAGATCGTGTGCATAAAAAAAGACGCGGGTAAAATTTTGATTATATTTCTTGACACAGGTGTATTATTCGAATTAGAAAAATATTTCGATACTAACCGGGTACAGGAGAAAAATATATGGCAG
Organism: Thermodesulfobacteriota bacterium; assembly: GCA_051744925.1. Classification (GTDB taxonomy): domain Bacteria; phylum Desulfobacterota; class Desulfobacteria; order Desulfobacterales; family JACKCP01; genus JACKCP01. The sequence goes on along the minus strand of JBNJDM010000130.1, from coordinate 3,293 downwards.
ATGATTTATTAATTCAGTATTTCTATATTATATCTTTTCTTGTCGGGGGCTTTGTTTCAGCTTTTGCCCCTTTTATTATAGCTTATCTAGTTGCTCCCAAAAGACTTGATTCATCCCGGACTCTTGAAATATACGAGTGCGGCATGAAGCCTTATGGTCAAATGTGGAATTTTAAGTACGGAGCTGCTTATTATCTTTACGCACTTATTTTTCTGGCATTTGATGTAGATGTTTTGTACCTTTTCCCCGCTGCTGCAGCATTTGATACTGTAGGAGCATGGAGAGGGATTTTTGAACTTTTTCTGTTTATCGGTATTTTGTCCCTTGCAATAGTCTACGCCTGGGTCAAAGGTGTTTTTAAATGGGAGAGAAAAAGGGTATAACAAATGGAAAAATTTGTTGAAGGTTTAAAAACCGAATGTCTGAAAGAAGGTGCTGAATACAGCGGACAGGGACCTGTTTTAAGGTTTTCCCAGATTGATACTCTGCTCAGACACTGCCAGGCCAACTCATTGTGGCCTATGACATTTGGTATAGCATGCTGTGCAATAGAAATGATGGGTGTAGGAATGGCACGATTCGATGCTTCAAGATACGGAGCCGAAGTTTTCAGGCCTTCTCCCAGGCAAAGTGATGTAATGATTGTTGCAGGAACTGTGAATAAAAAAATGGCTGAAACCGTAGTTACTCTTTATGAACAGATGCCTGAGCCTAAGTGGGTTATTGCAATGGGCAACTGCGCAATGTCGGGAGGACCTTTTGCAATAGAGGAGAACTACACAGTAATAGAAGGTGTGGATAAACTTATACCTGTGGATGTATATATCCCCGGATGTCCTCCGAGGCCGGAAGCTTTGCTGGAGGCAATATTTAAGCTTCAGGAGAAAATAACAGGGAAAAGACATCCTTTTCCTCAGAATAAGCATCCTAAAAATACTTAAGGTTTTTTTAAAATGGATAAAAATCAGCTTAAGACAGAAATAGAAAAAATTGCTTCACAGTCCCATGACCAGGGCTTCTTTTCAGGAGTTGACCTCGACTTTATAGTCCCGAAAGAGAACTTGAGAAGGTTTGCTCAAATTTTATATGATAATTATTTTATGCTTAATTTTATTACAGCTGTGCATACATCTCCTGAATCTGCTGTTGTATATCAGTTTATGTATCCCTCAGAAAGTTTCAGAGTAAGGGGAAGAGTTTTTACAGGAACTGATAACAGTGTAAAGACTGTTTCTGACATATTCTCAGGCGCTCACTGGTATGAAAGAGAGGTAATGGAGTTTTTCGGTATAGATTTTGAAGACAACCCTGATAAGAGAACTCTTATTCTGGCAGACTTTGATAAAGGTCTTAATCCCCTTCTTAAAAAGGAAGGAAAGCTGAAATCTGCTAAAGATACCGGGCTTAAAGAAGAAGTAAGTGATAAGGCTGAAGAAGAATAACAGGGTAAATATTTAACATTAAATCTGCAGGAAAATTATAATGACTTCAATAGCAGAAAACATTTCTGAGAGTTATTACGAGAACGGTCAGCATAAATTCCTCCTTAATATGGGGCCTCAGCATCCCAGTACTCACGGGGTATTAAGACTTGTTCTTGAAATGGACGGAGAGTATGTCACTAAAATCGATCCTGTAATCGGTTACGGTCACAGAATGCATGAAAAAATTGGTGAAATAAGACCTGCACAGTCATTTCTTCCCAATACCGCCCGAATGGATTATGTATGCGCACTTCCCTACAATCAAGGTTATGTATCGCTTCTGGAACAGGCTGCCGGAATTGAAGTTCCCAGAAGAGCCGAGTTTATAAGAGTTATTACTGTTGAGCTTAACAGGCTTGCAAGTCATCTTTTATGGCTTGGTACTTTTCTTCTCGATCTCGGAGCTTTTACCCCGATTCTTTACTGTTTTGACGACAGGGAGCAGGTTCTTGATCTCCTTGAAAGCCTTACAGGTTCAAGGCTTACTTACAGTTTTCACAGAGTAGGAGGGGTTTATTCTGATATAGATGATAAATTCATAGAAGGTTGTCACGAATTTATCAAAAGGGTGGAAAAAAGATTTGATACCTATGACAGGCTTGTAACCGGCAATATTATTTTCAGAAAAAGAACCGAAGGTGTAGGCGTTCTGACTCCGGATGCTGCAAGACGTTACGGTGTTACCGGTCCGATTATGAGAGGCAGCGGAATTGATTACGATGTGAGAAAAGCGTTTCCTTATTCAGTTTATCCGGAAATCGATTTTGATGTTCCTGTTGGCAAAAACGGAGACTGTCTTGACCGCTATGATGTAAGAATAGAAGAGATGAAGCAGAGTATCAGAATTTTAAAGCAGGCCGTTGAAATGATTCCTGAAGGTGACATAAAGTCAAAGGTTCCCAAGAAACTTAAGCTTCCCAAAGGCCATACTTCTTTTTCAGTAGAGGCTGCAAGGGGTGAGCTTTGTTATTATCTGGTATCAGACGGCAGTGACGTACCTTACAGACTTAAAGTGAGGGTACCCACATATGCTAATCTGTCCTCTGTAGCAGAAATTTGTGAAGGTATGCTTTTGGCTGATCTTGTAGCAGTTATGGGCAGTTTTGATCTGGTAATTCCTGAAATTGACAGGTAGAAAAATATGGACTTTATAGCAAATTTACCACCGCATTTTTTTAGAATTCCGATAGCTTTAACTTTAATTATTAGTTTAGTTTTTGTTAATGCTCTTATTATGGTTTATCTTGAAAGAAAAATAGCCGGACATATGCAGTACCGCTTAGGGCCTATGGAGGTCGGGTGGCACGGTGTACTTCAAACAGCAATTGATGCTGTAAAGCTTATGTCAAAACAGCTTATAGTACCTGACGCAGCGCATAGAAAGCTTTTTAGAATAGCTCCTTTGCTTGCTTTTACTCCGGCAGTTCTTCCTTTTGTTGTGATGCCTTTTGCTCCGAAACTTCAGGGTATTGATCTCAATATAGGCCTGATATTTATCCTTGCTATGGCTTCTCTTAATGTTATGGCTATTTTTGTTGCAGGCTGGGCTTCAAACAATAAATACGGACTTTTGGGTGCAATGAGGTCTGTGTCTCAGAATATTGCCTATGAAATTCCTATTCTTCTTTCCCTTCTTTCTGTTGTATTTGTGGTTAATTCATTCAGTTTAGGAGATATTGTCGGATTTCAGGGAAAAATCTGGTTTATTGTTCTTCAGCCCCTTGCTTTTCTTATATATTTTGTATCAAGTGTAGCTGAAACAAACAGGGCGCCTTTTGACCTTCCTGAAGCTGAAAGTGAGCTTACAGG
>JBNJDM010000129.1:0-4908 GCA_051744925.1 Thermodesulfobacteriota bacterium | reverse complement strand
GGATTTTCACCGTATAAAGAGATTATGCTTTTTTTAAGATGATCAAGAAATTCAGCTTTAACAGATTTATCTACAAGAACATAATCCGGGGCAACACAGGTTTGGCCGGCATTGGTAAATTTTGCCCATGCAATTTTTTTTGCAGAAATTTTTATGTTGGAATCTTTTAAAACAATTGCAGGTGATTTTCCGCCAAGTTCAAGTGTTACAGGAGTAAGATTTTCTGAAGCAGCTTTCATTACAATTTTTCCAACTGTTTCTCCGCCTGTGAAAAAAATATGGTCAAAGCTGTGGTTTAAAAGTTTTGTTGTATCTTCAACACCGCCTTCTACAACAGCAATTTCTTCATTTAAAAAATTATTATTTATCATTTCCAAAAGGACTGAAGATGTTTCAGGAGCAATTTCAGAAGGCTTTATTATAACAGTATTTCCTGCTGCAATTGCCCCGATTGCAGGCATTATTGAAAGATTAAAAGGATAATTCCACGGAGCAATAATAAGAATATTTCCAAGTGGTTCAGGTATAATACGGCTTTTTGAGCCAAACAAGGTTATCGGGGTTGGGACTTTTTTTGTTTTTGCCCATTTTGAAAGCTTTTTGAGTGTGTACTCAATCTCTTTTCTTACTTCCCTTATTTCTGTTAAAAGGGCTTCTTCATAAGATTTGCCAAGATCTTTTTTTAGTGCAGCAGCAATTTTTCCGTCATAGGTCTTTATTACTTTTAAAAGTTTTTCAAGCCTTTTTTTCCTTGATTTTATATCAAGAGTGGACCCTTTTTTAAAAAATGAAACCTGTTTTTTAATAATGGAATCGATTGAGTTTGACATGATTTCTCCCGGCAGATATAAATGAATTTAAGTCATTAATTAACTGATTTTCTTCTGGTAAGACTTGGAAGCAGATATAATCTTTTAATGGAAAAGTGCAAAGATTATGAAACAGTTGCTGAGTTCAAAGAGTATCTTAATAATAGGATTGAAGCAACAGCTTCTCAAATAAATTCAATATTTCCCTTTCTTGAAAAAAAGGAATTAACAGAGCTTTTTATAGGAAGCTTCTCTCTTATGATAGGTCTTTGTCAGATGGCAGAACCTGCTTTAGTTGCAAAAGATGTTCTTGAAGAAAAAGGTCTTGTAAATCTTCAGCTTAATTTTGAAGAAGTTTTTCCAAAACTTCTTCAAAGCTTGTGGGCAAATTTTTTCGGGAAATAAAAACTTAAAAAGTTTTGAGTTTGTGAAGCAGCATTTTTTAAATTTAAAGAAAGCCTTAAATATTTGCCATAATAGTTAAATTTTTTAGTAATTCAGGTAGTAATCTATTCCTTGACTAACTAAATCGTTTTCTTTACTCTTTTCCATAGAACCAGGTCACAAACCATATAAAATCAATTCAAATAAAGAAGATAAAAATGGCTGATAAACTCAATATTGCAGTTATAGGTTCAGGCATATCCGGCATAAGTTCTGCCTTTATTCTTTCCAAAAAACACAATGTATCCCTTTTTGAAAAAAACAATTATATCGGAGGGCATACAAATACTGTAGAAACAGACGAAAATGTCAGGGTAGATACAGGTTTTATTGTAATGAATGATCACACATATCCTAATTTTACAACTTTTCTTGATAAACTGAAAATCAACAGAATTAAAACAGATATGTCTTTTGGGTACAGTGATAAACAAAGAGATTTTCATTATGCAACATCGAATTTAAATACTATTTTTGCACAAAGAAAAAATATATTTAATCTTAAATATTTGCACTTTTTATATGAAATATTCAGATTTTTTAAAAAAACAAAAAAATTCATTAATTATGGAAACAATGATTTATGCATAGGACAGTTTCTTGAATTAAACGGTTTTTCAAAATCTTTTGAAGAAAAATATATTCTTCCCATGGCTTCAGCAATCTGGTCTGCACCCCAGGATAAAATAGCAAGATTTCCCATGCTTTCATTTGCGAATTTTTATAATAATCACGGTCTTCTTTCAGTTACAGGTCAGCCCCAGTGGTATTTTATTGAAAACGGAAGCAGTTCCTATGTTGATGCTTTTTTAAAACAGTTTAACGGCAGGGTTTATAAAAATAAAAAAGCAGTCAGCATAAAACAAAATCCTGATAATGCAGAAATAGTTTTTGAAGATAATGAGGTTTTAGAATTTGATAAAATAATTATTGCAGCCCATGCTGATGAAGCATTCCAAATGCTTGAAAATCCAGACAATGAACAAATCAGGCTTTTAAGCCCATGGACATATTCCAAAAACAGGGTCTGTCTTCACACAGACTTAAGCTTTATGCCTGATAATAAAAGAGCCTGGGCATCATGGAATTATATGAAAGATGAAAATACAGAGAAAAATTCCCCTGCATGTATTACCTACGATATGACAAAGCTTCAAAAACTTAAATCTTCAAAAAGGTTTCTTGTAACCTTAAATCCTCAAAGAGAGATTGCAAAAGATAAACTTATAAAGGAGATAATTTATACACATCCTGTTTATACAAGGGAGACCATGGAAACCCAGAATACTCTTGATAAGCTTAATAATAAAAACAAAAATATTTTTTTCTGCGGAAGTTATTTTGGATACGGATTTCATGAAGACGGAATAAATTCGGCAATAAAAGTATGTTCAAAATTCGGAGAATCACTATGAAGCAGGGGATTTATTTTGCATCACTTAAACATTCAAGGCTTTATCCTGCAAAACATGAGTTTAAACGCAGGCATCTTTTTTGTATTTTTGATCTGGATGAGATCGCCGATATAAGCAAAAAAAATATATTATTCAGTTATAATAAAAGAGGTATTTTTTTTATAAAGGATAATAATTATCTTGATGAAAAGGAATTGTCTTTAAAATCGAAAATATCTTTTTTTGTAAAAGAATCAGGTTTTGAAAAACCTGTAAGTAAAATTTATCTTGCAACTTCATGCGGTTATTTTTTTAAAAATGTATTTAATCCTGCAAGTTTTTATTTTTGTTTTGATGATGATAATAATTTTTTATGCGCTGTAGCAGAAGTTAACAATACTTTTGGTGAAAGACATTTGTATATTCTTGGGGTTTCTGAAGAAGAAGGTGTTTTTAAAGCTTCTTCAGATAAAGTTTTTCATGTTTCTCCGTTTAATAAAGTTGAGGGAAAATACAATTTTTATTTTGGAATAAAAGAAAAGAATTTTTTTGTTAAAATTGAACTTGAAAAAGATTCAACCCCTTTTCTTTACGCAGAGCTTACGGAAAAACAAAGGCTTGATTTCTCAGACAGAAATTTTTTTAAAGCGATTTTAAACTTTCATATTATTCCCCATCTTACAAAACCGGGTATTTTTAAAGAAGCTTTTAAGCTCTTTTTTGCAAAAAAACTTAAATACAATGACAAGCCTGTAGCAAAAAATAAAATGACAATAAAAAAATCTCCTTATTCAATCTTCCAGAAGGTTTCAAAGTTTTTATTTTTAAAAAGGCTTTCATTTTTTAAGCAGGGCAATATCGATATTTATCTTCCTGGAAAGGAAAGTTTTAAAAAGGGGAATTTTTCCCACCCCAAAAATGCAGATCTTTATATTAATGATTACAGTTTTTTCCCCGATGTTTTAAAAAAAAGGGATATCGGCCTTGGTGAAGGGTATATGAACTCAATATATGAAACTGATGACCTTGTTTCTCTTTTAAAGTTTTTTATACAAAACACCAGTGTTTCAGCAAAAAGATTTTCCATATCATTGTATTTAAAATTTTACTTAAGAAAAATTCTTGGAAAAGATAATCCCAATTCTTTAACCGGAAGCAGGAAAAATATAAGCAAACATTATGACCTTAATAATGAATTTTTCAGCCTTTTTCTTGATGAAAATATGATTTATTCATCAGGAATATACCTTGAAAAAGATGATGATCTTTTTACTTCCCAGATAAACAAAATGGATGCCCTGATAAAAAAAGCAAAAGTAAACAAAAATGACCATGTCCTTGAAATAGGTTGCGGATGGGGAGGCTTTGCTGTTTATGCCGCAAAAAAAACAGGGTGCAGATTAACAGCTGTTACAATTTCACAGGAACAGTATGATTATGCAGTAAAAAAAGTAAAAAATGAAAATCTGGAAGATAAAATAAATATTGTTTTAACAGATTACAGAAAAATTAAGGGAAAATTTGATAAAATTGTTTCAATAGAAATGATTGAAGCTGTCGGAGAAAAATATACTTCCAATTATTTTAAAAAAATCGATTCTCTTTTAAAAAAAGACGGAATGGCTGTTATTCAGGGAATTACAGTTCCTGATCAGGAGTATTTTACATATAAATACAAATACGACTGGATTCAAAAACATATTTTTCCAGGAGGACATCTTCTTTCTGTAACACAAATTTCAAAAAAACTTTCATCCAAAACAGGTCTTATAATTGAACATCTTGAAAATATCGGGCCCCATTATGCAAAAACATTAAAACAGTGGAATGAAAATTTTACAAAGAATATTGATAAAATAAAAGCACTTGGATTTGATGATCTTTTTATTAGAAAATGGAAATTCTACCTTAATTCCTGTGAAGCTCTTTTTGCAGTAAGGGGAGCAGAAAATATTCAGATTGTTTTAACAAGGCCTTATAACAACTTTCTTATTGATTCTGAAAGGAGCTTTTTCAGTGACTAAATATAAAATTTTTATAATTGTTTGCTGTTTGTTTATTTCAGGATGTTTTTCTTCAAAAAATAATAACGGAGACTATAATATGCAGTACGATAAATTCATTGAAAAAACCAGTCCTTCAAACAATGAAATCCTTGTTCCGGGCTCAGAAGAAGAACAAAAAGCAATAAATGATTTTAAAAATTTTTATGAGGTATTTTCATACGAAATAATAAAAGAAAATATTGAAAAAATTTATGC
>JBNJDM010000128.1:0-4923 GCA_051744925.1 Thermodesulfobacteriota bacterium | reverse complement strand
TTTGATAATATTTTAATAAAAGAGCTTAATAAAAAAGTGTTTTATGCAGTACGAGAAATTCCTGTAATAAATGATGTTACATATGAAGATGCTGTAAAATCAGGTATTAACCATACAGCAGAAATAATATCTTCAGGCGTTGACTCGCCGGGCACTATTTTGTCCAAAGCTGATAAAAAATTTATAGAAATATTTGAAAACGCAGATCTTGTAATAAGCAAAGGCCAGGGAAATTATGAAGGACTTTCTAATGTAAAAAGAGATATATTTTTTCTTTTAAAGGCAAAGTGTCCTGTAATTGCAGAAGATATTGGGGTTAATGAAGATGATATAATAATTAAGGGAATTAATATTTAGTTGCGGAACTAAAACTGCCTTTTTTGCTGGCCTCCAATCTTATACCTGGAAATTAATATTTTATTTTATGCCTACCAGTTACATTCTCAAGCAAGAACTCTGCCCTTTACCCATAAATAGTTTTTACACCGAATAAACGCTAATAAAACCGCTTTTCCGAAAAAGACCACGGCAGCATTAATCTTGTATGGGTACACTGAAAGGAAAATGTCATATAGCCGGTGATTTTACACCACCGTTATGATCATTTTGTGGCAACGACCCCAAAAAACATGTTTAAAATTTAAAAATTAAGCGTTTTACGCTTTAAATTCCGTGCTTTCTGTGTCTTCCGTGGTTATAAAATACTTGATTAACCACAGAAAAACACAGAATTTCACGGAAAAAAATTAACTTGTCTGCTGACCTGTATACTGCTGGCTCCCAAGCTCCTGCTTGGGAGCCTATATTTTATGTGACCAGATAAAACAGAATGAGTAGACGCTGATAATAGCTTTTTTGATAAATAGCACAGCAGCATTAATATTTCGTGGTTTCCCTGAAAGGGAAATGTCGTATAGCCGGTGGTTTTAACCACCGGTATGATTATTTTTTTTATAGTCCTGAAAGGACGGCGTATTAATAATAATTTGGGATTTAACTCATTCCGTGACCACCAGGGCTTTTGAATAAAAAAGACCGCTTCAAGCGGTCTTTTTTATCTAAATAGTAATGCTTATATTTACTACTTGCTTCCAAACATTGCATCTTCCATTTCAGCAATTGCGCCGTCTGCATCGGCAATAGCGTCAAGTCTGCCTGCAGATGCAGGAATTACAGTTCTTATAAAATATCTTGCTGTATTTATCTGACCTTTGTAAAAAGGATCGTCTTTTTTCTTTTTACCAATTTTTGGTGCAGCAACAGAAGCTCTCCATAAAAGCATCCACGCCATGGAAAGATCACCTGTAACATCAAGGAAAGGATGTGAATATGAAAAAGCTTTTAAAATATCATCAGATCCTGCTTTTTCACCAAGTATTTTTGCTGTGTTTGCATACTTTTCAAAGTATTTTGAAAAGTCATCTGCAAGCTCTTTTACTTCATCAACCTTTCCTGCCTCCTGAATTGTTTTCTGGATCTCATTTAAGAAATCCATAAACGGCTTACCTTTTTTCATACCAAGCTTTCTTCCAAGAAGATCTATGGACTGGATACCGTTAGTACCTTCATAAATCTGGAAAATTCTTGAGTCTCTTAAAAGCTGGGCAACAGGATACTCTTCAACATAACCGTATCCACCGTAAACCTGAACACCCTGACTGCATACTTCAAAGGCTCTGTCTGTTATATAGCCTTTTATAATTGGAGTAAGAACTTCTATTATACCGCTTAAAGCTTTTTTCTCTTCTTCATCTTCTGAAACAGCAATTTTATCGTATAAAAGACCACCGTAATAAATAAGACTTCTCATACCGTCAACATAGGATTTCATCATAAGAAGCTGTCTTTTTACGTCAGGATGCTCAATTATCGGAGAAGGTGCTGAGCCAGGCTTCGCAGTCATATGTTTTGTCTGAAGCCTTTCTCTTGCGTAGTTCATTGAGTATATATAAGATGCTGTTGCATTGGCAAAACCCTGAAGACCAACCATCTGCCTTGCTTCATTCATCATCTGAAACATTGCAGCCATGCCTTTATTTTCTTCACCTATAAGTGTTCCTATGCATTCACCTTTACCGCCGAGATCGAGTGAACATGTGCAGTTTCCGTGAAGACCCATTTTATGTTCAATACCTGTACATTCAACATTGTTGAATTCTCCAAGACTTCCGTCATCCTTTACTCTGTACTTGGGAACAAGAAAAAGTGAAATCCCCCTTGTACCTTCAGGAGCACCTTCGATTCTTGCAAGTGTGGGATGTATTATATTTTCCACCATGTCATGGTCACCGCCTGAGATAAAAATCTTCTGACCGGTTATAGAGTAGGTTCCGTCATCATTTTTTTTAGCAGTAGTTGTAAGAGCGCCTACATCTGAACCTGCTTCAGGCTCTGTAAGAAGCATTGTTCCTGACCACTTGCCTGCATACATCTGCTTAAGATATTTATTTTTCTGTTCATCTGTTCCGTAATTTTCAACAAGTTTTGCAGCACCATGGGAAAGCATATGAAACAACATAAAAGAGTTGCATGCACCATAAAAAAATTCATTTGCTGCAAGAGATACTGTTTTTGGCATACCCTGTCCTCCCCATTCAGGATCGTCATACATGGCAAGCCATCCGCCTTCACAATAATTTTCAAAAACCTTATGATATTCTTCAGGAACTTTTACTTCACCTGCATCAAATGTACAGCCTTCGTCGCTTAATTTCTGAAGAGGGAGAATCTCTTTAACTGCAAGATTAACAGCTTCCTTCATGATCATATCAATTGTTTTCTTGTTGTAATCGGAAAACGTTTCATACTTTGAAAAATCGCCTATGCTAAATTGTTCATGAAGTACAAAATCGACATCTCTCTTGTCTGCTATTGTCTGAGCCATACAAAACTCCTTTGCTGATTTATTATGAAAATTTTTATACCACCTATTATATACACATTGTCTGCATGTGTTTTTTTTCTCATGGATGTAAACAATATTCAATAGAATAAGCCGGGTATATTGTCAATAAAGTTGTGCTGAACCGAAAAATATACTTAAGCAATCAAACTGCTTATTCAGACAATAAAAATCCCTGCAGTTGACAATTTACTATCTTTAGTGCAAATAGTAATATTAGACTGAATTCCGGCGCATTACTCATTATTTAATTCTCAGGAAGGTAATTAATGTATATCAAATGCTGGGGGGCAAGAGGATCAATACCAGTATCGGGCGAACAATATCTTAAATACGGCGGCGATACTACATGCATGGAAATAAGAACAATAAATAATGAAATAATTATTGTTGATGCAGGAACAGGTATTAGAAGACTCGGCAATAAACTTATCAAAGAAAAATCATCAAAATACAATATGCTTTTTACTCATGCCCACTGGGATCATCTGATGGGTTTTCCGTTTTTCAAGCCTATTTTTTCATCCAAAACACGAATGAACATAATAAGATGTCCTCATCCGGGTAAATATGCCGAAGAAATGATGACAAGAGTTATGTCTCCGCCGAATTTTCCCATAAAATATGAAGATATAAAAGCTTTGATCACCTATGAAAAAGGCTGCCCCGAGGGTTTTTTCATCGACACACTGAAAATTGACCCTATTAATTTAAGCCACCCCAATTCAGGATGCGGATACAAGTTTACTGAAAGTGATAAAACATTTGTCTTTCTTACAGACAACGAACTGGGTCATATTCACCCCTGGGGAAAAACACTTGAGGAATATGTACAATTTTCAAAAAACGCAGATCTTTTAATCCATGACTGTGAATACAGTGATGAAGATTATAAAAAAAGAAAAGAATGGGGACATTCAAGTGTCAGCCAGGCTGCTGAGCTTGCAAAAAAAGCATGTGTAAAAAAATTCGGACTTTTCCATCACAATCAGGACAAAAGCGATGATGATGTGGAAACTCTTGTTGATTCAGTTAAAGACCTTCTCAAAGATACTGATATAGAAGTCTTTGGTGTAAAAGCAGACATGGAGTTTAACCTGAAATAGTGTTTTTTATATTAAAAGAACAGAGAATACCTTTTGAATTCGGGTCTTTCATGCTTACCTTTAAAAATTAAGTCATATTATTTTTATCCCCGGACTTGAAAAATTAACAATTCAGATGTTAAATATTAAACCTCAGACTCTCAAATTTTAAGTGATTTACAGTTTTGATTTAATAATAATCACGGAGTAAATAATGGATTCTTTAATTGAAAATGCAGTAATAAAAATAAAAAATTCAAGACATACAACTGCTCTTACTGGAGCAGGCATTTCAGTTGAAAGCGGAATTCCTCCTTTCAGAGGTGCTGGATCTTTATGGGAAAAATACGATCCAATGAAGTACGCAGAAATAAGCTATTTTTTAAAACATCCTGAAGAAGTCTGGAAAGTCTTTTTAAGCGATATGAAAGATACTTTAGTCAAAGCAGAGCCTAACAAAGGCCACCTCGGACTTGCAGAGCTTGAAAAAAGAGGACTTTTATCATCCGTTATTACCCAAAATATTGACGGACTGCATCAGAAAGCTGGCAATACAGATGTTATAGAATTCCACGGAAGCTTTGCACGGTTTTACTGCCTGGAATGTCAGAGCAGAAAAAAAGTAGAAGAAATCGATCTTTCGAAACTTCCTCCAAGATGCAGCTGCGGAGGAATTTTCAGGCCTGACTGTGTCTTTTTCGGAGAAATGATTCCGCCTGAAAGCCTTTCAAGGGCAAATACCGAAGCTTCACAATGCGATGTAATTCTTGTAGTCGGTACATCAGCTGTTGTTCAGCCAGCTGCCTCTATTCCTGTAACTGCAAAAACAGGAGGTGCATGTGTAATAGAAATTAATCCTTCACCAACCCCTCTAACCAATACTGTTGCTGATATTACACTCACAGGAAATGCTGGTGATGTTATGACCAAAATTCT
>JBNJDM010000127.1:0-4950 GCA_051744925.1 Thermodesulfobacteriota bacterium | reverse complement strand
ATGGGTCTTTTAACCTCAACATCTTCATTTTTAAGATATAGGATCGAAGATGAATCTCAAGAAATTTCTTCAGAAAATATAAGACAGAAACTCAAAGACAACAGTTTTCCTGAAATTCCCGACTCTGAAATGTCAGAATCTGTTTCAGGATGGACAACATTTGAAAATCCTTTTGATCCTGATTTTGAATCAGATCATATTGCTTACGGAAACAATATTGTTTTTTGTCTTAGAACAGATAAAAAAAGTGTTCCTAAAAAAATTGTCGACAAACATATAGCTGTTGAATCTAAAAAGGCCATGAGAGAAAGTGGAAGAGACTATCTTTCAAAAAATGAAAAAAAGAAATTAAAAGAAGAAATAATTCTCAGATTAAGCCTTTCAATACCTGCTACCCCTGATATTTATGAAGTTTTATGGATACCGGACAAAAAGGAAGTTTTATTTTTTTCAGGCCAGAAAAGTGTTAACGAAGTCTTTGAAACCCTTTTCAGACAGACTTTCTCACTTTCTCTTATACGGCTTTTTCCATATACAAAAGTATATTTCAGCAGCTCCATAGAAGAAAACAGTAAAAATATTTTCTATAATACAAAACATACAAAAATACCGGAGTAAAAAATGATAGATGTAGCTGTAGCATATAATAAATATAAATTTGCAGGATATGAATTTTTAACATGGTTATGGTTTTTAACAGAAACAGACAATAAATATATTGAAGATACTGCCGGTGATATAAAAGAGTTTTACATCGGAGACAAGATTGTTATTGAAAATTTTAAGGAAGATTCTTCGGAAAAAATAACTATAAACGGAGATAAGGCTAATCTTGACGAAGGAGCTCTTGCTCTTAAAAAAGGAGCCCTTGTAACCGAGATGAAGATTATTTTAAAAACAATGGATGATAAAGATATAAAATTTAATATAAAAGGTGAAAGTCTCGATATAAGCGGATTTAATATTTTAAAGCATAAATTTTCATCTTCACCTGAAGAAATAGAAGGCTCTGTAATAGAAAAAGTATACTTTCTGGAGTTATTAACAGGTCTTGTTGATAAACTTTTCCAGGAATTCATATTGCTAAGAATATCGGATAAATGGACAAACACAGAATTGTCTAAAATAAGTCGATGGATAGATGAAAGAAATAAGAGTTTTTAACATAAAAAATATTATTGATAATAAAAGTGGTTTTATAATAAAAGAAATAGTTAATAAAATATAAAATAAAATTAAGATGTTAAGGTACTAATTAACAAATTAACAACACTAATAATAAAAAGGTTTTAAATATGAAAATAAAGATAAATAAAACAAGAATAAAAAAGATACTCGATAAAATACAGGGACTGACAAATCAAAAAACCTCTCTTAACATAACAAAAAATGTTTTAATAAAAACTGTGGATGATAATTTTGTCTCTTTTTCTGCTACAGATCTTACAGGAGAATTTTACTGTATAGAAGAAGCTGAAATAGAAAAAAAAGGTGAAATAGCTATTAATTCAAAAAAGCTGTTTGAAATTGTAAAAAATTATCCTGATGAATATATTTCAATAGAAGAAACTGATCCCCAGTGGATAAAAATAGGAGAAAATGATGTAAATTATAATCTTGTAGGAGCTGTTTCTGATGATTTTCCTGAAATTAAAGAAAATTTTCAAACAGATTTCTTTAATACTAAAAGTTCTTTATTTAAAAAACTTTTATATACAGGATTTTCAATTAATCCTGAAACCGATGAAAGCAGAACTTTTATATTAGGTATTAATCTTAATTTTATTAATTATGATGATAAATCATGTATAAAAATGTTTTCCACAGATACAAGAAGAATTGTTAAATACGATATTATATCTGACAAACCTTTTTCTGAAGATTTTAACTCTCAAAATTTTATAGTTCCAAAAAAGATTCTTCCCGATATTATAAAATTTATAGACAGCGAGGATGTAAACATAAGTTTTACTGATGATCTTTTTATAATAAATCAAAATCAGGAATATTTTTCTGTAAATCTTCTTGAAGGAACCTTTCCCGACTGTAATCAGCTTGTAAGAGGAAATGAAGAAGATGCTATTGAAATTGACAAAAAAATATTTTCGGATATGCTGACAAGGACTTCTATTGTCTGTGATGAAAAAAACCCTATTTTATTCTTCACTTTTTCAGAAAATACTCTGACCCTTAATGCAAGTAATCCTGAACTTGGGGAAGCAAAAGAAAAAACAGAAATAGAATTTAACAATGAAGGATTTGAAATAGGGTTTAATCCAAAGTTTTTACTCGACTTTTTAAAAGAGATACCTGATGAAAAAATAAAGCTTTATTTGAAAGATTCTAATTCTCATTGTATTATAAAAGGTTTGGAAGATAACAATTTTGCAGCGGCATTAATGCCGATCAGAATATAAATTTAAGGAATAAAAAATGTCTGAAACAATGAACGAATATAATGCCGAGAGCATTCAGATCCTGGAAGGTCTTGAAGCTGTAAGAAAAAGACCTTCAATGTATATAGGAAATACTGACGAACCAGGCCTTCATCACCTTGTATACGAAGTAGTAGACAACAGTATTGATGAAGCTATGGCCGGGTACTGCAATGAAATTGATATAACTATACATACTGACAACAGCGTAACAGTTATTGACAATGGACGCGGAATACCTGTTGATATGCATGAAAAAGAGAATATGCCGGCAGCTGAGGTTGTTCTTACCAAACTTCATGCAGGGGGTAAATTTGATCATGATACATATAAAGTTTCAGGCGGTCTTCACGGAGTAGGTATTTCAGTTGTAAATGCATTATCTGAAAAACTTATTCTTAATATCTGGAAAAACGGAAATATTTATAATCAGGAATTTTCAGAAGGAAAAAAATTAACAGAACTTGAAATTGTAGGTTCTACAGATAAAAACGGAACAAAAATTCATTTTTCTCCTGATACAACAATAATGTCTACAAATGATTTTAATTATGAAGTGCTTTCAAGAAGAATGAGAGAACTTGCATTTCTTAATAAAGGCATACGTATAACAATAGAAGATGAAAGATCTGATGAAAAAGATACTTTCATGTATGAGGGCGGAATAAAAGATTATGTTAAATATCTTAATAAAAATTATTCTTCACTGCATGATCCTATAATTATTGAAGGTACAGAAGATGATGTTTTTGCTGAAGTTGCAATTCAGTATAATGACACTTTTAATGAAAGAATTTATACATTTGCAAACAATATAAATACTTCTGAAGGCGGTTATCACTTAAGCGGTTTTAAAGGAGCTTTAACAAGAACTCTTAATGCTTATGCAAACAGTGAAAGTCTTCCTAAAAACCAGAGAACAAAAATAAGCGGTGATGATGTAAGGGAAGGTTTATCAGCAGTTATAAGCGTAAAAATAAAAGATCCGAAATTTGAAGGCCAGACTAAAACAAAGCTTGGAAACAGTGAAGTAAAAGGTGTTGTTGAATCTCTTTTAAATGAAAAGCTTGCAATTTATCTTGAAGAAAACCCTCAGAATGCAAGAAAAATTATTTCCAAGGCAGTTG
The DNA here is from genome assembly GCA_051744925.1 of Thermodesulfobacteriota bacterium. Lineage (GTDB taxonomy): Bacteria > Desulfobacterota > Desulfobacteria > Desulfobacterales > JACKCP01 > JACKCP01. Next base: position 1,388 of record JBNJDM010000127.1, on the reverse strand, counting down.
AAGCTGCAAGGGCAAGAGATGCTGCAAAAAGGGCAAGAGATCTTGCTAGAAGCAAGTCAAATATTGGTGATACAACTCTTCCGGGTAAACTTGCAGACTGTCAGTCAAATAAACCTGAAGAAAAAGAACTCTATCTTGTTGAGGGCGATTCTGCCGGCGGTTCAGCTAAACAGGCCAGAGACAGAAGATTTCAGGCTATTCTTCCTCTAAAAGGTAAAATACTCAATGTTGAAAAAGCAAGATTTGACAAACTTTTAAAATCTGATGAAATAAAAAATATAATAACTGCTCTTGGTTCCGGAATAGGACGTGAAGAGTATGAAATAGAAAAAATAAGATATCACAAACTTTTTATAATGACAGACGCCGATGTTGACGGTGCTCATATAAGAACCCTTCTTTTAACTTTTTTCTACAGGCATATGCCTGAAATTATAGAAAAAGGATATCTTTATATAGCCCAGCCCCCTCTTTACAGAATAGGTAAAGGTAAAAAAGGGATTTATCTTAAAAATGAAGCAGGTTTTAATGATTATCTTGTACGCAGAACCTGTGAATTAAAATATGTAGAAGTTGGTGAAGAAAGAAAAAAACTTACAGAAGACGAGCTTTTTGAATTTTTTATTAATTTAATAGATTTTTATGAAAATATGGCTGTTCTTGATAATATGGGGTTTGAAAAAAGAATAGTTGAAATTCTTCTTGAGGATGAAGTTTTAGATAAGCATTTCTTAAAAGATGAATCAAAAATGCTGGCACTTAAAGAAAAATTTTCTAAGAAAAACTTTATAATAGAAGATTTTCAGTGGAGTGAAGAAAAAGATATTTATGAATTAACAGTTATTCCTCCTGAAGTTGAAGAGGCTGATGCATCTGAAGAGTCTTCAAAAGTAAGGGAGAAAAAGCCTGTAAGAATATCTAGAAGGCTTGTTTTTTCAAGGGAATATCAAACTGTTTTTAAAGAGTATAAAAAAATATACAAATATAAAAATCCGCCTTTTTTCATAGGTTCGAAAGAAGGGACTGCTCCTGCTGTCGAAGTTTTTACTTTAAAAGCTTTGTACAACAAGCTTGTTGATGAATCTAAAAAAGGTGTTTCAATCCAGAGATACAAGGGTCTTGGTGAAATGAACCCTGAACAGCTGTGGGAAACAACCATGGATCCGGAAACAAGAATGCTTGTTCAGGTTAGAATCGAAGATGCAGAAGCCGCAGACGAGATATTTTCTCTTCTTATGGGTGATGAAGTTGAACCGAGAAGAAATTTTATAAAAAAACATGCCCTTGAAGTTTCAAGTCTTGATTTTTAAATAATACCTGAATATTAGCCGACTAAAAACTGCCTTTTTTGTTCATTTATGTTTAATATGAACAAAAAAGGCAGTTTT
>JBNJDM010000126.1:0-5091 GCA_051744925.1 Thermodesulfobacteriota bacterium | reverse complement strand
TAATTGCTGGTAGACGCCTTGTTAAAAACTGTTGTATCATCATGAGTTAGAGTCGTTCCTGCCTTGCTTATTTCACCTGTTCCTCCCAGTACCTTTGCAGGATCATTCCAGTACCAGGAATCAGATGCGCTGTCATAACCAACATCAAGATTCCCTGTTTTGTAATTAAGAACATCAGGATTATCAACTGTAATAGTATTATCTGCATCAAGAGAAGTACCTGCAAGATCCAAAACAGGCTGATTGTTTGTAATGATGCCTTCTTCAGTAGGATATGACATATACCAGGACTCATTAACCGGATCCCATACAAGATTCATATCTTCAACATCCCTTGTCATAACACTTGGATCATTGATCATAAGACTTGCATTATCATTACCTGTATCACCTTTATACTTAAGATTTGTTACATCCTGCTTATGAATATTATTGGTTTTATTTACGTCAAAATGAAGAGAATCTGTTGCAGCAGCGTCATTATCAAAATATATTGTCATATCAGGTTCAGGATTTGGATCTGTAAGATCCGGATCAAACCTTATATCAATCTTTTTTTCATTGCTTGTGGTCATTATTTCAGCATTGGGATAATTTTCAGGTTTGTCATATGCATCTATTATTCCGTCAGGAGTTCCTCCGGGTCCGGAAGAATCCTGAAATCCCCAGGAATTTCCGTCAAATTCCATATGAAAATTAAAACCGTCCTGTGCCATATTTTCATAATTGTGTATTCTTGTAGTTATATCATCTTTATTATTTACACCAAAAGATCTGAGGTTTCCTACTCTTCCTGTAAATCTTTCCATAGACATATTTCCCACAGAACCGTCACTTTCATTAAATTCTATCTCTCCCCTTGCAAGAAGACCTTTTCCGTCTGTTCCCTGCACAAGGTTTCTTTCATCTTCATTGGGATTGGAGGTTACCAGATATTCCCAGGTTGAACCTGATTTTTTATCATAGTGAATTGTAACATCATGTGTACTTCCAAGAGAATCATAAACCTTTACAACACTTTGATACTCATAATTGTTTGCAGGCATAAAATCTTCATCAGAAGCATCCCATGCATTGGCAAGAACTATGGACTGACTTTGCGCATCAGCATCAAGGTTTGTAACCATATCAACCTTATCAGTCTTTTTCGGAGGAGAAGTAAACGAGTCAAGTATAATATCTTTTACAGCACCTTTATCATTACCTGTTTCTTCATCAAGTTCCCAGCCCTGAACAACATGGTCTTCAGGATTTACAAGCTTTCCGTCTTTATCAAAGGAAAAATTTCCGGCCCTTGTATAATTAATTTGCTCTGAATTTTTATCCCTTAACTGGAAAAAACCATTCCCACCTATTGATAAATCTGTTGTATTCCCTGTAGATTCAAACGAACCCTGCTGAAATGAAGTACTAACCTCCTGAATTGCAGTACCTCTTCCAACCTGGGAAGAGCCTGACTGAGTAGATATGCTTTGATTTAAAAGGTCAGAAAACAAAGACCTGTCCCCTTTAAAACCGACAGTATTTACGTTTGAAATATTGTCACCTATTACCTGCATAGAGTTTCCCATGTTGGTAAGACCGCTTGTTCCTGTATACAATGAACTTGAAAGGGACATAACCCACCCTCCTTATTATAAAGTACCCGAATAATTTCGGTTTATTGACTCATTGCCGAAAATTTCATTTCCCGGCATATTTATCATCCATCTATCGATTTAATATCTTCAGGAGCAACCCTTACTCCGTCAATATCTATATAATGCCTGCCGTTTTCATAATAGACTCCACCGGCTTCTCCACTGATACTTGTATCAACTTCTGTATTACCAGGTGTAACAACCTCATATGAGTAATAACCATCTTCAACCTTATTACCCTGGAGATCCTTTCCATCCCATTCAACTGCTTCTTCTTCACCTGCTTTAAGGTTACCGTTATAATAAGAATGAACAATCTGTCCCTTTGAATTTAAAACATTAATCCTTGCAGTAGCATCTTTTTCAGGAATAAAAGAAGGAAGGCTTGTTTCAACCTCCCCTTTTTTGACAGAGATAAGACCTTTTTCCGCATTTATATTTTTCCCGAGATAATTAAATGTTGAACCAGGCTCAAAGGATTCAGATTCTTCAGATTTTACCTCAACCACAGAATCAGGAGAAACAAGAACACCTTTGACTACAAGATATTCTTTTTCACCCTGGTACATAATAGATTCAGCAGTACCCTCTACAGTTGTATTAACAGGCGAGTATCCGGATTCAGTAAGAGCTTCCACGGAAAATTTATATGTACCGTCGTTAACTTTATCACCTGAATCGTTTGTACCGTCCCATTCAACAGGATAAGATCCTGCATCTTTCTGACCAGGCTCAAGAGTCTTTATTTCTTTGCCATTCTGATCAAAAATTGTAACTTTTACTTCAGCAGTCTCTTCAAGAGTATAAAAACCGCCACTTGCTTTACTGTCTGTTACATCAATAGTATCAACATTTGCAGTAATATGCTTATCAAGATAGTCTTCACCTGTTCTGCCTGCTTGAGAGCTTAAACTACCTGAAATACTATCAAGCTTCTCATTGGCATCAAACTGGGCCTCAAGCTGAGAAAACTGGGTCAGCTGTGCAGTAAAATCCTGGGATTCCATCGGATTCATAGGATCCTGATGCTGAAGCTGTGCTATAAGCATGGTTAAAAAATCCTGCATCCCAAGTTCTTCATCTTTGGCCTTTTTATCTGCCATAGGATCAGTATAACTGGTTATATTACCTAAAGATTCTGATACAGAGCTCATTTTTTTTCCTCCTATGCCATTAAATCAAGAGCTGAATTTAATGAGGGTCTTTTAAAAAATCCGCTGCCCGAAGAATCCTCAGAGATCTTTTCAGATTTGTTAAACTTTCCGCGGTTTGAATTCTGACCCTTATTTTTCCCCTCGGAATTATTTCTTCTCTCCCGCGCCATAGCCTGATCAAAATCGCTTGAAAGCTCAACATTAATCTCAACTACCTGCATTCCCTGATTCTGAAGCTGAGCTTTAAATTCCTGGGCATGTTGTAGAAGAATTTCATGTGTTGAACCCTTTTCAGCCAATATTCTTATATTTACCCCGTTTCTTACACTCTCGAGTTTAAGATGCATTTTACCAAGATCCGGGGGATTAAGCTGAAATGACAACTCTTTCTGACCAAGCTTCACAGTTCTTAAAACCTGTTTTTCAACCTGGTTCATAATATTTTTGTGAAGAGCCTGTTTTGGTTTATCTGCAGAAGCATTTTTTGCAGATAATCTTTCTGAGCCTTTTTTTTCCATAAGATCTGATGAATCTTCTGAAAAATCATCTGTTGAACTATGAGAGCTGTTTTTTTTAACACTCCTTTCCAGAAGTGTTCCAAAACCTTTTGATTCAGATTGGTTTTTAAACTCATTTTTTTCACTTAATATGTCAGCATCAAATGATGATTTTCCACCCGACTCCAAAGTTTTCAAAATCTCTTTTGCCTGAACCAAAACTTCACTTTTTTTATCAGCACCTGAAAAATAATTTTCAAGATCAAGCTCTACAGATGCTAACTTTGTATAAAGTTTATAATCCGGAGACTGCTGAAACTGTTTCATAGTAAAGTCTTCTTTAATACCTGCAGTTACAGATTCACTTAAAACCCTTTCTTTTCTTTTCCATGCAGAAAAAGATTCTTCAAACAATGCTCCACCTATTTTATTAGAAAATAAACTTTCATTTTTACCATTTATCTCTGCCAGAGGTTCTTTCATTGATTCAAGAGGATCATTAATTGAAGAAGAATTTTTTGTCAGCAGACTTGCAACAAAATCAGACTCCTTTTTACCTGCCGAGCTAAAAAGGGCTTCTTTGTATACATTCTCATTATTTATTTCCGGCTTAAGCTTTTGTTCCATTGCAGAAATAAACTTCTCAAGCTTATTACGATCTGCATTAAATGAGAGTTCTTCGGAATCATCAGCCTCAAAAACAGAAACTATTGTTTCAATACCTTTTATTTTTGAAGCTTCTTTTTCGTAATTATTGCCTTCAAGATTTTCCAGTTGTTTTTCAATACCTGCTTTTATACCTTTTAAAGACTGAAGAAAATTTTCAAGAGAAAAACCCTTTTCAATATCAACTGATGATTCAATAGTCTCTTTTATACTTGCATGTTCAATATTTATGCTCTGCATTGCAGTTTCAAAAAATGGAACAAAGGAAAAAGGAAAATGCACATTTTCTGTATCAACCTTATTGTTGTTTAAACCTTCAAAAGCTTCCACAAGATCAGGTAGATATTTCCCGGAAGAATTTTCCATGGATTCAGTCAAAGAATTCAGTTCCTGGTCTGAAATGATTTCAGCAGAAACCATAACCTGCCTGAAAGCTGTTACTTCAGCTGAGCTGAAGTTTACAAAAGAAGAATCATCTGATGCCTGCCTGAGGATCTCTTTCATCCTTTCAACAAGCTGACTTATAAACTTTTCCTTTGAATCCTGTGAACCAAGAAGATCATTAAGGTCATCTGAGGCACCTGTCCCCGAAGTTTTAAGAAAATCAAATTCTCCTTCCTGAAATTTTCTCAGAAAAGCATCAAACCCAGATTCTCCGGATTTCTGGCTATTAACGGTTTTTACAGAACTTCCCATCATATTCGACTGAAAAAACTCTGAAAAAATTAAATTGCTTTGCATATCATGCTCCCGGATAAATTTATTTTAAACTTAACTAAGCAATGTGCGTGCCAATTTTATGACAGGGCCTATACACTTATATTTAAAGGGGTTTGCAGCAAAGCGTCAGAATGCAGGCACATAAAAGTGAAAAAATTTTCCATAAAGCAGTAAAAACCAGGGAAAAAGTTTCCTTTTTAAGAAAAAGATTAAATTTAGTGCTCTTATTACCGATTAGATAAATCAGAATAATTTAAAAAAAGATGATTCGTCATGCTTTTAAAGAAAAACCGTGTGTAAAATATTTTACTTTATTAAAATCTGGTCGGCTTTTTTTCCTTTTTTCCATATATTAAGATTAAAGGTAAAAAACAGACAACCTGATCAAAACCTCTTTGCAGGAAATTATTTATG
>JBNJDM010000125.1:0-5117 GCA_051744925.1 Thermodesulfobacteriota bacterium | reverse complement strand
CTGTATTCAGGCGCATTTTTTATTTTCCCGAAGGCTGATAAAGACAGAAAGGCTCTTCTTCCATATAATCATTGGTTGCTTCAAATGCCCTTGCTCTGCATCCTCCGCATACATCATTATATGAACAGATTCCGCATTTTCCTTTTAATGAATCATAATCTCTTAAATTATTAAATATCTGCGAATTTTTCCAGATTTGTGTAAAAGAAGATTCTTTAATATTTCCGCAGTCAAGTTCTAAAAATCCGCAAGGCTGAACCTGTCCTGTATGCGAAACAAAACAAAAACCTATTCCTCCAAGACATCCTCTTGTTACAGCATCAAGTCCGAAAGTTTTAAAGTCTACATCTTTTCCTTCTTTTTGTGCTCTTTGTCTTAAAATTCTGTAGTAATGAGGAGCGCAGGTTGCCTTCAGTTGAAGAGGAACCTTGTCTCTTTGATCATAAAACCAGTTAAGGGTTTTTTCATATGTTTTTGCATCTATTGTTTTATCAGCTATATATTTTCCCCTTCCTGTGGGTACAAGAAGAAAAATATGATGAGCAACAGCTCCAAGTTCTATGGCAAGATTTAAAATATCAGGGATTTCATCAAGATTGTCCTGGGTAATTGTTGTGTTTATCTGAAATTCTATTCCTGCTTTTTTTGCATTTACAATCCCCTGCATTGAACCGTCAAAAGCTCCGGGCATTCCACGGAAATTATCATGGGATTCTTTTGTTGATCCGTCTATACTGACACTGATTCTCTGGATTCCTGAATCATACATTTTTTTAGCATTTTCTTCAGTCACAAGTGTTCCGTTGGGAGCCATAACCATTTTAAGTCCAAGTTTGTCTCCGTATTGTGAAAGTTCGAAAATATCATCTCTTAAAAGAGGCTCACCTCCGGTAAGTATTATAATCGGAGAACCTGTTTCAGCAATTTCATCAAGCATTTTTTTTGCCTGATCTGTTGAAAGTTCTCCGGGATATTCATGATCTTCAGCAGCAGCTCTGCAGTGCTTGCATGAAAGATTACACCTTCTTGTTGTTTCCCATGCAACAAGCCTTACCTGGGGGAAGTCCTGTGCATTTTTATTCGGGCTGTGATTCATAACTTTTTAATCCTGTAAATATTTAGCGGCCTCTAAGGCAGAGTAGGTAAGTATCATGTTTGCACCGGCCCGCTTAATTGAAGTAAGTGTCTCAAGGGTAATCTCTTTTTCGTTTACCCAGCCTTTTTCAGAAGCAGCTTTGATTATGGCATATTCTCCGCTTACATTGTAAGCTGCAACAGGCAGGTCGATTTCTTCTCTTACTTTGTATATTATATCAAGATATGCAAGAGCAGGTTTTACCATAATAATGTCTGCACCTTCTTCAACATCCATTGTTGCTTCTCTTACAGCTTCATCCGAGTTTGCAGGATCCATCTGATAGGTTTTTCTGTCTCCGAACTGAGGAGCTGATCCGGCTGCCTGTCTGAAAGGTCCGTAATATGCAGAACAGTATTTTACTGCATAAGACATTATTGAAGTTTCAGATTTTTCGTTTTCATCAAGAGCGGCCCTTATTTCTCCGACTCTTCCGTCCATCATATCTGAGGGTGCAACCATGTCTGCACCTGCTTTTGCATGGGAAACCGCGATTTTACCCAAAAGATCTATTGTCATGTCATTGTCTATTTTGCCCTTTTCCACAAATCCGCAGTGGCCGTGATCTGTATACTGACAAAGGCAGACATCTGTTATAACAACAAGCTCGGGAACTTTATTTTTTATCTCTTTTACAGCTTTTTGAACAATTCCGTTTTTGTTATATGCTCCGCTACCAAGCGCGTCTTTTTTTTCCGGAATCCCAAAAAGCATTACTGCAGGAATGCCGAGATCCCTTGCTTCTTTTGCCTTTGCAACCAGGTTTTCCAAAGAGAGCTGAAAGTGTCCGGGCATTGAAGTTATAGGATTTTTAACATTTTTTCCGTTTATTGCAAAAAGTGGAAGTATAAAATCTGCAGGCGAAAGAACTGTTTCCCTTATCATTCTTCTGATGTTTTCAGATGATCTCATTCTTCTGGCTCTGTATTCAGGAAAAAGCATAATTTTACTCCTTTCCTTTTACAAAGATTTCTTCATCAGTAAGATAGCATGCAGGATCAGGCGCCCATACATCTCCAAGAGCTGCTTCTGCTCTTACACGGAAATTACCTCCGCATACATCAAGCCATCTGCACTGAGCACATCTTCCCTTAACATGTTGTTTCTTGTCCTTTAGTTTTAAAAGAAGTTCATCTTCTGGCTCAGACCAGATTTTTGAAAAAGGTGTATCTTTAATATTACCAAATGTTTTGTGTCTCCAGAACTGATCTGCATGAACATCTCCGTTCCAGCTTACGCAGCCTATTCCTCTGCCAGAGTTGTTTCCTTCGTTCATTTCCAGAAGTTCAAGAACTTCTGCTGCACGTGCAGGGTCTTCCTGCTCAAGTTTTAAATAGAGATAAGGGCCGTCAGCATGGTTGTCTACTGTAAGAACTTCTGTTGGCTGTCCTTTGTCATGCAGTTTTTTGGTTCTTTCTATTATTATATCAACAGCTTTTCTTGTATCTTCAAGGCTTAAGTCTTCTTCAATCATTTCAGAGCCCCGTCCTGCATAAACAAGATGGTAAAAGCAGATTCTTGGAATTTTCATTTCTTCCACAAGGTCGAATATTTTAGGTATTTCTCCTGCATTGTGCTTGTTTATAGTAAATCTCAGACCTACTTTAATTCCGGCTTTTTTGCAGTTTTCAATACCTTTCATTGCCATGTCAAAAGCTCCGTTTAAGCCTCTGAACTTATCATTAACATCTTTCATTCCGTCAAGGCTTATGCCTACATATGAAAGTCCTATCTCTTTTAATTCCTTTGCTTTTTCTTCTGTTATAAGAGTTCCGTTTGTAGAGATTACAGCTCTCATTCCTCTTGAGACAGCATATTCTGCAAGCACAGTAAGGTCTTTTCTCATAAGAGGTTCTCCTCCTGAAAAAAGAACTACAGGAACGCCGAAATCGGCAAAATCATCAAGAAGTCTTAGTCCTTCTTCTGTAGAAAGCTCGTCTTTGAATTCTTCATCTCTTGCCTGTGCATAGCAGTGTATACAGTTAAGATTGCATCTTCTTGTCACGTTCCATACAACCACAGGTTTTTTATCTTTTGAAAACTGAAGAAGATGTGAGGGAAGATTTTTAGAGTCTCTTCCGTATCTTAATGCGTCGGATGGTTCAACAGAACCGCAGTAAAGTTTTGAAATACCTATCATTATTTTTATCCTTTATAAATTTCTGTTATCTTCATTTAAAAGTTCGGAAATATAACCTTCAGGATCCGTAAGTCCTTTTTTGGTTACAACAAATCTGTGTCTGTGAGTTTTTTCGCTTGCAAGCATAAGCCCCAGAGAAAAATTCTCAAGAAAAGATTTTTTTATATCAAGATAATTCTGATGATTGAAAAGATATTCATTTATCAGAAATTCAGATGCGTCCTGTGAAAGTTCAACATAAAGATTTTTTTCTGAAAAAGCTTCATCTTCAATCGATTTAATTTCATAAAAAGCATTTTTGACAGCAAACATTGAATCCTGAATTGTTTCTATGAAATTTATATAATGTTCAGCTGTTGTGTTAATCATCTCTTCTGTAAACATGAAACCGGTTGATGCTTCGAGATTTTCCCGGTTATCCTTTATATATGAGATGATTTTTTCCTTTTCCCTGTCAGAGAGTTTCTTAAATAAATTATGCCTGTTTTCTATATAGTCGGGATTATCTAAGTTATCAATATACTCTGAAGGATTTTTAATAATCTCTTTTGTAAAAGAAAACCTTTTAATATCAGAAGAGGGGAGTGCTGTTTCAAAAGAAAGAAGCGCATTTTCTACTGAGTTTACAAGACCTCTTGCACCTGTTTTTTCTTTTGATGCATTTTGGGCAATAAATTTTAAGGCATCTTCAGAAAAATTAATTTTTATTCCGTAAGCCATAAAGTCAGATTTTTTGCCGAGAAAAGTTGGGTTGTTAGGGTTATTTATAATTTCAAAAAGATCACCTTCATTTAAAGGATCAAGTACAGCCCTGACAGGTAGCCTTCCTACAAATTCGGATTCAAATCCGAAATTTATAAGGTCTTCACTCATTACTTCATGGAGAATCTGCTTGTTTTTATCCTCTTTTGTAATGTTTGCATTAAATCCTATTGCATCTTTTTTCAGTCTTTTTGATATTACATCTTCAAGCTCGCTAAAAGCTCCGCTGACTATAAAAAGAATATTTTTTGTATTTACTGTTTTTCTGTCTCTTTTTCCGCTTTTCTGGAATTCTGCAAGGGCTTCCATCATCGACACAGGATCATGGGGAGGCTGGAGTTCTATTTCGGTCTCCTCCATAGGTTTTAACAGAGCTCTTTGAACGCCTGTTCTGGAAATATCTCCTCCTGAAAAATTTTTGGAAGAGGCTATTTTGTCTATTTCATCTATATATACTATTCCGTATTCAGCAAGACTTATGTCGTTGTCTGCTTCACGAACAAGATCTCTTACAAGATCTTCAACATCTCCGCCGACATAACCGGTTTCGGAAAATTTTGTGGCATCGCCTTTTACAAAAGGTACTCCAAGCAAATCTGCTATGAGTTTAACCATGTATGTTTTCCCGACACCAGTAGGACCTATTAAAAGAATATTGTTTTTTATTCTTCCAAGATCAGTGCCCGATGTTTTAATGTTTTGGTCTTCCATTTCAAGGCTGTTGAAATGGGTGCATATTTTTGTTGCAAGAACATTTTTTGCTCTTTCCTGTTTTATAATAAACTGATCCAGGTAACTTATTACTTCCCTGGGAATCAGGCTGAACTGTTTTTTTCTTTTGTTATTTTTTGTTTCAGTACCTTCTTTTTTTCCTCTTATAAGCGTTTCCGGATCACCGTACTGTGGTATGATCTGAACTCTTCCGCCAAATTTCTTATTCAAAAAATCACCTATTTCTTTTTCTATTTTTCCCGGATCCGGGGTGTTTGATTCATCATTCATATAATATTACCACATATTTTATATATTAAACTCTATTGTAAAGTTAACAATATATAATAATGATGCAAATTATCAAAC
>JBNJDM010000124.1:0-5162 GCA_051744925.1 Thermodesulfobacteriota bacterium | reverse complement strand
TTATAGATTTTTCCAATTTTTTTCTCCCGATAAGTGACCGTATTTTACCTTCTACAATAAACTGAACCACTGCTCCTGCAGTATATACTGCAAAGCTTCCTCCCACTACTATGAGAACAATAGTAAACATCTGGCCTGAAGGACTCAACTCCCTGACTTCTCTGAAACCTACAGTGGCAAGAGTTATAACCGTCATGTACAATGACTCAAAAAAGGTCCATCCTTCTATATATTTATATCCCATAGCACCTGTAAAAGTCAGGACTATCATAAGAAAAACAGAAATTATTATATGTATTATTCTTTTCAAGGTATAAGTATTCAGATTTAGGTTGAAAAAATAAAAAAACAAATTAAACTGTGGACTTTGTTAGCATTAATAAATTTTAAATTCAAGCCGTAAACTCCGGGAGCAGAGGATGTCGTTAAAGTATAAAAAATGGCGGGAGCTGATGGTCGATAATCAGCTTATACCAAGAGGAATTACAAATGACAGAGTTTTAAAAGCAATGCGGGAAGTGCCCAGGCATATGTTTGTAAGCACTGCTTTTAAAGATCAGGCTTACTCTGATCATCCTCTTCCCATAGGAGATCAGCAGACTATATCACAGCCTTTTATGGTTGCTGAAATGACTCAGGCAATAGATCCTGACCCGGATGACAGAGTCCTTGAAATAGGAACAGGATCGGGATATCAGGCTGCAATTTTATCACGACTGGTATTTAAGGTATACACTGTTGAGCGTTTGTACAGGCTTTATAAGGATTCAAAGCATATATTTGACGAACTTAATTACTTAAATATAGTTTCAAAATATACAGACGGAACAACAGGCTGGAAAGATGAAGCTCCTTTTGACAAAATCATTGTAACTGCAGGATCTCCTGATCCTCCTTTCAGGCTTTTTGACCAGCTTGAAACAGGCGGAGTCCTTGTTTCCCCTGTTGGAAGCGAAAAATCACAGGATTTAATGAAATACACTAAAACCGACTCAGGCATTGACGCTGAAAATCTGGGGGCATGCAGATTTGTTAAGCTTATAGGCCAGCATGGATGGAAAGGTTGAAAAATTGAAAAGATTATATAATTGGGTTTTAAGTTGGTCTGATTCAAAATGGGGAGCTTATGCTCTGTTTTTTTTAGCTTTTGCAGAATCTTCATTTTTTCCTATTCCTCCGGATGTTCTTCTTCTTGCCCTTTGTGTGGGTAAACCTTTAAAGTCGTTTTATTATGCTTTTATATGCAGCATCGGGTCAGTATTTGGAGGAATATTCGGATATTTTATAGGTCTGAAGTTTATGGATGTTATTGGAGCTAAAATTGTTGCAATGTACGGTTTTCAGGAGAAAATGGATCTTATCGGCACAATGTATCGAAACTACGATGCATGGGCTGTTTCCATAGCAGGTTTTACTCCAATACCTTACAAGGTTTTTACAATAACCGCAGGAATTTTTGAAATAAGTCTTCCTGTGTTTATATTTGCATCTTTTTTTTCAAGGTCACTAAGGTTTTTTATTCAGGCGGTTCTTCTTTATTTTTACGGCGAAGCAATAAAGAATTTTATAGATAAATATTTTAATATTCTGGCGGTTATTTTTACAATTCTTCTTGTGGGCGGGTTTGTACTTATTAAATATATTCTTTAAAACTGAACTGAAAGTCCTGCTTTCAGTTCAGCTACCTGTTTTCAGATTCAAGAAAATTTTTAAAAGAGTTCATGAGCGGAGAAGGGGTTCTGTCTCTGTGGTATGTTAAATAAAACTGCCTTGAGAGATCGACACCTTTTACTTTAAGGGCTTTAAGATTTTTTGTTTTAAGATCTTCTGATACAGCTATGGAAGAGAGAACAGAAATTCCAAGCCCGTTTTTTATTCCCTGGATTACAGAAGATGTGCTACCCAGTTCGGCTGTAATATTAAAATCGTCCAGAGCGATACCGCTTTTTTCAAGTTTTTTACCAAGAGATGTTCTTGTACCGGATCCTTCTTCTCTTATTATAAAAGGTTCTTTTATAAGTTCTTCGGGGCTTATTTCATTTTTGTCAAACCACTTATGTTCTTTTGGAACAATTACACACATATTGTCTTTTATCAGAGGAGTCTGAACAATTCTTCTGTCGCCAGACTCAGCTCCAACAACTCCTATTTCCAGATCTCCGTTTATTATTTCTTCAATTATTTTTAAAGTATCATTTATAATAAGTGTTATTTTAACTTCAGGGTTTTTGGAAACAAATTGTCCAATAAACCGGGGGAGTATATAACTGCCCGGAATTGTGCTTCCGCCTATTTTTATCCTTCCTTTTATAAGTCCCTGGTATTCAGCCATTTCTGTTTCAGCTGAGTCCCTGAGGGCAAGAATTTTTCTTGCATGGTTATATAAAAGTTTTCCTGCACCTGTTGGTACAGCTTCTTTACCGAGTCTGTCTATGAGGCGGCAGTTAAAATGTGTTTCAAGGTCTCTTATATGACTGCTTATTGTAGGCTGGGAAAGGTGTATTTCTTTGCCTGCCTTTGAAAAGCTTTTTTGTTCAACTACACTGCAGAATATTTTAAGCTGCCATAAATCCATGTTTTATCCGAAAATTTATTTTTGAAATTTTTTTATTATTTCTTTTTGAACAAGAGGGGTTACCATTCCTGATATATCTGCACCAAAAGCAGCAGCTTCCTTAATTACTGATGAACTTGTAAATATCCATCTCAACCCGGTCATAAAAAAGATAGTTTCTATATTTCTGTCGAGCCTTCTGTTCATCATTGCCATCTGGAATTCATTTTCAAAATCTGATACGGCTCTCATTCCCCGGATTACAGCATTTATATTTTTTCCGGCGGCATAGTCGACAAGAAGACCTTCATGGCAGTCTACCTCTACACCTGAAACATCTTTTAAGGATTCTTTTATGAGATATATTCTTTCATCTATGGAAAAAAGAGATTTTTTGGCTGGATTGTACATAATGGTCACAATAACATTATCAAATATCTTAAGTGCTCTTTCGATTATGTCTATGTGGCCGTTTGTGATCGGATCAAATGATCCCGGATAAATTGCTGTTTTATTCATAATCCCTTATTTTTTTTATAGATTGCCAGTTAGTGTAACCTAAAATGAGCGATTTATATTTTTAAGTTTAAACTTCATAGCATACAGTTAAAAAAACTTACAAGGCTTTTGCCGTATTTTCTTGTCTGGAGAAGCTCAAAAAATGAGCTGTCAGGCATTTCTTTTTTGGAATGTTCGGCAATTATAAGAGTTTTGTCCGAAGCAAGGTTAGTTTTTCTGATCTCTTCAAGGGTTTTGTTGAGCAGATTATTTGAGTATGGAGGATCAAGAAAAATCAGATCAAAGCTTTCTTTGCAATATATTGTTTTTATCTGGTCAGGAAGATTTTTTTTAAGAATCTCTCCCTTATCTTCGATTTTTAAAGTTTTTAAGTTTTTTTCAATACATTTTAAGGGTAAAGCTTCTTTTTCTGCGAAAATGCACGAAGCTGCGCCCCTGCTTATTGCTTCTATACCAAAAGCCCCGCTTCCTGAATAAAGATCAAGTACTCTGATATCAAGAGCTGAATTGCCTATTATGTTGAATATGCTTTCACGCACAACACCGGATGTAGGTCTTGTATCGTTGCCTTTGGGTGTTTTGATTTCCCTTCTTAAAAGTTCTCCGCCGGATATTCTCAATTTTTTTCCTTTAATACCTTTTCAATTAAATTTTTTTCGATTCCGGTTGCCTCTGCAGTTTGGCCCGGATCATTATCATATTCTGCAAGTTTTTTTATTATAAACAGTTTTTTAAACTGCTGCATAGCCAGATTGTAGTCATCATTATTTAAAATTTTATCAGGGTCAAGATTTTCGTTTGAGTCGAGAAGATATGAAAATTCAAGAGGAAGGTCTTCCGGAGAAATCTCTTCTTTGTCGATCATAAGTGTAATACTGTTTATAAGGTTTTTAAGCTCTCTTACATTTCCTGGCCAGTTATGATCCTGAAGGGCCTGAGCTGTTTTTTCTGCAAGAATTTTTTTTTCGACATTGTAAGCCTGGGATGCTTCATCCAGAAAATGTCTGGCAAGCAGAAAAATATCTTCTTTTCTGTCTCTGAGCGGAGGAATATTAATACTTATAACATTAAGCCTGTAAAAAAGCTCTTTACTGAAAATTTTTTTAAATGCATTGCTTTCAGGGTTAAGTCCTGTACTTGCAATGATTCTTGCATCTATTTTTATTTCCCTTGAATCTCCAAGCCTGGAAATATGTTTTGTTTCTATGAATTCAAGCAGTTTTTTCTGTATAACAGGATCAAGCGCATTTATTTCATCAAGGTAAAGAGTGCTTTTATCTGCAAATTCGAGTTTTCCTTTGATTTTTGGGGAATCCTGGCCCAAAAACCCTTTAGCACAGCCAAAAAGGGTTCTTTCTGCAGATTCTGTCTCAAGGCAGGCACAGTTTATTGTAACCATCTGCTGTTCAGACCTGTTGCTCAAAAAATGAATATTTCTTGCGGCAAGTTTCTTGCCTGTGCCGTTTTCTCCGTATATAAGAATATTGTCATCTGAAAGGCCTGCCTGGAAAAGCCTGCCTCTAAGTTCATTTATTTTATCAGATTTTCCAGTAAAAGAGTTTTTGTCGAGATTTTTTTTCTTTAAATACCTGTTTTCTTCTTCAAGTCTTTGATATTCAAGTGAATTTTTTATAGCAACAAGGGTTTTGTCTATTGAAAGAGGCTTTTCTATAAAGTCATAAGCTCCGAGTTTGGTTGCATAAACTGCATTATCTATATTTCCGTAGCTTGAAATTATAATTACAGGTATAGAGGGACTGATTTTTTTTATTTCCTGGAGAGTTTCAATTCCGTTGATTCCCGGGAGATAGATATCAAGCAGAACCAAATCAGGCTCTTCTTTTTCAATAAATTTAAGTGCTTCGTATCCGTTTTCTGCAGAGGTGATAGTAAACCCCTCATCTTTGAGCATGTCTCCCAGAAGATCAAGAATTGCTTTTTCATCATCTACAACAAGAATATGCGGTGTCATTTAATATCCTTCTGATAGTTAGTTGCTGAACGAAAACTGCCTTTTTTGCCCAGTTCTGCGTTAGAATCAAAATTTAATCCTCAAAATACTCCAGTATTCCTGCGGTTAAATTTTTCA
>JBNJDM010000123.1:0-5258 GCA_051744925.1 Thermodesulfobacteriota bacterium | reverse complement strand
AGGATGACATAGATTCATTGTTTGAAAGTTCAGATTCCGGTAGTTCCGAGCCATCCGAAGAAGAGCCAGCAGCCTCGTCTGAAGCAGAACCGGAAGCAGATGAAGATATATCAACGGTATCCCAGGATGACATAGATTCGTTGTTTGAAAGTACAGATTCCGGTAGTTCCGAGCCTTCTGAAGAGGAGCCAGCAGCCTCGTCTGAAGCAGAACCGGAAGCAGATGAAGATATATCAGCCGTATCCCAGGATGACATAGATTCGTTGTTTGAAAGTACAGATTCTGAGAGTTCACAGACTTCTGAAGATAAACCTGAAACATCAGCTCAATCTGAACAAAAACCGGAAACTCCGTCTGATCCGGTAGAAAATGAAAATGCTCAGTCGCAACAGGACGATGATGATTTGTCATCAGTTTCCCAGGAGGGGATTGATTCATTATTTGAAGAGACTTCTGCTTTAGGTAAAAAGGAACCTGAAGAATCGGAAGAAGATGATTTTTCTTCTGTTTCACAGTCTGCAATTGATCAGTTGATGGAAGGGAAAAAGCAGGCGCCATCAGAAAAAGAAGAAAGCCTGCAAAGTGATTTTTCCAAGGATATTGAGTCAGGATCTGTTTCCCAGGAAGATATAGAGTCAATTCTTTCTGAAGCAGCCGATCTGGGTGTAAGCGATTTAGAAGTCAGCAGTTCCGATGAGGATTTTTATGATCCATCAGAGGAAGATCAGGAACTGGCCCAAATGATTTCACAGGATGAAATAGACGATTTTTTTAAATTCGATTCAGATGATGAAGCACAAGATGAAAAAAACAGAGAACCTGACGAAAAAGAAAAACCTGAAAAAACAAATACAGAAGATGAGTCTCAACCATCAGAACAAGAATCAAAAGAAGATGAAGATTTGTCTGAACAAAGTTCAGAAGATTCAGACAAAACTGATGAAGACTTTGTTTCAAAGGAAGACTGGAAAGTCAGCCAGGATGAAATAGACAGCCTCCTGGGAGGAGATTCTGAAGAAGATTCTGAAGAAGATGATATGGTTTTTGATCAAGAGGAAGAATCTTCAGATAATAATGAAGCTGCTTTTGAAACTGAAAAAGGCTCAAATCAGCTCTCCCAGGAATTTATTGATCTCATGGAAGAAGAGTTTAAAAATCTGTCTGATGAAGATTTGACAGATGCTGATGATATTTTAGGCAGTGACTCTGAAGATGAATTTTCAGGTGATGATATAGAAGGAATTATAGATTCTGCTGAAAAGGATGATTCAGAGCAAAACGGGGATAATAAGGAGGAGATAGACTTTATTTCCCAGGATGATATAGATGAACTCCTTGGAACTGTTGCAGAAGAAGATATAGCTGGTGAATCTGATTCTGCTGAAGATTATGAAAGCTACGGAAGTGATCAGTCAGAAGATCAAGGTGATGAAGACGGTATTTTAAGCCAGGAGGAACTTGACAGGCTTTTAGGTGAATCAGGTGAGTTAACTGAAGAGACCGAAGAAGACCAGGAGCCTTCAGCAGAAGAACCGGAGCAAATCTCTGAAGAAACTGAAGAAAATGGTAATACTGTTGTTCTTGAAAAGGCTGAGAAAAAAGAAAAGAAGGATCCCGGGAAAAAAAGAAAATATATTATAACAGCTGCAGCAGCTTCCTTTGTATTGATAGTATCTGCTTTTTCTTTGTTTTTATTTTTGCCCGGAGGGCAGGATGATCAGCCCGGAAAAATTGTAAAGAAAATTGAAGTAAATAAAGAGGCTCCGGGGCAGCAGCAGGAGAGTGCTGAGCAAACAGAGAAGGCAAAAGAAGTGCCTGAAGTTGTTTCTACGGTGTCGTTTCAGGAAATTATTGTCCCTGCTCCTCTTAAATCGAAAAAATACGCATATATAGAAGCAGATGTTTTAATAGATATCCAGGGGGAAAAAAGTTATCAGTTTTTTAATAAAAATATAAGATTTTTCAGAGATCTTGTTTACAAGACTCTGAACAAAGAATTTTTAAAAGTTACAGAAAGAGAAGAAGAAGATTTTGTAACTGAGGATATTGAAAAAGTTCTTTCAGAAAATCTGCAGAAGGTTTTTAAAAATGAAAAAGCTGTTTCAACGGTAATCTTTACAAGATTTGATCCTGTTTAAATTAAATTGTTGTTTTGTAACAATAATTTGACATAAGAAAACCAGGTTTTCAGTTTCCCTGCACACACTGTCTTTGCAGGAAAAATAATACTTTAACAAATAGGCTGCTCTTTAATCTGTTTATAAGTTATTCTTGCATAATTTAAAAAAATATAGATATTATAAGTACAGGAGATTATTTGCAAACTCTTCCCGGAAAAACTAAAAAAGGAGGTTTGCCATGGCAGGTGTACCGAATTTAAATGTAGTAATTCAGCAGGGTGATGTTGCCCGTAATGCACAGCAGATGAAATCGTTTCATCAGGATGCACAACAGGTTGCGGCTTCCTCTGTTCCTGACAAGGTTGCAAAGGAAAAGTCTCAGGTTCAGGAGTCTCCCGATTCTGAAAAGTCCAAATGGGAAAAGCAAAAAGAAGAGCAAAAAAGAAAAAGGCTTATGAAAAAAAGAAAAGACAGGGAAAAAAAGAAGAACAATAAAAATAATTCTGATCATATTCTGGATACTGTAGTCTGATAAATGGAAATTTCACAGCTTAAAATATGGCTTGCGCTTCAGCTTATAATAGATTTTGTACTTGTTGCAGGTATTTTCTGGTATCTTTCAAGAGTGAAAAAAGAACTTGAAGATAAGATTGTTAATAGTTCTTCTTCTAAAATTCAAAAGAAGATATACCCCTTTCTTTCAGAAGCTGAAAAAACTTCAATGCAGTTTGATAATTTATTAAAAGAGAAAAAAAAGCTGGTAAAAGATTTAAACACTACTCTGGACAGCAGAATTTCAAGCCTGACTTTTCTTGTTAACAGAGCCGACAGTATTATCAAGTCAGGCGGTGATATTTCTTTTAACGGCAATGAAGAAAAAAATGAACCTGAAAACAGGGAATACAAGATTATTGAACTTTATGAACAGGGTCTTAAAAGTGAAGATATTGCAAGAAAAATCGGTATCAGCACCGGTGAAGTTTCTATGATTATAAGTCTGAGAAATAAATTCAAGTCTTCTGTGCACTAGGAGGTTTTAAAATGACCTCTGTGTTTAATCCTTTTCAGGCAGGCATTTTAAAAAATCTGTCCTCCCAGGATAATCTTTCGGCTGATTCTTCAAAAATAATAAAAGGTATTGTTGAAAAAAATCTTTCCTTGTTCAAATTTCAGTTTGATACAGATGTGGGTAAATTTTTTCCTGAATCAGAAAAAGTATTTTCCAAAGGCGACCTGATAAAATTTAAAATTGCAGAAACTAAAAACGGTTTTTTTATTAATCCTGCCGAAAAAAACGATTTTAAACCTTTTAAAATTACAGATGAAACATTAAAATCAGTAATTAATAATTTTTCTCAAAATAAAACCTATACCGGAAAAACAGAAAAGATATTGTCTTTACCTAAATTTCTTGTATCTACTGATTTAGGCAAAGTTGAAATTGAATCTTCTTCATTTCTGAAAAACAATGACGCGGTAAAACTTTTGCTGAAAGATGTGAAAAATGCTGTTTTTGAGAAAGCTATCAACCCTGGTTCTGAGTCTGAATCTGTAAAAGATGCTTTATCAAAACTGTCTTTAAAGGATTTTTCAAAAATAATGACCAAAGATATTCCTGAGCTGTCTGACAGGTTTAGCCAGGATTTGAAAAATCTTTCCTCAAAGGAGTTTGAAGCAGTAAAAAATAATATCCTGAAAAATTTTATTGAGCCTCAGAATATCAGTTCCGAATCATTAAAAAAAGCTGTTAAGTATTTTTTCGGGTCTGATTTTGAATTTAAAAATGATTTCAAGGAGCTTACAGAACTTATAAATAAATATATCCGGGAGCAGGATGGAAAAAATATTAAACTTATAAATGAGCTCAAAGAAACAGTTGATAAAGGTGAAAAATTTTTTGAAAGTACAGAAACCCAGAAAAATTTAAATATTTTAAAATTTGCAGATTCATCAAAAATGTATTTTTTCCTTCCTTTTACAGGAAAGGATTTTAAATCTGCTGAATTTTTTATGGATAAAGGGGAGGCAGAAGGAAAAAACAAGGAAAAAGGAGAGTTAAGAGCTGTTATTAAGCTTGATATGTCAAACCTTGGTATTGTAAGGGCAGATTTAAGGCTCAGACAGGAAACAGATTTAAAAATTTATTTTGGTCTGGAAAATGAAGAAATACTTAAGATAATAAAAAGCGGGTTTCCTTTGCTTGAAAAAAATTTAAAAAAAGCAGATTTTAAAAATATTTATCTGTCTGCAGAGATTCTTAAAGACCGGTTTATAAAAGAGTCGCCTTTGAAAGATTTTATAAAAGATGAAGAAAATAAAACCTCAGTTTTTGATATAATAGTATGAATGATAAAAAAAACATAAAAAAAGCTGTTGCCCTTAAATACGACAGAATAAAAGATTCTTCCCCAAAGGTTAAGGCTTCCGGAAAAGGCCCGGTTGCTGAAAAAATAATCGAAATAGCCAAAAAACATGATATCACGGTTACCCAGGATTCTGACCTTGCCGAAGTTTTGTCAAAACTTGAGCTTGAAGAAGAAATTCCGGACAATCTTTATAAAGCAGTTGCAGAACTTCTTGCCTATGTTTATTCACAGAATAAAAAAACCTGAAACAAAAAAGTGATTGGACAAAAAAGCCGTTTTTTGTTCACCAACCAACTATAATGCCAAAGCTTTTGTTTTGAAATCAAACAGTTTTATATTGAAACCGTCAAAAAATTTACTTTTAGACTTGTTCCCAAGCTCCAGCTCTGCCATGTATCCACGAAATTCATTCAGGCAGATCATTCCAAACTAATTTCTCAAGCTAACACTGGCAATTTAATAATACCCGGTCACATAAAATACAGGCTCCCAGGCAGGAGCTTGGGAGCCAGCAGTCCGGGAGAGCTTATCATATAAAGCAAGCTGCGAATTGACTGGCAGCCGTCGACCGGGCTCGTTCCCAAGCTCCTGCTTGGGAATGTAACTCAAGTATTTGTGGGTAAAGATCAGAGCCCCAGCTTTGGAATATAATTATTTGATATTTTTGTATATTTGTTCGTGAATTGAAGGCGGCCCAAAAAATGCAGATATTTACCCCGAAGCTATCTATGGCAACGAGACCCACGTAGAGACGCGATTTATCGCGTCTTAA
>JBNJDM010000122.1:0-5339 GCA_051744925.1 Thermodesulfobacteriota bacterium | reverse complement strand
CCGCTTATTCTGCAGTCTGCGTGTTCAAGTGCTTTTTCTATGTGGTTTTTTATAAGTTCGTCGAGTTTTTCGATTTTTTTATTTTGATTTTTATTTTCAGGACTTTTTTTGTCAAGAAAGCCTGCTTCAGGGTTTTCAATCATCAGGCTTTCGCCCCTGCCCAGAATCAAAGCTCTTTCAATTATGTTTTCAAGTTCCCTTACATTACCCGGCCATGAATACTGTGTAAGCATTTCTGCGGCTTCATCTGTAATTTGTGGAGGCTCTTTTCTGTTCATCTCCTTTGTTTTTACATTTGTGAAATACTGGGCAAGGTTTTTTATATCGCTTTTTCTTTCACGCAAAGGCGGAATTTTTATGGGGAAAACATTGAGCCTGAACCAGAGATCTGCCCTGAATCTGTTCTCCTGAGTCATTTCAAAGAGGTTTTTGTTGGTTGCCGCAACAACCCTTACATCGACTGAAACTGAACTGGAGCCTCCTATCCTTGTGAATTCCATTGTCTGGAGAACTCTTAAAAGCCTTACCTGTGCTGACATTGGAAGATCACCGATTTCATCAAGAAAGATTGTTCCTCCGTCAGCCTGTTCAAAATATCCTCGTTTTAAAGAAGACGCTCCAGTAAAAGCTCCTTTTTCATGGCCGAAAAGTTCACTGTCTATAAGAGTTTCAGGTATGGCTCCGCAGTTTATTTTTATCATTGGCCCGTCTTTTCTTGCAGACCGCCTGTGAAGCTCTGAAGCTGCAATCTCTTTTCCTGTACCTGTTTCTCCTGTTATAAGCACAGGGCTGTTTAAAGCTGCAACCTGGGATATCATCTCCATTACTTCAGAAAGGCCTTTGTCTTTTCCTGTAGTATCAAAACCTTTACCTGTGCTCAGCTTTTTTTCAAGTTCCTGTTTTTCTGAATAAAGCCTTTCGTTTCTGCACACAAGGTCCCTGTAATTTAAAAGATTTATTACAGAACCTGTTACAGGCTTTCTTATAAGCTCCATCATTTTTATATGTTTTTCATTAAAAACCTCTGTTCCCTTTGAAACAATTCCAAATCCGCATACGGTTGAAGATCCGAGCCTGAAATTTAAAATCATAACTGAAAATAAAGAATTTTCAGGAAAAAGCGGCTTTTTTACAAGATTTTGAAAATGCATATTAGTCATTCGCAGAAGAGGACTTTCAGGGCTTTCAAGAATAAAAATTTCTTCATCTTCAAAAGAGCGTATTTCTGTAAGGTTTTGCTCAGGGATTGTTATTTTTTCGTCTATTAATATTCCCTGTTTTTCTGTTGCTTCGGCAAGATATCTTAGTGTTTGTGATTTTGTATCTATTACAAATGCGTGTATAAGATTTATAGGAAGGTATTTTTTTAATACTGACACAGCTTCATGAAGGGATTTTTCTATTTCAAGACTGCTGTATAAAGCCTGGGTTACTTCTCTGATAAAAATATTTTCATTTTTCATTATAAAAAGCCGTTTAATAAAGTAAATGTTTTAAATACAGTAAATTTTCTACTTTATTTAACGATTTTATTCAAGCTCTGTTTGTTTTTGTGGTCTTTAAAAGCCTGTATATCAATGATTTTTGAATTGTTTGATAAACAGGCACAATGATTGCTCCTTATACTTTAATAAAATGAAATATTATGGTTTTAAAAATTTAATTATAGGGAGGCAGGATTTATGGCGGCTAAATTCATGAGCATGAGAAATCTGAAGTTTACACTTTATGATGTTGCAGGAATAGAAAATTTAAAAAACAGAGCAAAGGGTGGTTATGATGAAAAATCTGTAAATATGATTTTAAGTGCAGCATCAGATTTTGCAGAAAAAGAGCTTCACCCTCTTTTTGAAGAAATGGACAGAAATTCCCCTGAACTTGAAAATCAGTCAGTTAAAGTTCATCCGGGAGTTAAAAGAATTCTTGAGATTTTAGGAAACGACGGCTGGATAGCTGCCCCTTTTTCTGAAAAATGGGGAGGGGAGAACATGCCTTCTTCAATTTTACATGCTTTGAGTTTTATTTTTTGTTCTGCAAATTATTCGGCATCTGTTTATTCCGGACTTACAACTGGCGCTGCAAAGCTGATTGACAGTTTCGGCTCCGAGGAATTAAAGGATAAATTCATTCCTCCCATGCTTGACGGAAAATGGCAGGGAACAATGGCTCTTACAGAACCTGAAGCAGGAACATCACTTGGAGATCTTTCAACCGCAGCATATCCCATGGAAAACGGTGAATATAAAATTAAGGGAGAAAAGATATTTATATCTGCAGGTGATCATGACTGTGTAGAAAATATTGTTCATTTAATGCTTGCAAGGGTAGACGGAGCACCTGAAGGTGTAAAGGGAATCTCACTTTTTGCAGTACCGAAATTCAGGATAAATAAGGATAATGAATTTGAAAAAAATGATGTGAATGTAACCCAGGTTTTTCATAAAATGGGCTACAGAGGCGCTCCGATAACAGGCCTTTCAATGGGTGAAAAAGACGACTGCAGAGGCTGGCTTATAGGCGAGGAAAACAAAGGCCTTAAATATATGTTTCAGATGATGAATGGAGCAAGACTTGAGGTTGGAACAGGAGCTGCAGCAATTGCTGGAGCAGCTTTTCATGCTGCGCTTGATTATTCAAAAGGAAGAAAGCAGGGAAGAAAGGTATCAGCAGGTAAAAGCAAAGAACAGATTCCTATTATAGAACATGATGATGTAAAGCGTATGCTTCTTTTCCAGAGAGTTGTTTCTGAGGGAGGTCTTTGTCTTATTCTTCAGTG
This sequence comes from Thermodesulfobacteriota bacterium, assembly GCA_051744925.1. GTDB lineage: Bacteria > Desulfobacterota > Desulfobacteria > Desulfobacterales > JACKCP01 > JACKCP01. The sequence continues at coordinate 2,563 of JBNJDM010000122.1, read as the reverse complement.
CGGAAAATATGAAGATATGATTGAAGAAGCCTCGGATGAGGATAAAGAAAATTATCATCTTTTACTTGAGCTTTTAACTCCTGTTGCAAAATCGTATTCAGCTGAAATGGGAATACAGTCTACAAGTCTGAGCATTCAGTGTTTCGGAGGGTATGGATATTGTGAGGATTTTCCGGTAGAACAGCATTTCAGGGATATGAGGATTCATTCTATACATGAAGGTACCACAGGTATTCAGGGAATGGATCTTTTGGGCCGGAAAGTGGTAATGAAAAACGGAAAGGCTTTAACCCTTTTTTCAGAGGAAGTTTCCAAAACATCCGAAGCTGCACGTAAATCAGGACTTGAAAAATATGCAGATGAGTTGGAAAATCAATTAAAAACAATTGTAAGTACTACTCAGTTTTTGGGTGAAACAGCCATGACCGAGGGTGCAGAAGCTTTTTTAGAGAATTCAACCCTGTATCTTGAAATGTTCGGGCATTTTGCCTGTGCATGGCAATGGCTTAAAATGGGTGTAACAGCCTTGGAAAAATTAAACAGCGGTTCAGTAAAGAAAAATGACAAAATGTTTTATGAAGGTAAGCTGTCTGTTTTAAAATACTGTTTTTCCCATGAACTTCCAAAGGCCGGATTTTTGGCTCAGGTGATAACAAACCGTGAAAATGCGGTTTTAAATACATCAACAGAAAATTTTACATTGTAAAAGGAGAAACATGGAACCTGTAATTTTTAAAAAAGAGGGCAAGATAGGCAGGATTACACTGAACAGACCTGCCAAGTACAATTCATTCGATTTTGAGATGGTTGATGCTTTTGAAAAAATACTGGACGGTTTAAGATATGACGAAGAAACAACAGTAATAGTTATTGACGGGGGAGAAGCAAAAGGGTTTTGTGCAGGGCTTGATACAGAAACATATGCTCCTGCAATTTTTGAAATGTCTCCGGTAAAAGCTTATGATGCCCAGGCAAGAATGAGCAGGCTTTTTTTAAAAATGCGCCAGATCCCCCAGCCGGTTATTGCATGTATCCATGGAGCAGCAGCAGGAATCGGTTTTTCAATTGCAATGGCTTCTGATGTAAGAATAATTACTGAAGATGCTAAATTTTCAGCAGCATACATAAATATAGGCCTTGGCGGAGCAGACATGTCTTCAAGCTATTTTCTTCCAAGACTTATAGGATCAGGAAGAGCCAATGAATATCTTTTAACAGGTAACTGGATGAAGGCTGAAGAGGCTGTAAATCTTGGTTTTGTTTCTCAGGTTGCAGACAGGGATTCTCTTGTTGACAAGGGAATGGAGATTGCCGGTATTATGACTCAGAAAAATCCTATGGGAATAAGAATGACCAAGGAGGCTATAAATTCCAATCTTGACTGTGCAGGCCTTGAAGCAGCTCTTAATATGGAGGACAGGAATCAGATGATGATTGCATATACTTATAAAATTAAGTAGTTGACTTATAAAAACAGGCTTTTTTATTTTTCTTAAAAAGCCTGTTTTTTATATATATGAAAGATTAAGTTTGATCAGATTTTATCCGGTCTGTTTCTTGTAAGAATCATGAAAAGTACAGTACCTAATGTTACGATTACAGCTCCTGTGGGAAAAGCAGTTTTAAGACCTGTAAAATCCATTATGATTCCTGCTGTAAGAGAACCTGCAAGCATTCCAAGTGAATGTGCAACAGTAAGAAGAGACATAACTCCTCCCATTGCACTGCTTGCTTTTCCGTGGATTACTGCAAGTCCCATAATTGCAGGCATTGAAACGCCCCCTCCTATACCGAAAACAATTATTGCTCCAAGTATGGAATAAAAATCTGTTCCTTTTCCTGTAAGATAAAGTCCTGCCGCGCAGATAAGTCCGCCTGCGGCTACAAGAAGTCTTTTATCGGTTTTATCTGAAATATATCCTATGGGAGCGTGCATTATTCCGCTTGTAAAAACTCCGCTCATTACAAGTATTCCTATAAGACCTGAGCTCATATTAAAATTTTCAGAAGCATAAACAGGTATAAAGCACCATATTATTCCTATGCATGTTGTGTATACAAATCTGAAAGAGACAAGCCCGAGAAAAAAACGGTTTCTTACAACTGTTCTCAGTCTGTAAGGTTTGTATGCTTTGTTTTCAGGATTTTCATCAGATACTTTGGGAAGAAATATCAAAGCAAGAAGAAAGGCTGTAAGTGCAAAGCTTCCCATGGAAAAAAAAGCAGCATCAAGAGAGAATTTTTCATTTATGAATCCGCCTAAAAGAGGTCCGATGCTGAGGCTTGTAAACATGGAAATATTGAAAAGACCCATTGTGACCCCTTCTTTTCCTTCTTTTGTTATATCGCCAATATATGCCTGAATAACCGGCATAAGCATTGCAGAGGCTCCTCCGTGAAGAAAGCGGACAATAATAAGTCCTGAAATTGTGTCTGTAAAAATAAAAGCTATAGATACAAGAAAATAGAAAAACAGTCCTGTGACAATAAAGGGCTTTCTTCCGTTTTTATCCGAAAGTTTACCAAATAAAGGAAGAAGAAATGTTCTTGAAAGAGAAAAAAC
>JBNJDM010000121.1:0-5400 GCA_051744925.1 Thermodesulfobacteriota bacterium | reverse complement strand
TAACTCCTTTTCAAAACAAATTAATCAGTAATTTAGAAAGTTAAAGTGAATAAAAAAAGTTTGGTTGTTGAAAATATTCCGCGCGGTTTTTATTTTTGATTCATGGTTTTGAAAAAAACTTGCCTTGAATTAACATATACAACGTACTAATATTAAAAAAAATCAAACTCATAAGCCTTGTTATTCATTTTTACTCTAACCGGGGAAAAGTATGAACAAGTTCAAAATATATTTAGTAATAATATTTTCTGTTTTTTTTCTGTTTGGAAAACCCGGATTTCCCATAAAAGTCGATTTTATAAATCCCGGTGTTTCTGATACCTCAGGAAAAACAGGTGCGTTCTGGTTTATGGTTTCAGAATTTATGAAAGCTGCAGCAAAAGATCTTGGAATAGATCTTGAGGTTCATTATGCTCAAAGAGAATATGTAAAAATGATTGAGCTTACCAAAAAAGCTGTAAATCAACAGCCTCCCCCGGATTACCTCATTATTGTAAATGAAAAACTCATTGCAAATAAACTTATAAAAATTGCATATCAAAAAAATATAAAAACTTTATTGATTCTTAATGATTTGACGCCGGCACAGAAAAAAGAGTTAACACAGCGCAAAGATTATTCAGAAAAACTGCTTGGGGCTGTTACTCCCGACAATGTCTCAGCAGGCTATTTAATTGCAGAGGCTCTTATCGAAAAAGGGAGGCAGATTAAAAAAGATAAGCTTCAGATGATAGCTATAAACGGAAGCAGGGTAACTCCGGCTTCAGTAGAAAGGGAAATGGGGCTGAATAAAGCACTGGCTCAATACAAAGAAGATGTGGATTTAAATCAGCTTACCTACGGAGAATGGAGAAAAGATAAAAGTTATATTAAAACAAAAGTACTTTTAAGAAGATACCCTGATACTGATCTGATATGGACTGCAAATGATCCTATGGCACTGGGTGCTGTAAAAGCGGCCGAAGAGGAAGGAAAAATCCCTGGTAAAGATATATTCATAGGAGGGCTTAACTGGTCTCAGGCGGGTCTTGATGCTGTAAAAAATGACAAGCTTGTTATAACAGCAGGAGGACATTTTATGGTTGGAGGGTTCTCCCTGGTAATTTTGTATGATATTCACAATGGATGCAAAAAATTTAACAAATCAAAACATATGGAAATTGATGTCTTCAGAGGGATGGACAAAGAAATGATTAAAAAATATAATAGTTATTTCCAGGAGCAGAAATTTAATAAAATCAATTTTAAAAACCTTTCCAATTGCAGTAATCCTGATCAGCACGAATATAGTTTCGGTATTGAGACCCTTATTAAACAGCAAAAGGAAAAAACTTCACCGGAACAGGTAGCAAAATGAAGATAAGGTGGAAAATTCTTCTGGCAATCCTTTTGTTGATAATTGTCTGCAACAGCTTTTTTACGGCATTTCTGATACAAAATTATAAATCTAAAAAAATGGAAGTCCTGAATAAAAATATCAAAAGGACAAATGAAGTTTTAAAGGTTATTAATGTAGGAGCATTATGGGATATTGATACAGATAAATTAAAAAGTAATCTTGAGATTATTTTCCAGGCACCTGAAATATATTCCCTGAGATTAAGAGATATTACAGGCACAATAGATATTGAATTAAAAAAAGACTCAGATTTTTCAAAAGGGGAATTGATTAATTACAGCTTTCCAGTGAAAAAAGGGGATTTCAAGGCCGGAATAATTGATGTTCAATATACTACTCATCATCTTCAGAAATCTCTTAATAACAGAAAAATCGAAATGATTATTCTTACTTCAATTCTTATCCTTGTAAGTGGAATTCTTGTTTTTATTATTACTCTTAAATCTTTAAAACCAATTGATAAAATTGTGAATGCCCTGTCTTCTGTACATGAAGGACATTTTGATACTTCACTCAATCTTAATACAACAGATGAGTTTAAAAAGATTGAAAATTATTTTAATGAAATGACCTCTACAATAAAAAATGAGATTGAAAGAAGAAAAATAAGAGAAAATCAGCTTATAAAGTCGGAATCAAGGTATAAAACAATTTTTAATCTTGTAAGTGTATCTATCCTGGAGATAGATTATTTTAAACTGACAAATCGTATTCAAAGCTTAGGAGAAAGTACAGATATTGATCTTGCTGAATATATGGATAATAACCCTGATATATTAATGAATATTTTATACGATATAGATATTATTAATGTAAACGGCGAGTGCCTTAGAATGTTTAAGGCTGATGACTTAGAAGATATAAAACAGAATTTAAAACAGATTTTTGAACCAGGTCCCTTGTCCCCTCTTAAAGCGATAGTACTGGCTATACACCGGGAGAAGAAGCAAATTGAAGATGTAATAACCCTTAATGACTTAAACGGAGAAAAGCTTGAAGTCATTATAAGAATTGACGCTCCAAAAGAGGGATATGATTATAATGTACTTCTTGTAAGTATGCTCGATATAACCAAAAGAAGAGAGTTTGAAAGAAATCTTGCCCAGATTCAGAAAATGGAGATTGTTGGGAGTCTGGCAGGCGGAATAGCCCATGATTTTAAAAATTTTTTAAACGGAATTTCCGGATATGCTGATCTTATAAAGTTTGAGATTGAAGAAGGTAAATTAAACCCTGATAAAATTATGGATAAAACTGACAAGATTAAAACATCTGTTTTTACGTCTGAAAAGATTCTTAATAAGCTTATGACATTATCCAGGAAATATGAGCCTTCACAAACCATACTCGATCTTAACAAATCTATGAAAAGTGCTATATCCTTATGCAGCAGCACATTTCCAAAAAACATTGAAATCTCTGCAGATTATTATCCGGAACCTGCTTTTACAAAAGCAGATCCCGTTCTTATTGAACAGATACTGTTAAATTTCTTTATAAATGGAATGCATGCCATGACAATCATGAGACCGCCTGAAAATCAGAATATGAAAGGGATTTTATCATGTCAGCTCGATAAGATCTATGCAGATAAACATTTTTGTGAATCCCACCCTGAGGCTGAGCCGGAATACTACTGGATATTCAGAATAAGTGATACAGGTGTAGGCATGGATAAAAAGACACAGCAAAAAATATTTGAGCCTTTCTTTACAACTAAAGAAAAAGGTGTGGGAACAGGTCTGGGGCTTTCCCAGGTTTATACTTTTGTTCGTGAATCAGGAGGGTTTGTCGATGTTTATTCAGAACCCGGGTCAGGTACTGAAATAAATCTTTTTTTAAGTGTAAGCAAAAAAAAGCAGGATGAAACTAAAGAAAATGTTATTCACGAAAGTTAGTGGCTTATTCTAATTGTAAAAGATGATGAGTCTATAAGAAATTTTTTTATAAAATTTTGCAAAAGTCGGGTTACGAGTTTGCTCTTAATTCGTAGTTAGATTAAAGAATGAAGTTAAATTTGTAATCCTTTATTTGTATAAAACAAAAAAGCGGGAATTGAATGTCTCATTTCCCGCTTGATTTTAAAATGGATAAACTTAGAAATTATTAAATGTTGAAATTTTATTTTTTATTTCAGCTTCTTCCATTTTTGCTAATGCACTTGCCATAGCAGTTTCAATTCTTTCTGCACTTATCGGATTTCTCAAAAAAGCCATTTTTGTAAATCCCTCAGTTCTTGCCTGAAAAACAGTTTCTGCATCAGAGTTTATTACTTTTACTGAAAGAATAAGTCTGAACCTTTTAAAAACAAGGTATTGATCCTGGTCTTCAATTTTAAGATTAGCTGCTAGAAACAGTTCATCATTGCCTCTTTGAATCTTATTTACTGCTTTTTTTACAAGGTTGTCAGAATAGCGGTGAAAAGGAACATCTGATGTATCTGGATGTACCCACTCCTGTGAAAGGCTGCCAATCATTTTGTTAACTGAGTCGTTTCCGGTGTCTAGCTCTTTCCAGTCCTTTGCAATAGTATCAAGCTGTCTGGTTCTGCTTCTGTCTGTTACAAGATTTAGATTATAATTTTCTAAAGATTTTTCCAAAAGCTTATATGTGTTCATGCCTACGTCAGCAAAAGATTTGCCTCCGGCGCCCTGCTTTGCAAGGTCGAATACATCAGCTCCGCTGTCTCCGTTAATTTCGTAATAGCAGGTGATAGTTTTTTTCTGTTTTTCCGGGGTAAATTCAGGCGATTTTTCAACCCAGGTTGAAGCACATCCGGAAACAAAGAAAGCAAGTACTAAAACAGCAAAATACTTAAATAATGATAATTTCATAAGCAGAATCTCCATTCTAAAAATTAAACGATTAAACATATGAAAGCCTGAAATATTAGGCGTAAATATGTTTTTTAAAAAAAACAATGAACATACTAAATAATTGCTTTTGTGAGTAAAATCAATTAAAAAATATGAAAGATGAAGAATTTAAAAAAAACTTTTGTTTCGATTTTTAAAAAGCAGTACAGGTCTCGATCTTATGAGATACTTTTAATTTATTAAAACCATTATCAATATAAATTGTTTGTCGAGAAGAAGGTTTATATCCCCTGAAAAATTATTTATTCCAGGGGATATTTTTTTAGATTTTAAATTTTTCAACCATAGTTTTTAGGTTGTCAGCAAGAGCATTAAGCTCTTTTACATTCATTTCTGTTTGTTCCCCTGAAGAGGTTATGCTTTTAACAGATTCGTTTACAGTATTAATATCACTGGCAATTTTTTCCGAATTCTCCGCATTTTCTGCAACTTCTGAGCTTGTTCTTGAAACTCCTTCTGCAGCCTGGGTTATATTACCGGTAATTTCGGAAGTAGCTGTTGCCTGTTCTTCTATTGCTGCAGATATTGAAGAGACTATATCGTTTACCTCATTTACTACTGAGTTTATTGTGCCGATGTTTGAAACCGCCTGACCTGTGGAATTTTGAATCTGGTCGATTTTCTTTTTTATATCAACTGTTGCCTCAGATGTCTGGGATGCAAGTTCTTTGATTTCTGCTGCTACAACCCCAAATCCTTTTCCTGCTTCTCCGGCTCTTGCAGATTCTATGGTTGCATTAAGTGCAAGAAGATTTGTCTGATCAGAAATATCATTTATGGTATCTGTGACAGAACCTATGGAATCTACAATTTCATCAAGATTGTTGATTATCTCACTTAAAGTTTCTGATTCATTTAAAGCTGTTGTGCTGACTGATCTTCCTTTTTCAGCATTTTCTGCTATTTCATTTATTGTGGAAGTCATTTCTTCCGCAGCTGATGAAACAGAACTTAAGTTTACAGAAGCCTGTTCCATGCTTGATGCAACTGTTTCATTGGTTCTTGTCATTGATTCCGCAGCTGATGAGACCTCAGATGTTTTTGAAAGAGTATTTCTTGAAGCTTCTGCTACATTTTCCACAAGTTCTGAAATGTTTTTGGAATATGAATTAAGTGAAGCTGAAC
>JBNJDM010000120.1:0-5415 GCA_051744925.1 Thermodesulfobacteriota bacterium | reverse complement strand
CCGAAGAACGAGATCGCTTATAATGCTTTTTATTCTACGTTGTCAAACCTTTTTTTATAAAAATTTTGAGAAAATACTTTCGGAAAAAACAACCCCCTGATCTGAAAGATAAACCATGGCATTATTAATTTCATATCCTGCATCTTTTACTGAATGGGAATCGTCTCCGGGAACAATATTAATTCCCATATCCAATGCTTTTTTTAACACAGGTTCTGATGGATAAGGCTCATCCATATTTTTTAGCAAAGCTCTTTGATTATAATCTATTATAATGCCGTAAGCTTTTATTACTTCAAGATTTCTATAAATTTTATCCTGTACAGATTTTTCTTTGAGTCTTGTTTTATATTCAGGATCAAAAATTCTTACAAGATCAAAATGACCTGCAACCTGAGGCTTAATATTAAGAAGCATTTCATACTGTTTATCAAAATAACTGTGATAAAAATTAATAATCCCGCCGCATGATTCAACAGCTTTTTTATAATGCTCTCTTGAAAAATCAAAACAAAGATCATTTACGTGATGCACAGAACCAACAATATAATCAGGCCTGTACTTTTTTAACAAAGCAGGTATGAATTTTTCATAACCTGAATATGCTTCTGATTCAAAACCAACAAAAATTTTTATGCTTTTCGAATATTTATGCTTGAGCATTCTGCATTTTTTTATATAGGCTTCAAAACTGTCAAAAAGCATATTCGGAGTAAGTCCGGCGTCTTTTTCATCATCATACATCAAATCATAGACCGGGGCTGGTATATGCTCGGAAATCCCTGCATGGGTAAATCCGAGCTCAATATATCTCAAAATCATGTCTTCAAGTGTATCAAAGGCATGATAGCAAAACTCTCCGCTGTGTCCGCCGTGCAGAGATATAAGCATAAAACTATTCCTTTAGATCTTCTATATCCAGGGTTTCCGGCTCTTCTACGGTTTTAGGAAATTCAGTAAAAGGAAACGGTTTTTTATTTCTTGTAATAAGAATATAGTCGATTACCTCCTTAATATATAGGGTAAGATTTGCTGAAAACCTTCTTAAAGGTTTAATGTATGATCTTGTTATAAAAAGGAAAAGATACTGGAATGCTGCTATTATCCAGACAATATTTGAAACAACACCGAGTACTACAAGAAAAATAAGGGTATATAAAAGCCTTACTGCAATACCTTTTCTGCTTAACAAAATCTCTTTAGCTTTTTCTCCTGCATTTCCTTTGCCGCTGTTTTCTTCTGTCATAATGGCTCTCCTGTTATTTTAATTTCTATTTAAATTTCTTTTACGGACTTTATTTAAAAAAATATTTAACCCTCTTTGTCAAGATATTACAGCAACGCCTTAGTTCTTTTATATCAAAACCGGAAATTAAAAAAGTTCGAAACAAATCGGCTCCATATTACCGGGGTTAATACCTAAGAGATAATAAAACCTTAAAAAATTTAATCTGAAAAACAGAACAAAGTCAGGATTTTTCTTTGGAACAAAAATTAATCTGCTTTTTAGGTTCTTGACTTAAATTAATGGTTTTAAAAAGACTAGAGAACTATTATAAGTAAACATATATCATAATAAAACACTTAAACTCAATTTATAAGATTTTAATCAAATAAAAATCTTTAACAAAAAGTCTGAAAGGTAGAAACATGAGTGATTTTTTTTCTATTTCCAATTTAGAAGCTATAATCGAGAAGGTATGGGTCATGGGAGCTGAACTCGGATTAAATCTGATTGCGGCTGCTGCTATTTTTATAATAGGACGATGGGCTGCTTTGTTTTTTAAAAAAATAACAAATAAAGCTCTTGTAAGAGCCAAAGTAGACAATACACTTATATCTTTTACCACTAATCTTATATATTTTACCTTGCTTGCCTTTGTTGCTCTGGCATCATTGAGTAAAATCGGAATTCAGACAACCTCTTTCATAGCAGTTCTTGGTGCTGCGGGCCTTGCAATCGGCCTTGCCCTTCAGGGATCACTTTCAAACTTTGCTGCAGGAGTCATTCTTATAATTCTAAGGCCGTTTAAAGCAGGAGACTATATTGAAGGCGGAGGAACAGCCGGAACTGTCCAGGAAATTAATATTTTTACAACGACTCTGACTTCTCCTGATAACAAAACAATTATAGTACCAAACTCAAAGCTTACAGGAGACAACATAATCAATTACGCAACCCAGGGTACAAGACGACTTGACCTGATGTTTTCCATCGGTTACGGAGATGATATTGATAAAGCCAAAAGCATACTTGCAGATATTGTAAATAATGATTCAAGATTTTTTAAAGACCCTGAACCGAAAATAGCTGTAAAGGAACACGGAGAGTCAAGCATAAATATTGTATGCAGACCTTGGCTTAAAGCTTCTGATTACTGGGACGCATATTTTGATATGATGGAAATTGTCAAAAAAAGATTTGATATGGAAAATATATCCATACCTTTTCCTCAAAGAGATGTTCATATGATACAGGAAAGCGCCTGATAAAAATACTCAGCAGCTTAACTGTATAAACAGAAAAAACCGGATATTTAATTGTATATCCGGTTTTTTTTTACTTAGATTAGCTTTAATCAGCGATCAGAATTGTCAAAATATTTTTTATATGTAAACATCCATACAAAACATGATAAAATCCAGACACCGCTTCCAAGTATAGTAAGAAAATCTTTGTTTTTAATTCCCGATAAAATAAAAACCACCCCTGACAAACAAAATCCAATCAGAGCAAACAGCTCTAACTGCCAGTACTTTGAATCTTTATCAATATTTTTGCTTCTTTCTTTCTGATCCATATAAAGGCTCTATCTTTTTTAATTTACAGATTTTATGTGCACAGTGAAAAACATACCTAGCCTGCAAATCCTTAAATTCCCGGCACAAATTTTATATATCTTCTCCTGTATCAGCATGACATGAAGCTTATACAGTAACTTAGCCAAAGTTTCAAATAAAGTATCATTTCATTTTTACACAACTTCCTGGTTAAAAATATCTTTATTGTCTATTATTCTACAATCTATTATGATAAAAATTAGCCTGATATAAACGCTTAGACTGATCAGTTTTATTAAGCTTTTACAATCACAGTTAATTGTAAAGTATTAGTTAGTAGCTGAACGAAAACTGTCTTTTTTACCCTTTTCTGCATTAGATAAAAATTTCTAGTTTTCGGCCAATCACTAATTACGGATTTTATATAACTTCCAGGCTCTGCAAAATCACTAATATTTTTGTATTGAATCTGATTTAATCAACAAAGGAAATTTTCTATGCCTGAAAAATTTAAATGGCAAGCAGAATACAGAACAGGTTTTGATAAAATAGACGCACAACACAGGCTTTTATTCGCTATAGCAAATGAACTGATTCAAATAGACGTCGACTCCCCGGAAAGCAAATATGAGTATAAATATCTTTTCAGTCACTTAACAGATTATGTAAAAGAACATTTCGCAGCAGAAGAAAAACTTATGGATACAATTGGTTACCCTGAAGCTGAAGATCATAAAGATAAGCACCAGTTTATAATATCTGAAATTAACTCCTCGTTAAAATCAAGCAAAAGCACTGCAAACTTAAAACAAAATCTTGAAAGCCTTCTAACAAAATGGATAAAAGATCATGTTCTGAATGAAGATAAAAAAATTGAGCAGTGGTATAATAATATCTGACATGAGAGTTTCATATCCCACAAATCTGAAGTAATTTGAACCTAAGATAAAATTCAGTCGATTTATAATAAAAGTTTTATATTATTCCGGTGTAGCCTGATTAATTCCAAACAAAAAACGCACAGTCATTTTTTTTGACCATGCGTTTTTTTACATCTCATCGTATTACTCAGGAAAGCTTGTTAAGACTATCTCCAGCAGCTTCTTTAGCCTCTTTAACAATTCTTTCTATAAGCTCTGAAACAGTAGGAATATCCTTAACCCTACCAACAGACTGTCCGATTGTAAGCATTGCATCTTCAACATTTCCTTCTTTCCAGACCTGCCTTGCCCTCTCTCCTGAAATAAGAGGGAGAAGATCATTTAAGTCTCCGCCTTTGCTTTCAACCTCTTCGACTTTTCTCATAATATCGTTTTTTAAAGCCCTGACCTGCAGACCAAAAGCGCTGAGTAATGACTGAAGATTGAGTGAAGTATCGTTTTCATTTTTTTCTTTTAATACTGAATAGATATTTTCGTGAACATCACTTTCTTTTGTTGCAAGAAATCTTGTTGCCATCATTATTCCGTCAGCTCCAAGTGCTAAAGCAGCAGCAAGACTTTTACCGTCTGCCATACCACCTGCCGCCATTATAGGAAGATCTGTTTCTTCTGCAACTCTTGGCAACAGAACAAAGGTTGAAACATTATCTTTATGCGGAAAACCGCCTTCTTCAAAACCGGCAACCGTAAGAGCATCATATCCGACTTTTTGTGCATGAATTGCATGTTTAACTGTTCCTACCTTATGTATCATCTTTACACCAGCTTCTTTGGCCATAGGAATATATTCTTTGCCTAAAAAGGAATCTGCAGGGGCTCCTGCAATTTCGATTGCTGCAACCTTTTTTTTGCATGAAATTTTAAAAAACTCCTGAAGAAGTTCAACAGGTAGTCTTATTGACGGCATGGTCGTAATATTTACTGTAAAAGGTTTTTTTGTAAGTTCAAATGTTTTATCAAGAGCAGCCTCAAACTCTTCTGCAGAATTGTAATTTCCGGATGTAAGATTTCCCATTGCACCGGTATTACTTATGGCAGCTGCAAGTTCAGGTCTTCCTATCCAGAGCATTCCGCCACACTGAATCGGATATTTGATATTAAAAAGCTCAGTAATTTTAGTTTTCATAATTTACGCCCTTTGGATTTAATAATTTGTATAAAAAACTTAGTTCTTAATCGATTTATAAAAAGGTTAGTACACAAAAGGAATAAATGTAAAAATATTTTTCTTGTTCCGGAGAGATACTTGATTAATACCAACTCAAAATATAAAAAAATAGGCGCAGAAAAATCAGACTTAAGCAGATCCCATTATCTTACCAGATGTTTTTATATTCTTACAAATCAGTATAAAATAAGCATGATTCAGAGATAGGCTTTAGATATGACAGATAGTCTGCTTCACAAAAAGTGGTGGAGAAAACCCGGGGTTATTGTCTTTGCTGTTCTTACAATTGTTTTCTTATTTTTTGTTTTTGCTGTTTTTTATTATTTTGTGATCCCGGAATTTAGGTACATTTTAAAATTACCCATAAAAAAAGGCCTTTCAACCGAAGTGAAAGACCTTATTTAACTTGTTGTTTTAACAAGAAATTTGTGGTGCCTGGACCGAGAATCGAACTCGGACAGCATATTATGCCGAGGGATTTTAAGTCCCTTGCGTCTACCAGTTCCGCCATCCAGGCACTCAACA
>JBNJDM010000119.1:0-5462 GCA_051744925.1 Thermodesulfobacteriota bacterium | reverse complement strand
TTTATACCCAAATATTCTGAACTGCCCGGAAATCAGCAGCCGGCATTTCCTCCGATACTCGGTACAGGCTTTTTTGTAAACAGCACAGGTCTTATTGCAACAAATGATCATGTAATCCGCTCTTTTTACGAATTAAAAAAACCGAAAAATCTTGTAAAAGACGATTTTTCAATAAGCGCGGTTCTTTTTTACAAAACAGGTGATAAAATTACAGATCTGATATTTGATATAACAGATATAATACAACTTTCTGAAACAGAAGATAAAACTGGCCAAAGACCTGACCTTGCTTTTGTACAGGTTGATGTATCTGAAAACCCTTACCTTGAACTGGAAAAAGAAGAAACATTAATTGAAGAAGGATATGAAGTTGCAACTTCGGGCTTTCCTACAGGAAGATATGCACTTATGGGACCTGAAGGATATTTTCAGATCTCGCCTACGCTTCAGAGAGGAATAATAAGCGCTATTCTCCCCTATCCAAAAAAGTATCCTGATGCTTTTGCTGTAAATGTAATGACCCACGGGGGAGCAAGCGGTTCTCCGGTTTTTTCAACACAAAACGGAAAGGTCAGCGGCATTCTGTTTTCCATACTTACAGACGCATCTTTTTCTACTTATAAAAATGCATATGTAAACCCGACTAATATAAGTTATGCAATACCTGCTCACCATATTCACAAGGGTTTAAAAAAAATTGTGGGTTCCAGTATAAAAAATGTAAGCAAAAAAAAATTCAAAGATCTGGTTGAATTAAAAAACCAAAAAATTAAAAATAAATTTAAGAAAACTTAATTCAGATAATAAAATATCTCCTGTTTACCAAGACAGAATAAAAAAGAGGTTAAAAATGACTGTAAAAACCGGAATTGATGTCCTGCAAAAAGATTTGCCCGATTTCATGAAAAATAAAAATGTTGCTCTTCTTGCAAACCCGGCATCTGTTAATAAAAATCTGATTCACTCAAAAACTATTATATCTGAACTTTTAAAAGACAAATTAACAGCGATATTTTCTCCCCAGCACGGATTTTATGCAGAAAAGCAGGATAATATGATATTTTCTGATCATTTATACGACCCTATTCTTAATATTCCTGTTTACAGCCTTTACAATGAAAATCTTAAACCTTCGTCTGAAATGCTTAAAAATACAGATATTCTTATCATCGATCTTCAGGATGTGGGAACAAGGGTTTATACTTTTATATATACAATCTCTTTTTGTCTTGAAGCTGCAAAGGAAAATAATATTAAAATAGTTATTCTGGACAGGCCCAACCCTGTTTCAGGTAAACAGATTGAAGGAAATGTTTTAGAACCTGAGTATTCTTCATTTGTGGGCAGATATCCGATTCCGATGCGACACGGCCTTACATGCGCAGAATTTGCTCTTTTCATAAACACAGAATTCAATATAAATGCAGATCTTGAAATAATAAAAATGGAAGATTGGGACAGAAAGATGTATTTTGAAGATACAAAGCTTCCATGGGTTCTTCCGTCTCCAAATCTTCCTGTACCTGAATCAGCTTATGTATATCCGGGTCAGGTAATTTTTGAAGGAACAAATATTTCGGAAGGAAGAGGCACAACCAAACCTTTTGAATTGTTCGGGGCTCCGTTTATAAAACCTGAAAAACTAAAAAAATTCATAAATGACAGATACGATCATAAAGGTGTTTTTTTAAGAGAAACCGCATTTGAACCGACATCCGGTAAATGGGCAGGCAAAAGGTGTTTTGGTTTCCAGATTCATATCACAGATAAAGACTTATACAGACCTTATTTTCTAAGCCTTTGTCTTCTCCAGGGAATATCTACCCTTTTCAGAGATAACTTCAGACTTAAGCAGCCTCCATATGAGTTTGAATATGAAAAAACCCCTCTTGATCTTATTTTAGGGAGCAAAAAACTGAGAAAAGATATAGAACAGGATAAAAATCTGTATAATAATGAAGAAAAATTCAAAGAAGAGATAAAAGACTACAAAACAAAAATAAACCCTTATCTTTTATACTGATTTTGGTGTACTGATTTTTAAAAACAAAAAGGCAGAAATTATTTTCTGCCTTTTCATTCGGCTAAACAACTATAAGAAAACTTCAACCCAAAATTAGCTTTTGGACTTAAGTTCTTCAAGCTCTTTTTCAAGCTCAGCAATACGATCTTCATCACTTTCTGAAGGATCAGCACCTTCTTCTTCTTTCCATGCATCTTTAAGCTCATCAAAACCGAGATACAGAGCAAGACCGCCTCCAAGCAGAAGCATCGCAGGAATTGCACCCGCCAAAAGACTAAGAAATTCGCCAAACCAGACAGCAAGTCCGATCACACCAAGCACTGCAGCAACTGCGCCGCCAATTAGAGTCTTCATAAGAAACTTTCCTCCTTCATATAAATATTTAGTTCTCTCTAAAAAAAATTCTTTTGTTTTTTCCGTTTATACAGATAAAACTGTAATTGATTTTTATCACAAAATGGCTATCACAAACTATTCATTCACGCAAGAATATTTTGCCAAAATTCTGCAGTTAAACATCATAACAGAGTTACAAAACGTAAGAATTTAAAAAAATTATATTATACCTAAAATGAGCTTTAACGCAACAAGTCTGTTAAAATAGATACTTTCTAAAGCTGAAATATTGATTTATAGTGACTTTTTGTTGAATATAAAAGATCTTTTTGTTAACCAGATTCTGCCTGATGATTATACTTCTTATTTTAAGCTTGTTATTCAGGCTTTAGATTAATATATAACATATATAGAGCAGTTAACAGTAATAAAAAACAGGAATATAAAAATTGACAAAATCTAATAAAAATAAAAATCGATTATATTTTTTTTCATACCTTTCTGCTAAAAAAACATTTATATCAAAAATCTTATTAAAATTTCTTTTCAGAGGTGTTCAGCCCGATGTTAAAGAACTTGAAGATTTGAAAACAGATAATAATCCCATATGGATTTACACATCCCAGAAAAAAAATCATCTGGCTTTTTTATATACCCAGTTAAATGCAGACAAACTATCTATTCAGCCGCCTGAAGTATCATTTAATTTTTCTTTTATTTTTACCCAGTCTGTATCAAGATTTTTTAAAATTATTTATTCAAATTTAAAGCACATAATAACAAAATTTAAAATACCTTCTCCATACAAAGAAAATATTTATGAAAAATATTTTCTTGAAGAAAACAAATCAGGTTTTTTATCTCTTTCGGAAACAGAAGGGATATATAAGTATTTCAGCAGCAAAAACCATGATCCGCTTTTGCTTTTGCTCGATATTCAGACAAAAACTGACCGGCCTGTTTTGATAATTCCACACTTTCTTTTTTTCAGCCAGAGACCTCCGAAAAAAAATCCAAGCATTATAGATATAGTATTTGGAACTGAAGCTGAACCAGGTATAACAAGAAAAATATTTAAACTTTTAACAGGAAGCAAAAAAACCTTTATATCATTTTCTAAACCGCTTAATTTGTACGAATTTCAGCAAAGAGAAGATGTAAAAAACAAATCCCTTCCCAATCAGGCGGTTATGCTGAGAAGGGAAATTCAAGAAGCACTGTCAAGGCACAGACAAAGCATTTTAGGGCCTACTCTTAAAAAACGTGAAGAGCTTATAGACGGAATTCTTACAAGCCCCAAGGTTCAGAAAATTATTCTTGATCATGCAAATGAAACAGAAACCAAAATAACAAAGGTTCAAAAACAGGCTGAATCGTATCTTTACGAAATAGCAGCCAACTACAGCATTAACTGGATCAGGATGTATGACCTTACTCTTACATGGATACTTAAAAACATTTTTGAAGGAATGAATATAGACAATGATGGCCTTGTAAAAGTTAAAGAAATGTCTAAAAAAGGGCCCCTTGTTTTAATACCATGCCACAAAAGTCATCTTGACTACCTGATTCTTTCCTATATATTTCATCACAACCAGATGCCCTGCCCTCATGTAGCTGCAGGCAAAAACTTGTCATTCTGGCCTCTTGGGACAATTTTCAGAGGAGGCGGAGCTTTTTTCATCAGAAGAACATTCAAAGGCTCAAAACTTTATGCAGAAATATTTTCAGCATACTTAGAAAAACTTATTAATGAAGGTTTTAATATAGAGTTTTTCATTGAAGGCGGACGAAGCAGAACAGGAAAACTTCTTGGACCTAAATACGGTATTTTGACGCAGATAATAAAAGCTTTTAAAGAAAGTTCACAGGAAGATCTTATTCTTGTGCCTATTTATATCGGTTATGACAGAGTTCTTGAAGAAAAGTCGTATTTAAAGGAGTTAAGCGGTGGAGAAAAAAGTCCTGAAAGCGTAAAAGGTCTTTTGAAAGCAAGAAAACTTCTCAATAAAAAATACGGTAAAGTATATGTAAACTTTAATGAGCCTGTTTCTCTGAAAGAGACTTTGAAACAATCTGAAAATTATGAAGGAAACTATCCTGAAAAACAGCTCATAACCAATCTCGGGCTTGATATAATAGACAAAATAAGCAAAGTCTCTGTTGCAACACCTTATTCAGTTGTAGCCTCGGCATTTCTCAACAGCAGACAACAGACTATTAAAAGGAAAAAAATTCAAAGCATTATTCAGACCTTAATGTTTTTTCTTGAAAAAACAGATGCAAAACTTTCAGATACTTTGCTTGTTAATCCTGAATCATCTTTAAATCTTGTTGTTGATACTTTTAAATCAAGGGGATTTATAGATGAAGCAGAAAAAAATTCTCCTGACAAGCTTGTTATCCCTGACAACAAAAGATCTATACTCGATTATTATAAAAACAATTCTATAGCTTTTTTTATACCCGGAGCTTATACAGCAATGGCAATTCTTGAGCTTGAAGCTTTTCAGTTTTCTGCTGCTGATCTACATATCGCATTTCACAAGTACCAAAAACTTTTTGAAAAAGATTTTATTCCGGATCAGTCAAACACGCCCGATTTTATTGTAAGAAAAATTATAAAAATATTTATTGACGATGCAATTCTTGTTCCTCACCAGAATCTTCCGGACACTTATAATATTACAGCTCTGGGATATAAAAAACTTAAACTTTTTGCATCTTTTCTTGCTCCTTATATGGAAGCATATTCTGTTGTACTGAATTTTTTCATGAGATATCCGGCCGAAGATGTCGATTTCAAGGATGCTCTTAAAAAAATCCAGTCCATGGGTTCAAGAATGCACAAGCGCGGAGAAATTATTCTTCCTGAATCAATGTCAAAAGTTAACTTTAAAAACGGCCTGGATAAGGTTGAAAAAGAGGGAATCAGAGGACTTGAACAAAAAGATATTATAAAGCCTATGCTTGAAGATATTCAAAAAGCTCTGAATCTTATTAACAATTAAGTAACTGGTGAATCTGAGGTTCGCATTCATGACTTTAAAAATAATACATTCGGGCTGGTGGCCCAAGGCTTCGGACAGAGAATCTGATTTTT
>JBNJDM010000118.1:0-5487 GCA_051744925.1 Thermodesulfobacteriota bacterium | reverse complement strand
AACCTTCAAGTTCAAATATTTTCCCGTTTTTATCTGCAACAAGAGCTGAAGCTCTGGTATTCATTTAACTAATCCTTTTTATTCAGGTCTTTTAAAATATTTTTGAAATAGGATATAAACCCAAATCAGGTTATTTTCAAGCTTAGCCGTAAAACAACCTGAAAAGGAATAATATTCCGATATAAACAAAATTATATTAATTAGTAGCTGAACGAAAAATTCTGTTTTTCAGCCGAATATTTATTAAAATTCAGTAATTTTATTTTCTTCAGGCTCTTCAAGAAGGGATGGTTTGTTTTTATTTATAAAATTTATAAATTCCTGTGGAAGTATTGCCTTATAAAGGGAATAAACACTTAAAAGCTGATCAGGTTTAAGTCCTATTGTATTGGTTAAATCAGCACTTTGAAAATCACAGTTTGTAAGATCTGCAGAGTCAAAATCTGTATGTGTAAGATCTGCTTTCCAGAAAACTGAATTTGTTAAATTTGAATTTGCAAAAGATGAATTATTTATTACAGATTCTGTTAAATCAGAATCTGTAATATTAGTTTCAAGCATTATACAGTTTTTCATATTAGAATTTCTTATATTGCAGTTGGACAAATCAGCTTTCCAGAAATAAGCTTCTCTTATATCTGAACCTGATAAATCTGAAAAAGAAAGATCCGCATCTTCAAAATTTCCTTTAACAAGTCTTGAAAACCTTAAATCTGTCCAGCTTAAGTTTGCTCCCCATGCATAACACCCAGAAAAATCACTGTGTCTTAAATCCATATTTTTAAGATAACAATTACTTATGTCAACAGAAGTTACTCCGTAATTATTAAGCCTTCTTAAATTTCCTCTTATTCTTCTGCATGCCTCTTCACTTTCCCATCCTCTGAAATCGTCTATTTCATCCTGATATCTTTTCTTTTCAACCTTGTCCCGGCCTTTCTGCTGAAGCCAGAAAATTACAACACCGAGCATAAATATATCAAAAACTACTCCGTGTGCTTCGACCATAAGATCTCTAATAAATCCAAAATTATAAAATTTTGAATATATTGTAAATCCGGTTACAAAAAAAAGAGCTATAACAAAAATAACAGCTGTAATTAATACAGGATTTGTTATTATGTGTTCGTAAAGCCTAAAAATATGCTTTATTTTCTCTGTCTGAAAAATAAAGCTTATAAATTTTATAAAGCGGTTTTTTCTTTTTATCATTTTATTTTTTTTATTTTGGGTTGGTTTATAATTTATTAAAAAAAATTTAAATAGATTGAAATTTTTATTATAAACATATATTTATCATCTTTTAATTTAATAAAAGAGAGTAACATGAAAGAACTAGAAGGATTCCAGAAAAAATATCTAAAAGGGCTTGCCCATCATTTAAAACCGGTTGTTTTTCTCGGTCAGAACGGAGTAACATTAAATCTTATAGATTCGATTAACCAGGCTTTTGAAAAACATGAACTAATAAAAATTAAATTTGTTGATTACAAGGAAAAAGATTCTAAAACCAGTATATCAGATACTATTGTAAAAGAAACAGATTCTTCTTTTATAGGTTTGATCGGAAATACTCTTATTTTATACAGACAAAGCAAAAACAAGAAAAACAGAAAAATAAAAATTCCTGAAGTTCAATAGTTAAATCCTGTTTTTTATAAATTACCCCGAAAAAATTTATTTTTTACTTTATATTTTTATATTCTTTGTAAAATAAATTTACTTTTTTTATATAATTTATAGTCTCTGGAAAAGGAGGTATGCCATCATACCTTCTTACATTACCCGGACCTGCATTATATGCTGCAAGGGCAATATCTTTGTTACCATTATACTTATCAATGAGTTTTTTTAAATACTTTGTTCCGGCCATTATATTTTCAGAAGGATTAAAAGGGTCTTCAACATTATAATTTTTTATAACAGAAGGCATAAGCTGCATAAGGCCCCTTGCTCCTTTTTTTGAAACAGCATTTTTTATAAAGCTTGATTCAGCTTTTATCACAGCCTTTATAAGTTCCTTTTCAACTGAAGTTGTAATGGAAACGTATTTTAAAATATTTTCCAGAGGATTTTTATTAATAAAAAGATTCCCCTGATTTATATTATCTTCTTTCATATAAAATTTATAATCCGAAGATGTAGGGGTATTTGTAAAAGATAAAACTCCGCTTTCATCTGCATATACATAAATATCTGCATATAATGCACAAGGAGTTATAAACATAATAAAAACCAAAAAAAACAGATATTTAATCATTTTTTCAACATTTTTTATTTTTAATAAAATATATAATAACTTAACACTTACTCAAAACCTAAAAAAAGCTTAACTGATGCTTTTTATTAATATCATTTTTTTGCGTTTTTATTGTTTTTTCTTTTATAATATCTTTTTCCAGATCTTTTAAAAAGGAAGATTGTGTAGTTTTTGTTTTTTTACCGAAAATCTGAGTCTCTTCCGGCTTTAAAAGGTAAAGTTTTTTTCCGGCCCTTGTTACTGCAACATAAAAAATTCTTCTTTCCTCATCTATATCTGATGAACCGTTTTTTATAAAAGGGATATTCCCTTCAACACAGTTTGGTATAAAAACAACAGGGAATTCAAGACCTTTTGCTGAATGTATAGTCATAATACTTACTTTTTCTTCTGAAAAATCTATATCTGAAATTTTGTTTAATTTTATATAATTTAAAAAATCATTAATATTTTCAAAAGAGTTTGATTTTTTTACTAAATATTCTGATTTTATTATAAAATTATAATCATCTGCAAACTCTTTCATATCTGTATTATTTATAATATATTCAATAATATCAGGTAGTTTTTTATTTTTAATGTTTTCTTTAAAAAACAAGAGTTTATCCTGTATTAAAGATATGCATTTTTCAGGATTATCCAGATCATCAGTTTTTATTTTAGCACCGAAAGGATTTAAAATATAATCTGAAATATCAGGCTCTTTTACTATCATTTTTAAATATGAAAACAATTTTTTAAAAGCTTTTTCTTCTGTTAAATTTTTTTCATTAATTTTATTATGCGGTATTGAATTTTTTTCAAGAACCAAAGATATAAGATCTGTCTCTTTTTTAGTTCTGCAAAGAACTGCAATATCTTCAAAAGAATATCCTGATGATTCTTTAAAATTTAATTTATTCATCCTTTGATGGTCTGTTCCGCCCACAAGATTTTGTATTTCATCTGCAATATATAAAGACTGTTTATTCTGATTTTCAGATTTTATTATATTTATATATTTTTCCCCTGTTATTTCTGAATATATCCTGTCTTCACTTTTTTTATCACCAAAATTTCTTATAATATAAAAAGATGCATCTGTTATAGTTTTTGAAGATCTGTAGTTTTGTCTCAGTTTAAATACTTTTAAATTTTCAAAATCATTTTTAAAACTTTTTTCAAGGTCTTTTAAACCTCCTCTAAAACCGTAAACAGACTGGTCAGGATCTCCTATTGCAAAAATACTTTTATCAGAATCTTTAAGCTTTTTTATTATTTCATACTGAATTTCATTAATATCCTGATATTCATCTATAAGTATATGATCAAACCTTTTTTTTACAGTATTTAAAAAATTGTTATCTTCTAATTTTTCATAAAAATTCAGTAATATATCATCATAATCAGAAAAATTATGGCTTTTTTTAAGATTTTCATATTTATCGATCAAATCAGGATAAGTGCTGTCTTTTTGATTTAAAAATGAAACTGACTGTTTTTTTAGGGATATATATCTTAATAATTCTGAAGGAGTTTTATTTATACCTGTTTCTTTTATTATTTTTTTTATAAATATTTTTTTAGTATCTTCGTCAATTATAACTGTTTGATCATTACCTGAAAAATTAAGTGCAAAACTGTGAAAAGTTCCTATAAAAGGGGAATTTTGATATTTTTTTTCATTAATTCTGTCCTTCATTTCATTTGCAGCTTTTATTGTAAAAGTAAGTGCTAGTATTTTTTCAGGATCTGATTTTTTATTTTCTATAAGGTGAAATACTCTTGAAGTTAAACATGTTGTTTTTCCTGTTCCTGGCCCTGCTGTAACAATAATATTTTTAGCATCAGATTCTATTGCCTGAGCCTGTTCTTTGTTAAATTTTTTTTCATGATTATTTTTTTGTTTTAAATTATCTGATGCTTTTTGTGTAAAAAGTTTTTTTGCTCCTGATATATCCTGTTCAGCTCTTTTATTTTTTTTAAATTTTTCATAATTTTGTTCATTAAAAAATGATTTTTGTCCCTTTACTAAACTCTTTTTAAGCTCATTTTCATCAAATATTTTTATTTTACCGAACTCCCCGTCATATCCGGGATTTATAAACAATTCCTTTTTTCTTACTCTTTCAACTGCTTCAGACAAAAAAGGTATATTTGCATTTTCAAGCTCATCTTTTTCAGACCACCATAAAGCATTGAATTCAGAACCTGTTATCGATGTAATTTTTTCATATGCTGATTTTACTTTTTTTGTATTGGGACCAACACCAAGTATTTCAGATAAAATATCTGTAAGCGGAACAAGACTGTAGTAAGGAGCTGATATTTTTTTTATTTCATCTACATCTGTCCTGTCTGATAATTCTATAATTCTGTACAAAACTCCAAGAGTTAAGGGTTTGCCGCATAAAGGACACAATCCTTTGTATTTGAGAGAATCCCCTGGAGAAAGGCATACATTGCATTTTCTGTGACCATCGTAATGATATTTACCTTCTTCAGGAAAAAATTCAAAAGTACCTTTGAATTTTTTTAAATCTTTATATTTAAGAGCATTTTTAATTTCATAAAAAGACAACTCACAATCAAAAATATTAACCTCTCTGCCGAGTTTAGCTGGAGAATGAGCGTCAGAATTAGATATAAGGCTGTATTTATCAAGATCTGATATAAGAAAGTTCATCTCAGGATCAGAAGAAAGCCCGGTCTCAAGAGCAAAAATCTCACTACTTAAATCTTCAAAACATTCTTCAAGTTTATTAAAACCAGATTTTGAACCGAAAAGTGAAAACCATGGCGTCCATATATGTGCAGGTACAAGAAAGGCTCTTTCATCAGTTTCAAGAGCAATTTCAAGAAGATCTCTTGAATCAAGACCTAAAATAGGTCTTCCGTCTGATTTTATGTTCCCTATTAAATCAAGTCTTGAATTAAATTTTTTAACAGATTCAAGTGAGGGAAAATATAAAAGGTTGTGTATTTTTCTTACAACACCGTTTTTTTTGTAAATAGAACTTATTTCAGACTGAAGCATGAATCTTATATCTGAAGAAGCTGACTCGGGAATATATTGTTTAAGATTATCTTCTATATCTTTTTTAAGCCTGAAAAGCCCTGAATTATCAACTTCATACAGCTTTTCTTCCAGTTCATCAAACCACTGAGGGTGTGTAAAATCTCCGGTTGCTATTACATTTATCCCTTTTTTTGCAGCAGAAATATAATTATTTTCCAAATCCGAATTT
>JBNJDM010000117.1:0-5520 GCA_051744925.1 Thermodesulfobacteriota bacterium | reverse complement strand
ATTGCAACGTGGGGAACTTCAGGCATTGCCTCTTTTGCTGCTTTAATACCTGTAAGGTTTGCAGGGTTGTGAAGAGGTGCAAGGTGCGAAACTGCAGAGATATGGCTTATAACATCATCTGTGATCAGCACACTTTTTGTGAATTTTTCACCGCCATGCACAACTCTGTGACCTACAGCTGAAATTTCGTCCATTGAATCAATTACAGCGCCTTCTCCTGATGTAAGAGCGCTTATCACCCACTGAATAGCAGTTGAATGATTGTCGATTGCATAATTGATTTTGCCTTTGTGGTTTTTCTTGGGTGCTTCATGCTCAATGAATGAATCCCCGATTCCTATTCTTTCGACAACACCTGATGCTATTGTCTCTTTATTTTCCCAGTCAGTAAGCTGGTATTTAAGAGATGAACTTCCGCAGTTTAAAGCTAGTATTTTCATTTTTTCTCCGCCTTTTATTGATTTGACTGAACAGCTGTTATAGCTGCTACATTAACTATATCTTCGTACTTACAGCCTCTTGAAAGATCATTAACAGGTTTGGCAAGTCCTTGAATAATCGGGCCGATTGCATCTGCTCCAGAAAAACGTTCTACAAGTTTATAACCGATATTACCTGCCTGGATATCAGGGAAAACCAGAACATTTGCTTTGCCTGGTATAGGGCTTCCCGGAGCTTTTTTTGCTCCGACTGCTTCAATAAGAGCAGCATCTGCCTGAAGTTCACCGTCAACTTTAAGATTCGGAGAGTCATTTTTTAAAATGGTTACAGCTTCAGAAACTTTATCCACAAATTCGTGGCTTGCACTACCTTTGGTTGAAAACGAAAGCATGGCAACTTTAGGCTCAACATTCAGAAAAGATCTGCAGCTTTCTGCAGAAGCTGCGGCTATATCTGCAAGTTTCTGAGAATCAGGGTCAATATTTACAGCACAGTCAGCAAATATAAGAGTTCCTTTTTCTCCGAATTCTTTTTTCGGAGTAATCATGATAAAGCAGCTCGATACTGTTTTCATTCCGGGTTTGGTACCAATAACCTGGATTGCAGCTCTTAAAACATTGCCTGTAGTATTTTTTGCTCCGGCAACTGCTCCGTCAGCATACCCGTTATTTACCATCATTGATCCGAAATAAAGAGGATCTTTCATTGTTTCTGCAGCTTTTTCAGGGGTCATTCCTTTTTTCGAGCGTATTTCACAGAGCTGATCTGCAAATTTCTGAAAATGTTCACTTTCAGTCGGGTTTATGAAAGTACAATTGATTTCATAATTTTTTGCTTTAAAAGCATTCTCGAGCTCAGATTTATCCCCCAAAACAATAACTTCTTTTGCAAGCCCTTTTTTAATAATAACATGGGCTGCATCAATTGTTCTTTCGTCATCGCCTTCGGGAAGAACAATAGTTTTTTTTAAATTTCTGGCTTGTTCCCAGAAATTATCCATTAATGAAGACACTTGGTCACCTCCGTAAGTATTCTTTTAAATTTAAAGGCAAAGCAGGCCTTAGCTTTTGTATTTTAAGACTATTTTTAAGATCATCCCCCTCTCCTCTGGAAGATCAATCTGCAACTATAGTTATTATTTTATATGAGCGCAATAAAAAATCAGGAATTAATGAAACAGTTTATAAAAAACCGAACTTTTAAAACGTTAATATATTGACCAAAGTCAAAAATATGCGGGTTTATTTCTCATCTTTTGACCTTTTATCTGAAAAATTATAATATTATTAAATTATTGACTTTTAAACAGTATTGCCGTTTCTTATTAATATAATTTATTTCATCTGAAAAAACTGTTTTACCTTGTTTAACAAGAATAAAAAGATTTAAATAATTTTTTATGGATTAAATATCCAGCCTGAAATAATAATAATTTAAAATTAATTAAGGCTTTATTATATAATGTATACAACAAAAAAAACAATACATACTCCGGCAAACTGGAAAGTGCTTATGGTTGATGATGAACCCGAGGTTCACAGAACTGCAAGAATGGTACTTTCAGATTATACTTATAAAGGTATACCCCTTGAGCTTATTGAAGCCGGATCAGGAGAAAAAGCAAAGGAAGTTATAAGAAAAAATCCTGATACAGCCCTTATTCTTCTTGATGTTGTTATGGAGTCTGATGAAGCAGGACTCCGGTTTATAGAATATGTAAGAGAAAATTTGAAAAACAGAATTGTTCAGATTGTTTTAAAAACCGGGCAGGCAGGCAGATTTCCTGAAAGGGAAGTTGTTGCAGATTATGATATAAATAATTTCTTTTCTAAAACAGAACTTACAGCAGATAAAATGACCACGATGATAACCTCTGCATTGAGAGGTTATGAACTGGCCAGTTCATTAAAAAAAGTTAATAAAAAACTTCAAACAGAGCTTGAAAGAAAAAAGATAGCTGAACAGGAGCTCAAAGAATCTGAGTCTCAAATAAGAAGGCTTAGTCAGCTTCAGGAAAATATTATAAACAGCACAGATATCTGGCTTCATGTTAAAGATAGTTCAGGCAGGATTATTTTGTGGAATAAAGCTGCAGAATCTATAAGCGGCTATTCAAAAGAAGAAATAAAAGATAATGATGCTTTCTGGGAAGCACTTATTCCCGGTGCTGAAGAAAGAGTAAAGCTTTTTAATGTAGAAAATCTTATATTTACAAGTGCAGAAGAACCTTCAGATTTTGAAACAGGTATTGTAGATAAATCCGGACTCAGAAAAAAGTTAAACTGGCATTTGAGGCCTCTAAAAGATGAAAAAGGTAAGATTATGGGGATTTCATGTCTGGGAGTTGATATCACTGAAAAAAAGATTCTCGAAAAAAAGTTTCTTCATTCCCAGAAAATGGAAGCTGTTGGAAGGCTTGCCGGTGGAGTTGCTCATGATTTTAACAATACCCTGACTGTTATCAGAGGATACTGTGAACTGCTTCAGTTAAAAACAAAAAATGATCAGGGACTTTATAAAAATATAGTCCAAATAGATAAAGCTGCTGAAAAAGCTGAAATGCTAACAAGGCAGCTCTTGTCATTCAGCAGGCATCAGCTTGTTAAAACAGAATGTTTTGATATAAATAATCTTGTTTTAAGAATGAAAAATATGCTTTCCCGTCTTCTTAAAGAAAATATTTCTATTTATCTCGATATTCATAAAGAAAAACTTTTTGTAAAAACCAATCCTGATAAAATTGAACAGGCTGTGATGAATATGGTTGTGAATGCAGTAGATGCATTACCGGACGGAGGCAAAATAACAATAAAGACAGGTAAAACAGAAATAAATGGCAGCCCCGGTGTTTTTTTGTCTGTGTCTGATAATGGTCACGGTATTTCAAAAGAGATTCAGCCCCATGTTTTTGATCCTTTTTTTACTACAAAATCAAGGGATAAAGGTACAGGACTTGGTCTTTCAACAGTTTACGGAATTATGAAACAGTGTAAAGGGAGTGTTTCTCTTAAAAGTGAGCAACGCAAAGGCACGGAAATTATTTTAAGCTTTCCCGCGGTTAATGATAACTCTGAAGATATAGACAGGGATTTGACCTGTTCTTCAAATAGAAAAGAAAAAAAACTTCGTAACATTGCTCTGGCAGAACAGGACAGCAGTGTAAGGCAAACCCTTGGCGAGATGCTTACAAATCAGGGGTATAATGTTTTTCAAATCAGTTCAAAAGAAGATCTTAATGATCTTGACTGTTCATTTATCGATCTCCTTATAACCGATTTTATAATGCCCGATATTAACGGCCCGGATATCTTTGAAAAGATAAGCAGTTATAATTCCGATTTAAAAGCTGTTTATATTTCCGGATCAGGTGTTGATATACCTTCAAAAAGCGATATTCATATCTTTCTTGAAAAGCCATTTACTGCTGCTGCACTTTTTGATGCTGTAAAAGAGCTGTTTGGTTCATGCTGAAATCGATAAACAGGGTTTTGTAACGTTATTTTTCTTCTGTACTCTTAACAATATGTCTTTGTTTAAAGAATTTGACAATTCAAAAGGGTATATATATATTCTTTTTTCGGTCACATGAAGATTAAATCAATAGGTCAATAATTTTTTGATTAACCAAACTTTATTTGTTTTATACACTAAAGGTTTTATATGAAAAAAACAGATGATACTTTCCTTGAGGAGGTAGAAAATAAATGCGGGCATTCTCTTGGAGGATGTTTCCATTGCATGGCCTGCTCTTCAGGCTGTCCTGCAGTTGATATTATGGATTATTATCCCAACCAGATTATCCGCATGATTCAGTTCGGCCAGAAAAATGAAGTCCTCAGATCCAAAACAATATGGGTGTGCGTGGGATGTTATGCCTGTGTAGCTCAATGTCCCAATAGAATACATATACCCCACATGATGGACGGTTTGAGAGAACTTTGTCTGGAGCAGGGTGTAGAACCTGGAGAACCAGATATCTGGGCATTTCACAGAGAGTTCCTTAAACAGGTTCATAAGCGGGGAAGGTTGTATGAGGTGGAATTTATGATGAGATACAAACTTGCTTCTGGTTCATATTTTGATGATATGGGTGCAGGTCTTAAAATGCTTAAGCACGGACGACTTGATCTGTTACCGACTAAAGTAAAAAAATTAAAAGAAATAAGAGCAATGGGGGATTATTTTGGTGGAAGAAATAGATAAGCTGCCTGAGCAGCCGGTACAAAATAAAGAACAGACCAGAATTTATTATTATCCGGGATGTTCACTTATGTCGAGTGCAAAGGAACTCGGAGAATCCCTTTTTGCTATAGCAAGGCTTGTAGGGTCATGGGTGGAAGAGCTAAAAGACTGGAACTGTTGCGGGTCATCTCCTGCGCATAGTGTTAATCAGGATTACGCGCTGCTTCTTGCGGGACGAAACCTTCTTCTGGCAGAAAAACAGGGTATTGATGAACTCTATGTTACCTGTCCAAGCTGTTACGTAAGACTTAGAACAGCAGAAAATACTTTAAGGCACAATCCGGATAAGAATGATATTCTCGAAGATACAATAGGTCAAAGATATAATGGAACCGTAAGGCTTAGATTTTTTCTTGAAGTGCTTACAGACTCAAGGCGAGAGTTTTTCAAAGACGCTATTGTTAACCCTCTTGAAGGTCTCAGGCCTGTGCTTTATTTCGGGTGTCTGCTTACAAGGCCGGAGTGGATAACAGGGTTTGATGTTTTGCCTTATGAAGCTGAACTTCGTAGTTTTGTTGATTCTCTTGGCGTTGAAACGAAAAGGTGGGGGTATGCAAAACAGTGCTGCGGAGCTCATCTTGCAGTTACCAAGCCTGATCTTGCAGATGATCAGGTAGATAAAATAAGGGATCATGCAAAAAGAAGCAATGCAAACTGTATAATTTCATTTTGTCCTTTGTGTCAGGTGAATCTTGAACTCAGGGGGTCAAAGGAGACAAGGCTTCCTGTTTTTTATATATCAGAGCTTATTGGTATAGCATGTAAGCTTAAAAACCGTGAAAACTGGCTTAAAAAACATCTTGTAGATCCTATGCCTCTTTTAAAAGAGCATAATCT
>JBNJDM010000116.1:0-5531 GCA_051744925.1 Thermodesulfobacteriota bacterium | reverse complement strand
TTACCTTTGAATTTCAAAATTGCCTCATATACATCATTTTTTCTGAGATTAAATTCATGAGCAATTTTTTCTGCTGTCTTTTTCGGCTTTTCATCATAAAGCCCGGGATACGAAGACAGTATCTCTTCAATACTTAAATTATTATCTTCCTTTAATTCTCCGCCCTGAACCATAAAAGATATCTCACCTTTTACATTTACCTTTTGTTCAAGAACAGAAACAATTTCAGAAAGATCTCCCCTTATTACCTCTTCATGCATTTTTGTAAGTTCCCGTCCGAGAACACCGTGTCTGTTTCCGGTTTTTTCAATAATTTCATTGAGAGTTTTTATTATTCTTTTGGGAGATTCATAAAATAAAACAGGATAATCAGCTTTAACAAGATCATTTAAAATTTTATCTCTTGATGATTTTTTTGCTGGAAGAAAACCGAAAAAGGCAAATCTGTCCGAAGGCATTCCTGAAACAGATACAAGTGCTGTAAGAGCTGAAACACCAGGCACAGGAACAAATTTTATACCTTTTTCAAGTCCTTTTTCAATAAGCCTGAATCCCGGATCTGAAATAAGAGGAGTTCCTGCATCTGATACTACGGCAATTTTATTCCCTTCAAGAGCAAGATTAATTATATAGTCTGCTTTTTCCTTTTCATTGTGTTCATGCATTGAAATCATTTTATTTTTTATTTCAAGCTTTGATAAAAGTTTGCCTGTATTTCTTGTATCTTCTGCAGCTATAAAATCAGACTCTTTAAGTATTCTTATTCCTCTGAGAGTTATATCCTCCAGATTTCCTATCGGTGTTGCAACTATAAATATTTCAGGTTCATTTTCCATATTAATACGCCTCAAATGCGTTTTTGATAAGCCTGGCACTCAATTTTCCCTTTTCACCAGGTTCCACAGCTACAATATCAAACCTGAAATTCATATCATCAATTTCTTTTTCAGCAATATAGAACAAAGCTGTTTTAACAATTTTTTTCTGCTTTCTTATATCGACAAAATCTTCAGGAAGACCATAATTTCTGTTTTTTCTGAATTTTACTTCAATAAAACACAAAACATCTCTGTCCCGGGCAATAATATCTATTTCCCCGAATTTTGACCTGTAATTTAATTTTATATCTTTAAAACCGTTTTTTTTGAGAAATGATGATGCAAACTTTTCTGCTGTTTTGCCGGTAAGGATACTCATTTTAATTTATAATTAAATGTTTTTCTGTGGAAAGGTGTAAGCCCTAAATTTGCTATAACCTCTTTATGTTTTTTTGTGGGATAACCTTTATGCTTATCAAACATATATTCGGGAAATTCAGCTGAATACTCTTTCATAATTTTGTCCCTGAAAACCTTTGCAACTATTGAAGCTGCACTGATGGACAAAGACCTGGAATCACCTTTTACAATGGTGATTTCATAAATACCGCAGTCTGTTTTGGCATTTCCGTCCACAAGTATGCAGTCAGGTTTGTGATCTAACATTTTTACAGCTTTACGCATTGATTCAAGGGATGCATTCCTGATATTCACAGAATCTATGCCTTGTGCGGTCACGATACCTATACCAACTTCACACTGCTCGCAAATTTTAAAAGCAAGAAGTTCTCTTTTTTTTTCACTGACTTTTTTTGAGTCATAAACTCCGTCAAGACTGAAATCATCGGGAAGGATTACAGCTGCTGAAACAACCGGGCCTGCCAAAGGCCCTCTGCCTGCTTCGTCCAGACCTGCAATTCTTAAATAGCCTTTGCTTCTGGCAAAATCTTCGAATTCAAGCCTGTTAACAAGTGGTGTCATATGAAAAATATCCCTCCCGGCAATGCCGGGAGAAACAATTCCTACTTTCTGGCATATGCTTTTTCTTTAATTCTTGCAGCCTTACCTGTCCGGTCTCTGAGATAATAAAGCTTGGCCCTTCTTACCTGACCTTTTCTTACAACTTCAATCTTATCTATTACCGGAGAGTAAATCGGAAATACCTTTTCAACACCTACTCCGTCAGACATTTTTCTGACAGTTACAGTACCTTTAGGATTTTTTCCGTTTTTTCTCTTAATTACAACACCCTTGAACTGCTGAATTCTTTCCTTTTCACCCTCTTTGATCTTTACGTGTACATTAATAGTATCACCCGGAACAAAATCAGGTATATCCAGCCTCATGCCGCGGCGTTCTATTTTATCGATTACTGTGGCCATATTTCCCCCAATAAGTTTATATTTTTCATCTGTCCGACAAGAGTCTGTCAATTATTATTGCTGCTGCTGACCGAACAGACAAATGATTATAATCCGAACCTGTTTCCACAGGCTCAAGTACATAATCAGATTTTTCAAAAATCTCTTCAGCAAGTCCCCATGCTGTACCTAAAATAATAAGAAAATGCTTTCCTTTATCTGAAATCATCTCTTTTAAAGTTTCCATTTCTATACTGCCTTTCTTTTTTACAGCAGTTGTGGAAATTAGAACAGGAGATAATTCATCTTTTAAGAGATTATTTTTTACATCCTCTATACTGTCACAAATTTTTACTATCCCTAAAGCCTCTTTTCTGTCGGGATTAACCTGCCCGCCTTTATTTACTGTCCAGTGTTCAACAATCTTTTTTACAAGACTCTTCTGATCCTGAAGCGGAGTAACTATGTAATAGTTTTTAAGCCCATATGTTCTTGCAAGCCTTGCTATATCATGAATATCAAGGTTTGTTACAGCAGATGAACCTGTTTCCCCGTTTTTATTAAGCACAGGATAGTGTAATAACGCGATGCTAATATCACTTTTTGACAAAATCTTCAAGCCCTTCTGAGTATACTAAGCATTTTTTTTCTCTTCTGCAGTTGCCGGATATTTTACAATCAGATCAGGTCTTTTCCTGAGAGTTCTTAAAAAAGAAGTTTTCATCCTCCATTTTTCGACTTCCTGGTGATTGCCTGAAAGCAGGACATCAGGTACCTTTAGTCCTTTAAAGTCATAAGGTCTTGTATAATGAGGATACTCAAGCCTTCCTTGTGTAAAACTCTCTTCATCTACAGAATCACTGCATCCGAGAACACCGGGAACCAATCTTGCTACAGAGTCTATCACCGCCATAGCCGGAATTTCACCGCCTGTGAGTACATAGTCTCCTACTGATATCTGCTCATCTGCACAAAGCTCATAAAATCTTTCATCAATACCTTCATATCTTCCGCATACAAGTATAAGCTCTTGTTCTAAACTTAGCTTTTCTGCTTTTTTCTGGGAAAAAACATCTCCCTGGGGAGTAAGGACAACTACTTTTGCATGTAATTTTTTTTTTCTCACAGATTCTACAGCTTCAAAAAGGGGCTCAGGTTTCATAACCATGCCTGCTCCACCGCCATAAGGCCTGTCATCTACATTTTTATGCTTGTCCTTTGAAAAGTCTCTTATATCCACAAGAGAAATTTCTATTTTTTCATCATGTACAGCTCTTCCGATAATACTTTCCTTTAAAAAACCGGAAAACATCTCAGGAAATATTGTAAGCACACTGAATTTCATCAGCTTTTAAGACCTTCGGGCAGATTAACCTTTATAATATTATCATTTACAGAAACAGATACTATAACATCTTTTAAAAACGGAACAAGAACCTCTTCTTTACCAGACTTTACTTCTAAAATATCACTACTTCCTGTTCTTAAAATATTTTCTACTGTACCAAGCTCTTCTCCGCCGGCTTCAGCAACTTTCATACCTATAAGATCATTCCAGTACCAGGCATCATCTTCTGTTTCAGGCAAGTCATTTTTGTTTATAAAAACCTCTTTGCCTTTGAAAAATTCAGCCTCATCTCTACCGTTAACACCCCTGAATTTAACAAGGAAAAAATTTCCTTTTTTTCTGCTTGAGCTTTCAGATTCCAAAACCTGATATTCTTCTTTATTATTTTTTTTTATATACAAAGATGAACCAGGTGCAAAAATATCAGAATTTTCAGCAAAGGAATAAATATTGAGCACACCTTTCAGTCCGTGTACTCCGGAAATTTTTCCTACAACTATGTATTCTGTTTTCATTTCCGTCAAATCCTTGCACTCACTTAAAACAAAAAACAAATCAATTTTGATTAATACCTGACAAAACAAAGAGGCTTGTAATAACAACAAGCCTCTTTACAAAAAGTCTGCAGGACTACTTAAATCTGTTTTATTCTATAATCTCAAGAACAATTTTTTTATTAAGCTTTGCTGATGCAGAACTTAAAATTGTTCTCATTGCCCTGGCTGTTCTCCCCTGTTTTCCGATAACTTTTCCAAGGTCTTCTTTTGCAACCTTAAGCTCCAGAACCGATGTCTGATTTCCTTCGATTTCATTAACTGTAACCTGATCAGGTTGATCCACTAAAGATTTAGCAACATACTCAATCAGCTCCTTCATAAGATTCTCCTTCCAGTAACTTTAGATTCAAAAAGCCTATTATCCGGTTTATTAATTTCAGGGGAGCTTCAAAAACAGCTTAGGATACACCCTGCTGCTTTAAAAGACTTCTTACTGTATCTGTAGGAGTCGCTCCCACACCAAGCCAGTACTTAATCCTGTCTTCTTTCACAGTAACTTCGTGTGGATTTGCAAGTGGATTATATGTTCCTACAGATTCAAGAAATCTTCCGTCCCTTGGTGACTCGGAATTTGCAACAACAATTCTGTAAAAAGGCTGTTTCTTTCTTCCCATTCTTTTTAGCCTGATCTTTACCGCCATAACTATTATTTCTCCTTTATATTAAAATACTGTTAAAAAGGCAAGGCTCCTCTGCCAAGAGACTTCATCATGCCTTTTTTGTTAAATTTCTTCATCATCTTCATTGTCTGATTATAATTTTTCAGAAGCTGGTTAACATCCTGCACCCTGGTACCTGAACCTCCGGCTATACGCCTTCTCCTGCTTCCGTTAATAATATTATGATTAATCCTTTCCTTCTTGGTCATAGAATTAATAATAGCCTCTACTTTAATAAGCTCATTATCATCAATGTCAAGCTGTTTCATAGCTTTATTGTTCATACCGGGAAGCATACCCATGATATCTTTAATTGAGCCCATTTTTCTTACCTGTACCAGCTGATCTTTAAAATCCTCAAGTGTAAACTGATTCTTTTTGAGCTTTTTCTCCATTTCAAGAGCTTTTTGCTCATCCACAGTCTCCTGTGCTTTTTCAATAAATGAGAGAGTATCACCCATTCCAAGAATTCTTGAAGCCATTCTCTCCGGATGAAAAAGCTCCAGAGCAGACATTTTTTCACCTACACCCATGAATTTTACAGGCTTTCCTGTTACAGCCTTCATGGAAAGAGCCGCACCGCCCCTTGCGTCACCGTCAGCCTTTGAAAGAACAATACCTGTTATATCAAGGGTTTCATCAAAGGTTTGTGCAACTTTCAAAGCCTCCTGACCTGTCATGGCATCTGCAACAAGAAGTATTTCTGAAGGTTTGAGCATCTTTTTTATACGAACAAGCTCATCCATCATTTCTTCATCTGCCTGAAGACGTCCGGCAGTATCAAAAAT